>NZ_JAZHPG010000005.1:0-2364 GCF_036418315.1 Salarchaeum sp. III | reverse complement strand
CTTTTCCTCAAACCTCATCTGGAGATATGCTAATAGGTGAATTGTGGACAAAATATAGAGAACAGATGCTTACAAATGTGGGTATCTCGATCTTCATCTTTGGTAATAAAATAGATGAAAATACAGGAAAAGTAATGGAAGCTAATGGAATGAAAGAAGAGTTTGACATTTCAATTAAAAATGGGGCAATCCCAATTCCTGTGGGTGCAACAGGCTTTACGGCTTTTGACTTATGGGAACAAGTTATAAATGATTTTAGTAATTTTGTTGGAAAAGATACACTTTATCCTTTGTATGAGTCTTTAGGTGACAATAGCAAAACTGGAGAAGAGTTAATAGAGCTTGTAATTAAAATAATCAAAGAACTAACAAAATATTACTAATTAATGATGTACAAAAATTTATGAGTAGAGTTAAGGAATTATAGTTGAAGGATAAATTACTATTCCTATAATTTAGTTCATCAATATAAGGGTGCATTCATTTAATAAAAATGTCTATTTGTTTATGAATTTTATATGCAATAGTCATAATGCTTTAAAAAGTATATGAATATAAAACGACAATATTCATCCTTTTATTGGTGTTTATTATAAAGGTAGCGGAGGGGAAAATGAGAATCGAATTTGAAGAATGGTTAAAAGATCGAAAGATTTCCACGCAGACAAAAGCGTTATTAGATGAATCAGTCTTATGTTATCGGGCATCAGCTCATCGAGCTGCACTACTATATTCATTTCTAGCATTCCAAACGATTATAAAAGAACGGTTACTTAATTCGCAAAAACCGAATGAGTGTCCGGAAGGCATGTGGAATGATATGCAGAGAAAGTTACTGGAAGATGATAATTGGGAAAGCCAGGTTATAGAAGCTGTAAAGCGAAAACAGCCTGTCGAGTTCTTTTTAGTGAGTGAAGACGTTAGAAGACAATATGAATATTGGAAAGATAGAAGAAATGATTGTGCGCATGCAAAAGGAAATAAAATTAGTTATCAACATGTAGAAACCTTTTGGTTATATGTTCAATCAAATCTCGAAAAATTTGCTGTAAATGGTGGTAAAGAGTCCATAATTGAAAGAATCAAGGTACATTTTGATAGAAGCAAAACACCTAAGCAAGCTGATTTCACAAGTTTAATTGAAGCAATTATCCTTACTGTTAAAAAGGAAGAAATACAAGCATTTTTAACAGAAATTTACGATTATTTTGACAATAATACACTTAATAAAGCTGAAGATGTACAAGATTTTTGGATTACGTTGTTACAAAAAGAGCGAGCAGATATGAGACAAGAGGTAGTAAGGTTTCTTATGAATAAAAAGAGATACACATTAGACTTATTGCGGTATAAACCGAATGCTGTTATATGTTTTAGAGAGGAACCTCAATTTATTAGATTATTGTGGAAAGAACAATTTTATAATTCTTATAGACTATATCCATTATTTATCTCAATGTTACGAAATGATCTAATACCTAAATTAGAAAAGCGAGAAGCAATAGAGCATGTCGTAAATATTGTAAACGACTCAATATTCTATCATCTTGAACGCGTTGATGTCCTTACTCTTCAAGAGTCAGGTTTTTTTGATATATTTTATGACATTGCATTTGGAATTCCAAAAATAAGAGACTTTGACTGGGCGAGGGAAAATCGAAACATTATTGAGCTATATATTAAATTATATGGATTAAATCATGACATGGTGCGGGTCTTAAATTCTACCTTTAATAACAAATTTACACCATGGAAACTAGGAGATACAATTAAGGAACTGTTTGAGGAGAGATACCGAGTCAAAGAGGAATACATCCGACTATCTGAAGAAAATGGGGATGAATTACCTAAAAAACTAGGCTTTGAAAAGGAAGAAATAGATAGTTAAAAAGGTAATGAATTAAACCTTTGCATGTTTATATTGATATTATATAGCCCAAATTCAGTTCAAATATCACGTGAGTTATGGGGATTCTCTAAACAAACTAATATTTCTAGATTATGTTGATTCGAGTTATCCAAAAAACGGACGCAATTCTTTTAAATGAATTATATATGATTTATATTATATAGTTTTTCTTGATATCAAGTATAATTGATAAGAGCGCGATCTGAAAAAGATCAGCGTTCTTTGTTTTGTATTGGGACATAAGAAAACAAAGATTTACGTACTATGTTAAAAATAATTCTATAGTTATCTCGGATTCAAGTCTTCCGCTTTAGGGGCGCGTTTATTTAATAACGCGCTTTTTTATTTGGATTATTATTAAAAGAAGGAATTCAAAGAAACCTCCAGAAAATAATTAGGTAATTACCTAATTAGGGGGATTGATAATGATTTATGATCACCAAAATAAAACAATT
>NZ_JAZHPG010000003.1:0-13985 GCF_036418315.1 Salarchaeum sp. III | reverse complement strand
AATCACGCTCGACGACACCGACCCGGTCGACATCGCGCCGCACGCCGACGCCGGCATCACCGCCTACCACGCCGTGAAGAAGGCAGCGCGCGAACTCGTTCCCGGTGACTACTGCGTCCTCATCGGTATCGGCGGCCTCGGGGGGCCGCCCGTCGTGGTGACGTTGGACGGGGTCGCGGACGGCGTGGGTCGCGATGTCGTGGTGAGCGACGAGGCGAAGGAACACGTGGTCGAGACCGCGACCGCGTTCGCGGACGACAACCCCGAGTTGGTGGACGCGTACGACCTCGACCTCGATTTCGACGCGTGGTCGAGCGTGCCCGAGGGCGCGCGCGTCGTCCCGAACGACGCCGGCCTCGCCCCGGGGGCGGTCGTCGATTCGGTGTACGTCCTCCCGGGCGTTCCGAGCGAGATGAAAGCCGTCTTCGAGCGGATGGCCGACGACTTCGGGGGTGATGTCGTCTCCGAGACCGTCTACACGCCCGCTCCGGAAGGCGCGCTCACGAGCCGACTCGAAGACCTCCGGGACGCGTTCGACGTGACCGTCGGCAGCTACCCGGCGACCGACGAGCCGAACCGCATCAAAGTCACCGGAACGGACCGTGGGGAAGTCGAACGCGCCGCCCAGTGGGTGCGCGAGAACGTCGAGACGACGACTATCGAGAAGTAGCCCGAGTCACTTCGCGGTGCTGACTATTTTGATGACGTCGCCCTCGCAAGCCCTCACTCGCGCTTGCGCGCTCGTTCGCCCTTGCAGAATCCGCCAGGCGCGGACGTGTCACTTCGCGGTGCTGACTATTTTGATGACGTCGCCTTCCTCAAGCTCGTAGGAATCGGAGACCTCCATGCTGGTTTTGGCGTCGACGGCGTGGAGGTAGCCGTCGCCGATGTCGGAGTGGACGGCGTACGCGAGGTCGACGGGCGTGCTGCCGCGGGGGAGGAGGTGGGCGTCCGGGAGGACGTTCCCCTGGCCGTCCGTCCACTTCGAGGCGTCCTGCACGGGGTAGGCGGTGATGTGGTCGAGGAGTTCGTAGACGGCGTGGTCGAGCGCCTGCTGGACGCCGGTGCCGCCGTACTCGTCCATCGTGTCTGAGAGCGCGTCAAGGAGCGCGCGCTGGTCGTCGGGGAGTTCGCCGACGACCTCGAACGTGGAGTCGCCCGGGTCGTAGTCGATAGCGCCGGCGTCCGCGCCGCGGCGGAGCGCCAGTTCGCCCTGCGCGGTCGCGGGAATCACCGGTTTGTCGAGCGAGCGCAGGGCCTCGACGTTCTCCTCGGGCGCGGCGTCTATCTTGTTCGCGACGACCACGATGGGTTTCGTACGCTCGCGGACGAGGGTGGCGAGGGCTTCGCGATGAGATTCCTCCCACGCCATCGGACTCTCCGGATAGTCGAGTTCACGGAGGCAGGCCGCCACGTCGTGTTCGGTCGCGCCGAACCCCGTGAGGAGGTCGGTGAGCGCGTCGTCCATGTCGAACCCGGGACTCCGAGACTGCCGCTCGACGGTCTCCCAGTTCCGGTCGATGATGCCGGCGAGCCAGAGGTCCATCTCGCGCTCGATGAAGTCGATGTCCTCGAGCGGGTCGTGACTCCCGATTTCGACGGGTTCGCCCTCGGCGTTCGTGCCGCCCGTGGCGTCCACGACGTTCAGGATGGCGTCGGCGTTCGTGAGTTCGTCGAGGAACTGGTTTCCGAGACCCTTCCCCTCGTGCGCGCCCGGGACGAGACCCGCCACGTCCAGGAGTTCGACGGGGACGTAGCGCTTCCCGTCGTGGCAGTGCTCGTGCCCGCAGCGCTCGTCGCGTTCGAGGCAGGGGCAGTCGGTGCGGACGTGCGTGACGCCGCGGTTCGCGTCGATGGTCGTGAACGGGTAGTTCGCCACGTCCACGTCCGCCATCGTCGCCGCGGTGTAGAAGGTGGATTTGCCGGCGTTCGGCTTCCCGGCGAGCGCGAGAGAGAGCATAGCCCGACTAGTCACAGTGGCGAAGAATGGCTTTCGGTTGCTGACAATCGCCACAAGGGCTATTCGGCGCCGGCCGGAATCCCTGGGACGATGAACTCGCTTGAGGTAACGATACGTCTCGTCGCGGGTCTCGGACTGATTCTCGCGAACGGTTTCTTCGTCGCCATCGAGTTCGCGCTGACGCGCGCCCGCCAGTTCACGGAAGAGGAGTTCGTCGGCGGAAACCCGGCGCTTGAGCGCGCGTGGGAGATGACGAACGACCTCGAACTCTACCTGACGACGTGCCAGGTCGGGATTACGGCGTCCAGCATCGCGGTCGGTATCGTCGCCGAACCCGCGCTCGCCGCCATCTTCGAGCCGGTGTTCCACGGGACGTTCCTCGCGTCCGTCGGCGCCGGCGCGGTGCTCGCGTTCCTCCTCATCAACCTCCTCCACCTGACGCACGGCGAGCAGACGCCGACCTACCTCGGCGTCGAGCGCTCCCGTTTCGTCGCAAAGTACGGCGCAGCGCCGCTCTACTGGTTCCACTTCGCCATCTCCCCCATCATCACCCTCGGCGACGGTATCGCGAAGGGCACCCTTCGGCTGTTCGGCGTGGAGATGACGGGCGCGTGGCTCGAAACCGAGGAGGACGTCATCGAAACTCGCGCGGAACTCCGGAACCGCCTCGAGTCCGTGCTCGCCCGCGGCGACCTCTCCGAGGAACGCCTCACCGAGGTCGTGAACGCGCTCGACGTGGGAACGACCGCGGTGACGGACGTGATGGTCGACGTCGACGACGTGGTGTTCCTCTCCACCGCCGAGTCCATAGAGGAGAACATCCACCGGCTCACCTCGTCGCCGCACACCCGGTATCCGCTCGTCGGAGAGACGCCCGAAGACCTCGTTGGTATCGTCTACGTCCCCGCGGTCATCGACCACATCGACGAGATTCGGTCGGGCGAGATGGAACTGGCCGAGGTCGCTGCACCACCGATGACGCTCGCCGCGGACACGACCGTCAGCGACGCTATCGACCAGTTCCAGGCGGAGAATCAGGAACTCGCCCTCGTCCTCCGAGACGGCGAGGTCGTCGGCCTCGTCACCGCGACGGACGCGTTCGAGGCGGTGATGGGTGAAATCGACGACCCGCTCGACCAGCAGCGCGACTGACTACTCGGGTTCTCGCTCCACGTCCGTCCCCGCCATCCGCGTCTCGCCGCTCGCCCGGATGGAGCCGTCCACGGCGGCCTCGGGCTGAATCTCCACGTCCGTCCCGGAGACGTTCCCGAGCACGAGCGCGCCCGACTCGATTGTCACGTCCCCGCCCCGCGTAGTCACGTCGCCGTGAATCTTCGTGTCGGGGCCGACGACGATGTCGCCCTGCGCGCGCAGGCTCCCGAAGATGTTGTTCTCGCGGCCGACCTCGATTTCGGTCGCGCGGACGTTCCCGTGGAGGCGGCACTCGTCGCCGATGGTCGCCGGCGTGGAGACGCGCCACGCGTCGTCGCTGACGTGCGCGCTCCGCGGCACCCGAATGGGTTCGGCCTCCTCCGCGTCCGTGAGTTCGTCCACGAGGTCCTGGGCCTCCTCCTCCTCGCCGATGCGGAGGAGGTGGGAGAGGTAGACCATGAAGAAGACGATGGTCGGCATCGGGTTCCTGATGACAATCCAGCCGTTCGCCTCGAACCCTTCGGTGATGTCCACGTCGTCGCCGATGTCGAGGTCGCCGCCCACGACGAGGCGGCCGTCGATGTTCACGCGCTCGCCGAGGTAGGCGTCCGCGCCGACGAGGACGTTCCCGTCGACGTCACACCACATGTCGAGCCGGCAGTCGCCCTCGGCCTCGATGTCGCCGTCGAACTGCACGCGTTCGCCCGCGAGGACGTTGTGGCCGCGAACCCCGAACTCGACCGTGCTCTGCCCGCCGACGAGCACGTCGCCGTCCGTCACGAGGTCGTGTTCTTCGACCGTCGTTCCGTCCGGAATCGAGAGTTCGTCGAGGGGGTCCGTGCCCAGCACACCCCGATTCTGGACGGCAGGGGGTAAAAGCCTCTCGGAGGACCCGACCCCTATCCCCGCGCAGTCTCGTACTCCTCGCGCGTGACGGTGTACCGGACTTCGTCGTGGACGCTGCCGTCCTGGTCGGCGAGCGCGTTCCGCAGGCGGCCTTCGCGGCGGCCGCCGTGGCGCTCGACGTACTTCGTGATGGCGCGCTCGGACTGCTCGTTTCCGGGGACGTGACTCACCTGCACGCAGTCGAGGTCGAGCGTGTCGAACGCCAGCTCGAGGAGGGCGGCGGCGCGTTCGCCCGAGTAGCCGCGGCCCCAGTAGGGCTTGCGGAGCCAGCAGCCGAGCGTGCCGAGGGTCCGGTCCCAGTCCACGCCGAGCCCGGTCGCGCCCGCGAGGTCGTCCGCGTCCTTCGGGAAGATGCCGTACTGCGCGCTCTCGGCGTCCGCCCACTGCTCGCGGACGTGGTCGAGGTACTCCTTCGTCTCCTTCGGGGTGTCGTGCGGACTCCACGACATGTACCGCGTTATCTCCTCGATGGCGGGGTCGTGCGCGCAGACCTCGTAGTAGTCGAGCACGTCCACGTGGTCGTCGAGGCGTTTCAGTTCGAGTCGGTCGGTCTCGATGGTTTCGGGGAACATCTGTCTGTGGTCGGTAGTTGGGAGCGATGCGGAAAACGCGACGAGCGAAGGGAGCGCGCCCGGCGCGCGAAGCGGGTGAGGCCCGCGTCACGCGGCTGAGCGCACTGTCCGCTCCCGGGCGCGTCCTGCGGATGTACTGGGAGCGGACATCGTACCCGAACCGACCGCGGGCATCCATTTGAAGCTATCGCCGTGACGTGGCGCTTTTCTTCTTCCACGCCCTGTCTGGGGACATGACCACGATGTCGTTCGACGAGAAGGGCGTGGACGCCGTCTACGCCGGCACGGAGTTCCGCCTGGAGAAGGAGATGATAGAGGACGCGACCGAGAAGCCCTACCCGGACGTGACCGACCACGACGTCATCAAGCTCATCGAACCGAACCCGAGCCTCTCCGGGGAGCCCCGGCGCATCGCGGACATCCTCGACTAATACGTTTTAAGACCCTCGGCGGCGAGAGGGTGAGTATGAGCGTTCAGTCGTTCGACCACCCGTCGTGGACGGCCGCCCTCGGAACCCTCGTCAGCTACCTCCTCGTGCTCGTCGGCATGACCGTCCTGTTCTTCGGCGTGCCCTACGCCGTCTTCACCGCACTCTGATGGCTCCTCACGCGCCGAACGCGCTCGACGCCGACGCGCGACTGCTCGCGGGGTACGCTGTCGTGCAGGTCGCCCTGCTCTCCTTCTCCTACCTCGCGGTGACCGCGCTCGGCTTCGGAAGCCCCGGATTCATGCATTTCGGGATGCCGTGGTACCTGCTCGTTCCCGGCCTCTGGCTCCTCGTTTTCGGCCTCGCGTTCGCGGCGTTCGCGCCGCGCGTCAGACGGTCCTAGCGACCTGTCACCCGAACAGCGGGAAGTATGGGACCGAGCGGAGCATTATTGAACACCCGTATCCTGACACCACCCATGGGTATAGAAACCAATGGACAGTCCGCCCTCGAACGGGGGGTCGCGTTCGCCAAGAGCGGCCCGGGCGGCGCGCTCGTCGTCGCGTTCAGCGCGTTCCTCGTCGTCGACCTCGTCCTCAAACTCGCCGGCGTCGGCGCCAGCGTCTCACTCGCGACGGTTCCGGTCGTCAGCGAGCTACCGGTCGTCGGCGACCTCTCCGGCGGCATCGGCGGCGCGATTCCGTTCGGCCAGTTCAGTAGTTACGTCTGGAACGGACTCGTCATCGGGCTCGTCATCGGACTCGCGAGCATCGGCCTCTCGCTCACGTACAGCATCCTCAACTTCGCGAACTTCGCGCACGGCGACTACCTCACCACGGGCGCGTTCTCCGGGTGGGCGGTCACGTACGTCATCGCCGGGTTCGGCGGCCTCGACCTCGTCAACCTCGTCCTCCTCCGCACGCCCCCGGGCGATGTCGGCGCGAACCTCTGGCTCTCCCCGCTCGCGGTCGTGCTCGGACTTATCGTGTCCATCCTCGCGACGCTCGTGTTCGCGCTCGCAATCGACCGCGTCGTCTACCGCCCCATCCGGGACGCCGACGGCATTTCCCTCCTCATCGCGTCCATCGGGGTCGCGTTCGCGCTCCGCTACCTCATCAGCCTCGTGTTCGGGAACAGCCGCCGCATCGTCACATCGACGGAGAGCCTGCCGAGCTTCGACCTCGTTCAGGTCATCGTCGGATTCGCCGAGACCGTCGCCGAGGTCGCCCCGGCGTTTCTCGTCGACCTGTTCCCGTCCGTGCTCGTCCCAAGTAACGCGGGCGCGCTCATCGTGAACGCCCATGAAGTGACGCTCATCATCATCGCCGTCCTCCTCATGCTCGGTCTGCACGTCCTCCTGCAGCGCACGAAACTCGGGAAGGCGATGCGCGCGATGGCGGACAACCGCGACCTCGCGCGCGTCAGCGGCATCCCGACCGAGCGCGTCATCAGCACGACGTGGATAATCGGCGCCGGCCTCACGGGCGCGGCGGGCTTCCTGCTCGTCCTCAGCCAGGGCGGCCTCGGGTTCACGACCGGCTGGCGGCTCCTCCTCCTCATCTTCGCCGCTGTCATCATGGGCGGCATCGGCTCCATCTACGGCGCCATCGCAGGCGGCCTCGTCATCGGTCTCGCCAGTCGGGTGTCGCTGGTGTGGCTGCAGGGCGACTGGTCGGCGTTCGCGCGCCCGACCGCGTTCCTGCTGATGATTCTCATCCTCCTGTTCCGCCCATCCGGCATCTTCAGCGGGGTGAAGACAACATGAGCGAAAACGAAAACCAGAGTCTCCTCACGGCGGTCGTGCGCAACGACGCGTTCAAGGTCACCGTTCTGTTCGCCGCGATCTGGGTGTTGTTCTACGCGCTCAGCGCGTTCCTCGAGTACCCGACGTACGGCGTCGTCGCGACCCTCCGGCGGGTGACGTTCCTCGCGGCGGTCTACGGCATCGCCGTGCTCGCGCTGAACATCCAGTGGGGGTACACGGGACTGTTCAACATCGGCGTCGCGGGCTTCATGGCGGTCGGCGCGTACACCACCGTCATCCTCTCCGCGGACCCCGGCGGCGTCCCGCCCGGTCTCGGCCTCCCGCTCCCGGTCGGCGTGCTCGGCGGCATCCTCGCCGCCGTCGTCATCGGACTGGTCGCCGCGCTCCCGGCGTTACGGTTGGACGCCGACTACCTCGCCATCGTCACCGTCGCGTTCTCCGAAATCATCCGGCTCACGCTGAACTCGCCCGTCCTCATCGACATCACGGGCGGCGCGAGCGGGTTCGACAACCTCCCGACGAGCCCCGTGCAGACGCTCCTGCTCACCGACCCCGGGAGCATCATCTCCGAACCCACGGCGCTCGGCTCGTTCGTGTTCGGACTGGGCGAACCCCTCGACCTGACGCGCATCGTGATGATAAACATCGTCTACACGCTCGGCGTGCTCGTCGTCCTCCTGCTCGTCTACCTGCTGCTCGAACGCGCCGGGAAGTCGCCGTTCGGCCGCGTGCTGAAGGCCATTCGGGAGGACGAAGTCGCCGCGCAGTCCCTCGGGAAGAACACGCAGAGCTTCAAGGTCCGGGCGTTCGCGCTCGGCTGCGGTCTCATGGGTCTCGCGGGCATTCTCTGGTACGCGATGGGGCCGCGCGCGTCGGTGGTTCCCACGAACTTCCGGCCGGAACTCACGTTCTACATCTTCATCGCGCTCATCATCGGCGGCGCCGGTTCCAACACCGGCAGCATCATCGGCGGCGCGGTGTTCGCGAGCCTGCTCTACGAAGCACCACCGATACTCTCCGACGTGATCGTGAAACTGCTCGCGGACTACAACGTCGCGCTTCCGAGCGCGCCCGACAACGTCGTGACCACCGTCGCGAGCGGCGACCCGCTCGCCGTCGTCGCGTTCCTCCTCGCGAACATCGACACGTTACGCTTCATGTTCATGGGTGCTCTGCTCGTCCTACTAGTGCAGTACAAGCCGGACGGAATTCTCGGCGACCGCACCGAAACCGCGGCCGCCGTCCCGCTCTCCGAGGACAGTCGCCCCGCCGACACGACCACCGGAGGTGAGACCGATGAGTAACGCAGACGACCCCGACATCCCCGAGACGAACGAGGAACTGGACGCGGAACCCGAGTCGCAGGACTCGCCCACGGAGGAGGCCGCGAAGACGACGCCGCGCAGCCTCCCGCTCCGCGTGAACAATCTCCGGAAGGAGTTCGGCGGCATCACCGCCGTGGACGGCGCGACGTTCGCCGTCGAGGAAGGCTCGCTCACGGGCCTCATCGGGCCGAACGGCGCCGGGAAGTCCACGACGTTCAACTGCATCACGGGCGTCCACGAGCCGACGAGCGGAAGCGTCCACTTCCGCGACGAGGAGATAACGGGCGAACCACCGCACAAAATCGCGCAGCGCGGGCTGGTGCGGACGTTCCAGCTCGCGCGCGAACTGGAGGACATGACCGTCCTCGAGAACATGATGCTCGCGCCGGGTGGGCAGTCCGGGGAGTCCGCGACGCGCTCGGTGCTCCCCGGCCTCCGGTCGGGCGTCGTCGCCGAGGAGGAGTCCGTGCGCGAACGCGCGTGGGAGACGCTGGAGTTCTTCGAGATCGACCACCTCGCGGGCGAACTCGCGGGCAACCTCTCCGGCGGCCAGCGCAAACTCCTCGAACTCGCGCGGGCGCTGATGACCGACCCGGACGTGATGTTATTGGACGAACCGTTCGCCGGCGTCAACCCGACGCTGGAGGAGAAGCTCCTCGACCGCATTCACGAACTCCGGGAGTCGGAGGGCTTGACCTTCCTCCTGGTCGAACACGACATGGACCTCATCATGGAGAACTGCGAGCACGTCATCGTCATGCACCAGGGCCGCGTCCTCGACGAGGGGCCGCCGGAACAGATAACGGAGAACGAGGAAGTTATCGAGGCCTACCTCGGAGGGACGGTATGACCGACGCTGCAACGGACGCCCGGCTCCCCGAGGACGAGGCGGGCCTACTGTCAGTGCGCTCGCTGGACGCGGGCTACGGCGACCTCCAGGTGCTCTCCGACGTGGACCTCGACGTCCGGGACGGCGAGTACGTCACCATCGTCGGCCCGAACGGCGCGGGAAAGTCGACCGTGATGAAGTCCGTGTTCGGCCTCACCGACTACATGGACGGAAGTATCACGTTCGACGGCACCGAAATCCACGGCTGGAACCCCGAGGACATCATCCACGAGAGCCTCGGGTACGTCCCGCAGAACGAGAACGTGTTCGCGGGACTGAGCGTGCGCGAGAACCTCGAGATGGGGGCGTACATCCTCGACAGCGTGCCGGAGGACCGCCTCCGTGACGTGTTCGAGCGCTTCCCCATCCTCGAGGAGCGCCAGGAGCAGACCGCGGGGTCGCTCTCCGGGGGCCAGCAGCAGATGCTCGCGATGGGGCGCGCGCTCATGCTTGACCCCGCCCTGTTGATGCTGGACGAGCCCTCGGCGGGTCTCGCGCCCGACCTCGTGGAGGACATGTTCGACCGCATCGACCGCATCAACGACGACGGCACGTCCATCCTGATGGTCGAGCAGAACGCGAAGGAGGCGCTGCGGCGCTGCGACCGCGGGTACGTGCTCGTGCAGGGAGAGAACCGGTACATGGACGACGGCGACACCCTCCTCGACGACGAGGAGGTCCGTAAGGACTTCCTCGGCGGCTAATCGGTCTCTTTTCGTCGCGCGTTCGCGTCGCTATCGCGGCTGTGTCGAAAGAAAAAGCGACAGTTCGGTCGAGTTAGGCGGTGTACTTGATCTCGTCGATGGTCTCGATGCCGCCGCCGGACTCGAACCCGAAGTACTCGTAGGTCGCGGCCTTCAGGTCGCCGTTCTCGTCGAAGTCGACCGCGCTGGACGCGCCCTCGTACTGGATTTCCGTCCCTTCGGCGGCCATCTCGAGGCCGTCCGCGAGCGTGCTCGGCGTGACCGTCTCTCCGCCGGGGTTGGCGACGGCCTGCATCTCCTGGGCGATTGCGGCGCCGTCGTTCTCGCCCGCGGCGGCGTTCGCGAGCAGGCACACGGCGGTCGCGTCGAACGCCTGTGAGGTGAACACACCGGGTTCGTTCCCGAACTCGGACTGGAACTGCTCGGTGAAGTACTCCGTCCCGGGGCCGGCCGCGAGCGGCGCGGTGCCGGTGACGTTCGACATGTCGTTGCCCACGTCGGACGGAAGGCTCGCCGACCGGAGGCCGTCCGTGACGAGAATCGGGATGTCCGAGTCGAAGTCCGTATAGAAGTCCCGGAACAGCTGCTTCCCGCTCTCGGGGTAGCCGATGACGACGATGGCGCCAGGGTCGTCGGAGAGCGCCTGGCTGAGGCGGGACGTGTACGAACTCTGTGCCTTCTGGAAGGACACCTGCTGGAGCATCTCGCCGCCGTTATCGCTGAACGCGCTGGAGAAGCTGTCGGAGAGCAGCTGTCCGTAGGAGTTGTTCACGTACATCGTCGCTGCCGTGGAGGCGTCGAGGCGGTCCATCGCGACCGACGCGAGCACCTCGCCCTGGAGCGCGTCCGTCGGCGGGGTGCGGTAGATGAGGCCGCTGTCCTCGAGGTCGGTGATAGCGGGCGACGTGCTCGCGGGCGAACAGCCGACCATCCCCGAGGGGATGAAGACGTTCTTCGCGACAGCGATCGTCACCTCGGAGGACGCCGCGCCCGTGACCGCCGGATAGCCGGAGTTCCGGAGGGTCTGCGCCGCGGACTGCGCGGCGTTCGCCTCGGTCTGCGTGTCCTGCTCGGAGAAGTCGAGCGTGAAGTCCGTCTCGCCTTCGAGGAGGATGCGCGGAAGGATGGCGCCGTTGTTAATCGGAACGCCGAGGTCGGCGAGCCCGCCCGTCGTGGGGAGGAGCACGCCCTGTTTGAGGGTGCGCGCGCCGGAGGCGGTCGTCGTTCCGCTGGTGGTGGTGTCGTCGCCCCCGCCGTTGCTTGAACAGCCGGCGAGTCCGACGATGCCTGCCGCCCCGACGCCACGAATCACGTCCCGTCTATTGACATTCGATGTCATACCTCAAGGTTTGGTTTCCACTACATAAATCTGTTCCGAGAGTACTGGCAGAATTTGCTACGCGACGCCCCAGCGACCGCGGAAACGGGCGTTCGGCGCTATCGGTTCTGACTGAACCACTCGGTCGCGTAGTCCACGAGCGCGCGCTGGTCGAGGAGGTTCGCGTCCGCCACCCCAACGCGTCCCGTCTCGACGCCCACGTCGGCCTCGAACGCCGCACCCACATCCGAGAAGTCGTCGGTCGTCCGCTCGATATCCGCGAACTCGACCCACTCGCGCTCCCCGTCGACGAGTACCGACCCCTCCTCGACGGTCTCGTCGCGCTCGTAGTCCGCGCGGCTCTCCGCGAGGTGGAGCGAGGTGTTCGTCTCGTGGTCCGTTCCGAGAATGAGCACGAGACCGCCGCGGTTGTAGACGGCGGAGAGCGGCGAGTTCTCGCCGAGTCCGTAGTCGAGCTCGTGGTCTGCCACGATGTCGTCGGCGTCCGCGCCCCACGCCGCAAAGGAGTACTGGGGGTGCGTGCTGCGAACCGCGTCCGGATACGTGCGAAAACACTCGGGAACCGCCCCGACGCCGCGCGAGGGCGTCACGTCGGGCCGGAACGCCGGCATCGACTCCCGAACCGTCGGGAGCCAGTCGTCCGGAATCGGCGGGTTCTCCCAGACGGAGGGCGTGCAGAGGTGGCTGGTGTGCGTCGGCATCACTATCGTCCCCGCCGGCGTCACGGCGGCCCGGAGCGCCTCGACCACGCCCTGTGCGCCGCCCGGCACCCAGCCCAGGCTCGACACCGACGAGTGGACGATGACGGTCTCGCCCCGCACGCCAAGGTCGCGGAGGTCGCTCGCGATCCGCGCGGGCGTCACCGGTTCCTCGACCGCCTCGACCGCGTCTCCTTCGCTCATACCACCACACGGCGCCACGGTCGGCATAAGTCTTCTCGGAGGGGCGTGCTCCGAACTCACCGAACAACGGAACCGACAGTAGTCAAACGAACCGATAGCGAGGAGGGGCTTCGCAACCGCGGGAGCGCCCGACAGGGCGCGATCTGCCGGGTTGGGACATTGAAAGGGGTTTTTCGGGCGCTCCGCGCCCGAAAAAGGGCTTTCAGGCGAAGGTACGGGAGACGTCGGGTTCGGTGTCGTCGTCGGTGAGTTTCTCGTAGGCGTTGCGGAAGTCCGCCATGGTGACTTCGTTGCGGTCGTCGCGGATGGCGAACATACCGGCTTCGGTGCAGATGGCTTTCACGTCCGCGCCGGAGGAGCCGTCGGTTTCCTCGGCGAGTTCGGTGAAGTCCACGCCGTCTGCGAGGTTCATGCCGCGCGTGTGGATTTGGAAGATCTTCTCGCGGCCCTCCTCGTCGGGGTGGGGGACTTCGATGAGGCGGTCGAAGCGGCCGGGGCGGAGGATGGCGCGGTCGAGCATGTCGAAGCGGTTGGTGGCGGCGATGATGCGGATGTCGCCGCGTTCGCTGAAGCCGTCCATCTCGGAGAGCAACTGCATCATCGTCCGCTGGACTTCGGCGTCGCCGCTGGTCTTGGAGTCGGTGCGTTTGGAGGCGATGGCGTCGATTTCGTCGATGAAGACGACGGCGGGCTCGTGGTCACGCGCGACTTGGAAGAGGTCGCGGACGAGTTTCGCGCCCTCGCCGATGAACTTGTGGACGAGCTCCGAGCCGGCCATCTTGATGAACGTCGCGTCAGTCTGCGCGGCGACGGCTTTCGCCATCATCGTCTTCCCCGTGCCGGGCGGGCCGTGCAGGAGCACGCCGCTCGGCGGGTCGATACCCACCGTGTCGAAGATGTCGGGGTTCTCCATCGGGAGTTCGACGGTTTCTCGGACTTCCTGAAGCTGGTCGTGGAGGCCCCCGATGTCCTCGTATCCCACGTCGGGGGATTCCTCGACCTGCATGACGCGAGCGCGAACGTCAGCCTCGTCGTCGAGGCGCTGGACGACGGAGAGGCTGTTGTTCACGGCGACGCGCGCGCCGGGTTCGAGGTCTTCGCGCAGTTCCTCGGTGACCTCGGTGAGGGCTTCCTGGTTGTTCCCGTGCTGTTTGATGATAGCGCCGTTGTCGTTGAGTTCCTGGACGGTGGCGACGAACAGCGGGGACTGCTTGAGCTTCTTGTTCTCGTGGTTGAGGCGTTCGAGCTTCTGCTGGTACTTGTTGTTCTCCGCGTTCGCGTCGAGCAACTCGTCCCGCATCTCCTCGTTCTGCTCCTCGATGACGTCGAGGCGCTCCTGCAGGGCGTCGATCTTCTCCTGCTTGGACGCGTCGCCCTCGTATGGAAGGTCGACGTCGTCGACGGTGTCAGTCATCACCAGTGTTAGGGCGGCGGTTCCTAAATGAGTTCGGGTGACCGAAATATCACCCATAGTAATTAGTTTGAACCGAAGATATTATCTTCCGGTATGCTGTAGGAGGTAGTGATGAGCGCCATTCAGTCCGCCGAAGCCGACACCCTCGAACGCGTCCGTGACCTCCCCCCGAGCGCGAAACTCGTCGCGATGGTTCTGGAGTACGAGGACACCCTCACGCAGAGCGAGATAGCCGACGAAACCCTCCTCCCCGCGCGCACCGTCCGGTACGCGCTCACCCGCCTCGAAGACGAGGGGCTCGTCGACTCCCGGTTCTCCTTCACCGACGCCCGCAAACGCCTCTACAGCCTCGACGTGTAAACTACCCCACCCTACTCCCTCGTCGCTCCGCGCCTCGGTCCTTGAGGGTGTCGTCAGAACGCGTCGCGTTCTGACTGCTAACCAGAAATCAGAGAGTTCTGGTGATGGGGCTTTGATGTGGACTCCCGGCAATCAGTCGCCAGCAATCGGCTGGTGACCCTTGCCGTTCACCGTCCCACCAGTTATACGCACGTCTACTGGTGCGTCTCCGCTCCCCGACGTGGGCGAGGACCGGAGGCTGTGTGTTCGCTTCCGGGCGTACCGTAGCC
>NZ_JAZHPG010000004.1:0-16702 GCF_036418315.1 Salarchaeum sp. III | reverse complement strand
CCCACCCGCACTACGGTCATTAGCGGGGGCCGAACGCCGGGAGAGTCCGGGCCAACCCGCCCGGGCCCCGGAAGCCGACAGAGAAGCCTCGTCCTTCGGGGACGGCGGTCCGCGACGCGCGCCTGCAGGGGCGTTGTCGTCGCGGTTCACCGATGGGACCCCGTCAGGCACGGAAGTGAGCAGCGGACCATTGGACGTTCGCCGCTCGAAGGGTCGCGGGGCGGAGGAGGCGACCGGGACTACCCGAGCGGGACGGCTCGGGCGATCCCGGCCCGTCCACCATTCATACCGAATTTCGTTCGATAGCCGTCAGCTTCCGGCGTTCTCGGCGGTGCGTTTATCCCGAGCGCCGTCCCTGTCTCCGGCATGGCCGCTCCGTCGTGGTTCACGCCCGTCCTGTGGGCGCACATCGGTGTCGGCGTCGCGGCCCTCGTCGCGGGGGCCGGTGCGATGGTGTCGCGGAAGGGAAGCCGACTTCACCGCCGATTCGGCGCCGTGTACGTCGCGGGGACGGCGGGCGTCGTCCTGAGCGCGTTCGCGTTGACGAGCGCGACTAGAGACCTCTTCCTCGCGTCAATCGCCGTGTTCAGCGGGTACATGGTGTTCGCCGGATACCGCGCGCTCGCTCAGAAGCCTCGCGGTCGGCCGGCGACGCGGCTCGACTACGCTGCGGGCATCGTGATGGTCGTTGTTGCCGTGGGAATGGTCGCGCTCGGCGGCTGGGGCGTCCTCGTGGAGGGACGTGGACGGAGTGTCGTGCTCGTCGCGTTCGGCGCGCTCGCGCTCGCGTTCGCCGGTCAGGACCTCCTGACGTTCCGTCGCGGGCCGTCGTTGCGCTTCGATTGGTTCTACCGCCACATCGCCCGCATGCTCGGAAGTTACATCGCCACCGTCACCGCCGTCTCCGCCGTGAACCTATTCTTCCTTCCGACGGTCGTTCGCTGGCTGTGGCCGACCGCGGTCGGCACGCCGCTCATCGCGCTCTGGATTCGACGCTACCAGCGGCGGTTCGGCGAGAACGGGACGCCGCGCGATATCGCGGCGGCGCTCACGCACGGCACGGACGAACCGCGAAAAGAGGAGTGAGTTACTCGTCGCCGAAGCCAGCGATTTCGTCGCCCTGCACCTGGATTTCGCCGTCGAGCGTCCGGGTCGGGTAGGGGATGTCGATTCCCTCCTCGTCGAAGCGCTCCTTCACCGCGGTGACGTACTCGCCGCGCGTCTTCACGAAGTCGGCGCGCGAGGGGTTGTCTATCCAGAACCGGGATTTGAGGCCGACGTAGGAGTTACCGAGTTCGGTCAGCCGAACGCTCACGCCGGGGTCGTCCATGATGCCGTCGTGTTTCTCGGCTTCCTCGACGATGATGTCCGTCGCCTTGTCGATGTCGTCGTCGTACCCGATGCCGAAGAGGAACTGGAGGCGGAGCTTGTTCTTCGCGACGGGGTTCTTGATGACGCCGTCAGTCAGCTGGCTGTTCGGGACGGTGAGGAGTTCGTTGTCGAACGTCCGCACGCGGGTGACGCGGAGACTGATATCCTCGACAATCCCCGAGTACGTGCCGTTGTCCCATTCGATCCAGTCGTCGATGCGGAACGGCTTGTCCGTGTAGATGAAGACGCCGGCGACGAAGTTCTGGATGACGTCCTGCATCGCGAGGCCGATGGCGAGCGTCGCGGCGGCGGCGATGGTCGCGAGGCTGGTGAGGAAGTTCCCGTAGCCCGCGAATCCGAACGCGACGCCGAATCCGACGAACACGATGACGATGCGGACGAGTCGCTTCAGCGGTGTCCGGGAGTGCGCGTCGAGGTCGCGGGTCTTGAGCGCGCGGTCGACGACGGGAATGAGGGTGAGGCGGCCGACGAGGTAGACCGCGACGAACGCCACCACGAAGTAGAGCAGCTGGGTGATGGCGAGCGCGTACTGGGGAACCGCGTCGTCGATGAACGGGAGTGGTTCGACCATCAGTGGTACACCGCCGTGTTCCCGCGCGTCTCGACGAGGTCAGCGCCCACGCGGTCTGCGAGGTCGTCCGCCAGTTCCTCGGTGTCGGTGCCGCCGCGCGACGAGCGGAGGAACTTCACCTTCACCACGTCGCGCGTGTCGAGCTGGTCTCTGAGTTCGTCGACGACCGACTCGACGCCCTCCTTTCCGACCCACACCGTCACGTCGGCGTTGTGAGCCTTCGTCTTGAGTTCCTCTGTCGTCATGTCTACGGACCCGTTCGGGCGCGGCTTAAAAGAATGGTGCGGCTCGCTCCCCAGAACCCGAACCTTTTTCGTTTAGGTCTGCCTAAACACTAGTAATGGCCACGTCACAGGGTACCACCGACCCGTCGCAGGACGCGAACGACCCTGACGCCCCGCTCGTCACCGCGCGCACCGTCACCGACGACCGCACCGTGTTCACCGAGGACGACAACACCGACGGCTGGATTTCCACCGACCTCACCGTCACGCCCACGCAGTAGTCTCAGTCGTACGGATACCGCGCGTGCTCCCCGCAGTCACACGTCACCACCACGTGCCCGTCCTGCGTGCGAACCCGCGCGTTCCGCCCCGGAATCAGGTAGGAATCGCAGGCATCGCACGAAAAGCGCTTGAGCTTCCGCGGGAGCGAGAGGCGGTGGCGCTCCGCGATGCGGCGCGCCCGCCGCACGTACGTCCGCGCGCGCTCCGTCTCGCCCTCCGCGGCCGCCTCCTTCGCGAGCGCGCCGAGGCGCTCGATTCGCTCCGCCGCTATCTTCATCGCCCGATGCTCGGGGGCCGCCGCCGAAAACGGTTCCGGTGCCGCCCCTCCGCCCCGAACCCGGGGTTCCGGAGCTACGTGGTGTCGTCCCGCATCCGATACGCGGAGAGTCCGTCGTCGATGTCGTGCGTGATGAGGTAGTCCGTCGTCGCGGCGACAGGCGTTCCGAGGTGACCGCTGTATTCTTCGCGGCGCGTCCGAGCGTTGACGATTCGAGTGGAACGTTGTGCGCCGGAGCTGGCGATAAAATCGTCGCCCAGACCGATGTGCAATCGGGGCGTACGGTCGGACACGACGCGCCACAGGGTGTCGCTCCCCTGATGCGGCACCGAAATCAGTGAGGTCGCGATTTCCATCGGCCAGTAATAGTGGAGTACGAGTGTCGACTCGGTGACGACGGGCGGCCAAGCGAGCGCTGGATCGAGTCCCGGGTCGATTTCTAACGTTCGACGTCGTTCGCCCGTTCCATCGAACGACTGTAGCGTTTTCCCCAATAGAACGTGGATTCCGCTTTCGGTGAGTCGGAGCGCCGCGGTGTGCACACTCTCTACTTCCCAGTCCGTGTCTCCGGAGGCACTATCGACCGCGACGAGCGTATCGGCCGAGGTCGTCATGTACGCCGTTCCACCGCCCACGACCGGAAGTGACACGTCCGAACGCGACCACGTCTCGTCGAGCGCCCCCGCATCGTATCGCCGGACAGTTCGAACCAGACTGCCGCCGCGACAACTGAGGATGCCGTTCCGAGTTCGGAGTATCGGGCCGACACCGTCGTCGTCAACTGTTCGCGTCGCAACGATGGCTCCCGACTGCGCGTCCAGTGCGTAGAGCACGCCTGTGTCACCCGTTCGCGGCGCGGCGTTGACGAACACGCGATTCACGTCGGGGGCGACGAGCGGCGTACCGATTCGGTTCGCGTCGAGTGGCGTTCGCCAGTTCCGTCGGCCGGTTTCGAGGTCGAGTGCTTCGATGTAGCTGGTCTCTCGGTACATCGAACTCCGGCCGTACGCGACGTAGGCCGTCTCGCTCGCTATCACAGGGTCTTCCAGAATAACGTCTTGGTTACCGTATTTCGACCAGAGCGGCGTTGACTCCGGCTGTTCTCCTTTCACGGGCGCGGTGTACGTTCTGGCGGGGTCGCGGCCGTACATCCGCCAGCCGGGCACGGGGTCACCCGTGAGTACTGGGGCTGGCTCCGTCGAACTCGCACAGCCCGCGGACGCCGCGACACCGGCCACAACACCCGCCTTAAGGAATTCGCGCCGATCCATATTGTTTATACCACACTCCATTTTAATTAATACCTGGGCTATTCCGGGAATCCGGGAATCGGGTGAGTCGTCTCCTTCGTGGTCGAGCGCTCGTCCCACTCGGATAGGTGAGGTGTTTCGGTGGGATTATTCCCGGTCGCCGCCGTTCTCGGTGTATGCGCGTCCTCAACTACCTCGAACTGGAAGACCGCCTCCGCGGCGGTATCGTCACCGCGACCCGCCAGCAGCGCGCGGCGCTCGCGGACACCGACGTCGAGGTCGTCACGACGCCCTGGCAGGGCGGCACGCCGTTCGCGGCGGGGAAAGCCCGGCTCACGGGCGCGCCGTTCTTCCGCGAGTACGACGTGGCGCACTGCAACACCATCGGCCCGGGGTCGCTCGCGGTCGCGCGGCACGCGAAGCGCAACGACATCCCGCTGATTCTGCACGCGCACACGACCGCCGAGGACTTCGCGGACTCCTTTCGATTCTCGACGCAGGCCGCGCCCGCCCTCAAGCGCTACCTCCGGTGGTTCTACTCGCAGGCCGACCGCGTGCTCGTCCCGAGCCAGTACACGAAGGACCTCCTCGACTCCTATCCCGTGGACGCGCCCATCCAGACTATCACGAACGGCGTGGACGCCGCGAGCCTGGAGGGGTACGAGTCGTTCCGGGAGGAGACGCGGGAGAGCTTCGACCTCGACGGCCTCGTCGTGTTCTCCGTGGGGGAGGTCATCGAGCGCAAGGGCCTCACGACGTTCTGCCGGGTCGCCCAGGAGACCGACTTCGACTTCGCGTGGTTCGGCCCCTACGAGTCCGGGCCGCAGGCGTCGAAGACGACGAAACGCTGGGTGGAGAACCCGCCCGCGAACGTGACGTTCACCGGCTACATGGACGACAAGCGCGCGGCGTTCGGCGCGGGCGACATCTACATGTTCCCCGCGAAGGTCGAGAACCAGGGCATCGCTGTCCTCGAAGCGATGGCGTGCGGGAAGCCGGTCGTCCTCCGCGATATCGACGTGTTCGACGAGTTCTTCACCGACGGCGAGGACTGCCTGAAAGCGGAGACGGACGCCGAGTTCGTTGAGGCGCTCGAACGACTCCGCGACGACCCCGACCTCCGCGAACGCCTCGGCGAGGGCGCGCGCGACACCGCGGCCGAACACAGCCTCGACGTAGTCGGCGAACGCCTCACCGACGTGTACCGGACGGTCGCGGAGAAAGGAGACGCCCTATAAGGCGGGGGTGAGTACCGCCGCACAATGGTTCCACGGGTCGCCGCCTTCACGGACACCTACCTGCCGACGGTGAACGGCGTCACGTACACGATTCAGACGTGGCGCGACCGCTGGCGGCAGCGCGGCGGCCGGATGCCCGTCGTCTATCCGGGGTCCGACGACTACACGCCCGACGACGGCGAACACCCCGTTCGGAGTCTCCCGTTCCCGTTCTACGAGGGGTTCCGGCTGGGAACGCCGACGATTCCGGACGCGCTCCACGACGTGGATATCGTGCACGCGCACACGCCGTTCGCGCTCGGCGTCGCGGGCTACCGGCTCGCCCGCCGGAACGACCTCCCGTTCGTCGCGCACTACCACACGCCCACGAGCGAGTACGCCGAGTACCTCGTTCCCGATGCAGTCACGGGGTTCACGGAGCGCGCGAGCGAGCGCTGGGAGCGCGCGTTCCTCGACCGCGCCGACCTCGTGCTCACGCCGAGCGAGGAGACGAAACGCCACGTCGAGGACGAAATCGGCGTCCACACGCCCGTCGAAGCCCTCCCGAACGGCATCGACCTCCAGCAGTTCCAGCCCACCGACCCCGCCGAATTCCGCGAGCGCTTCGCCCTCCCGGACGGCCCCCTCGTCGGATACACGGGCCGACACGGCTACGAAAAACGCCTCCGCGACCTCGTGGACGCCGCCGCCGACCTCGACGTCACGCTCGTCTTCGGCGGGGACGGTCCCGCCCGCGCCGACCTCGAAGCCCGCGCCCGAGAGAACGGCGTCGACGCCCAGTTTCTCGGCTTCCTCGACCGCGAGGACCTCCCCGCGTTCTACTCGTCGCTGGACGTGTTCGCGTTCCCGAGTCCCGTCGAGACGCAGGGGCTGGTCGCGCTCGAAGCGAACGCCTGCGGCACGCCCGTGGTCGCCGCGAACGCCGGCGCACTCGCCGAGACCGTCGTGGAGGACGCGACCGGCTATCACTACCCGCCCCGCGACACCGCCGCGTTCGCGGACGCGATCGAGCGCGCGCTCGCCGACCGCGACCGCCTCGCGGAGACGTGTCTCGAACACAGAGAACGCTTCGGCGTCGAGAAAGCGGTCGACCGCCTCGAAGCGGTCTACGAGAGACTCTAGTCTTCGAGCGCGTTCGCGATGCGGTCGAGCTTGTTGTTCGTGCGCTCGACTTCCTTGCGGAGCTGTTCGACCTCGCGCGCGAGCTTCTCGCTCGACTCGCTCCCGCCCTCGCCGCGGCCGCCGGGACCACCCGGTCCTGCGCCGCCGGGGCCGCCGCCCATGCCGCCGGGGCCGCCGCCACCGCCCATCATACCGCCCATCATCTGCGCGAACGGGTTCCCGCCGCCGCCCATGCCGCCGGGGCCGCCACCGCCCCCCATCATCTCCTCCATCTTCTCGCGGCGGTCCTCGGCGGACTCGTCGCCGCCTTCCTCGCGTTCTTCGGCTCGCTTCTCTCGAATCTCCTCGATTCGCTCGCGGAACGAGGACTCCTCTTCTCCGTCGTTTTCGGGTTCGTCTTCCGGCATACGCGAGGGTTCGACGCCCGCCGGGAAAAGCCCTTTCACGTCGTGCCGGCGAACAGACCTATTACTGTCCTCGACAATCCCGTGGTCACGCGACGAACGCCATGAAGAGAGACAGCGACCCGACAAACGAGGAGGAGTTCCACGACGAGCTGCGCACGCTGCTCGCGGCGGCCCACGAGCGGGGCGTGGACGTCCGCGGCGGCTGGGACTGCCGGTTCGATAACGGCCCGGACTTCGAGGTGGTCGTCGTGGAGGCGCAGAAACCCTAGTCGAGCGCGGGAAGGTCGGGCGCGCCCTCGACATCCTCTCGGACGACTTCGATCGCGTTCCGCAGGGAGCCGTGTTCCGCGAGGTAGGCGACGCCGACGCTCGACTTCACGACCTCTGCGGCGTTCCCGGTGAGGACTTCGGGTCCGAGTTGTGCGACCGCGCTGTCCCCGACGCTCACCAGCCAGCCCGGGCTCTCGAAGCGCCACTGCTCCAGTCGCGGGTCGAACCCGTTTCCGTCCTCGAGGGACGCGAGGATGTTGCGGGCGGCGACTTCGGTGGCGCGCACGGCGGCCTGTGCGCTCGCCGGGACGACCTCGCCGTCGGCGTCCACGACCTGCGCGGCGTCCCCGACCGCGAGCGTGTTCTCCGCGAGTTCGAGCGTCCCCCGGACGCCCCGGCGTTCGCCGCCGAGCGCGTCCGGGCCGCGGATACCGCCCGTCCACACGAACTGGTCGTACGCGATGGGGTCGCGCTCCGCGAACTCCACGTCGTCCGCGGTCGCGCCCGTCACCGCGGCGTTCGTGTGGACGGTGACGTCGAGACGGTCGAGTTCGCCGCGGACGGCGCGCCGGAAGTTCTCCGGGAACCCCGCGGTCACGTCCTCGGAGCGGTCGACGAGCACCACCTCCACGTCGTCCTCGACGCCCTCCTCGCGCGCGAGCGCCGCGAACTCGCCCGCGACCTGCACGCCGGAGAGTCCCGCGCCGCCGACGACGACCGTGCCGCCGCCCGTCTCCAGAAGTCCCTCGAAGTCACGGCGGGCGCGCGCGGCGTGTTCGAGGCGCTTCATCGGCGTCGCGTGCTCCTCCACGCCGGGCAGGTCGTAGAACGCGGTCTGCGCGCCCAAACACACCGCGGCCGCGTCGTACGACAGGTCGCCGCCCTCGTCGAGGCTGACGGTCTTCGCGTCGGTGTCGATGCCGAGCACGGTGTCCTCCCGAATCTCGGCGCGCTCCGTGAGTTCCGTGAGCGGGATGGTGATCGCGTCGGTGAGACCGGGTTTCCGGATGACGCGGTGGAGTTCGTGCTGGACGAGATGGTCGCCCGTGTCGTCCACCAGAAGCAGGTCCGCGTCCGCGGGGAGGCGGTCCTCCAGTTTCCGCGTGAGTAACAGTCCCGCGTATCCTCCGCCGAGCACGACGACTCGCATACGCCTAGATGCCGCTCCGCCACCGAAAAGCCACCGGCCCTAGAACAGCGCGTCGCTCTCGTCCAGCACGCGCGCCGGCCCGCCGACCTCCCAGACCCGGGTGTCGACGCCCGTCGCGGCGATGGCGTCCTCGACCGCGTCGGCGTGTTCCGCCGTGGTGTTCACGTAGACGGTCGCGCCCGTGTCCGTCGAGAACCACGCGGGCGTCCCCTCCGCTCGGAGGTCGCGAACGGTCTCGAACACTTCCAGCGTGTCGGGCTTCCAGTACACCCAGCCGGCGGGGCCGGTCATCGTGGTCGCGGCGAGCGAGAGCGAGTCGTGCTCCGCGGTCTCGAACACGCGCTCGGTGTCGCCCGACCGGACGGCGTCCCGCATCTCCGCGAGCTGGTCTTCGACGTGGACGCGCCGCGCGTCGAACATGTGGCTGTCCTCCGCCTCGTCGTGCGCGGCCTGCGTCTCCTTGTACGCCGGCACTTCCGCGATGACGATGCGGATGTCCTCCTCCAGGCTGTCGGCGGCGTCGAGGCGGTGGCTCCGGCACTCAGCGTCGCTCATCCCGCCGCCGAGGTCGGAGTACCCGCCGGTGACGGCTCGCGCGGCGGACGCGGACCCGCGGCGGGCGATGGTGGACATCTCGGGATGGCTGAGGTCGAGGCCCGCGGCCTCGCAGGCGGCGACGGCGGCCGCCGCGAACCCCGACGCGGAGGAGCCGAGGCCGATGTTCGTCGGGAAGTCGTTCTCGCTTACGAGGCGCGCGCGGGTGTCGATGCCGGCGCGCTCGCGCACCTCGTCCAGCACGCTCTCGATGCGGTCGGCCCCGTTCCCGGTCACGGTGTCGCCGCCGATGACGTACTCGTCCGCGTCCAGGTCGTCGTCAAACGCGACGGTCGTGGTTGTGCTGGCGGGCGCGGTGCAGACGCTGATGCTGTCGTGGTAGGGGTAGCGCGCGTCGTGGTCGCGCATCCCGTGGTACTTCACGAGGCCCTGAATCGGGTGGGCTTTCGCGGTGGCCTTCATACGTCGTAGGCGTCGCGTCGCCGGCATAAACACCCCGGAAGCCCCCGGGTGGCGCAAAAGCCTTTGTCGTGGCATCTCGTGGCACGCGTATGGAGAGCGTGAATCCAGCGACGGGAGAGCGAGTCGAGACGTACGACGAACACGACGACGGGGACGTGGCGGACGCGCTCGACGCCGCCGAGGTCGCGTTCGAGGAGTGGCGGGAGGTCCCGCTTCGGGAGCGCGAGGAACTGCTCGCGAACGCCGCGGACGTGCTCCGGGAGAACGCGGAGCGGTACGCGAAACTCATCACACGCGAGATGGGAAAACCCATCGAGCAAGCCCGTGCGGAGGTCGAGAAGTGCGCGTGGGGCTGTGAGTACTACAGCG
Source organism: Salarchaeum sp. III (assembly GCF_036418315.1). Classification (NCBI taxonomy): domain Archaea; kingdom Methanobacteriati; phylum Methanobacteriota; class Halobacteria; order Halobacteriales; family Halobacteriaceae; genus Salarchaeum; species Salarchaeum sp. III. Next base: position 7,133 of record NZ_JAZHPG010000004.1, on the reverse strand, counting down.
AGCACGCGAGCCAGCACCTCGCGGACGAACCGCGCGCGAGCCCCGCCGGCACGGAAGTGTTCACGTCCTACGAGCCGCTGGGGACGGTGCTCGCGGTGATGCCGTGGAACTATCCGTTCTGGCAGGTGTTCCGGTTCGCTGCGCCCTACCTCACCGCGGGCAACACGGGCATCCTGAAGCACGCGTCGAACGTCCCCGGCTGCGCGAAGGCCATCGAGGAAGTGTTCACCGAGGCCGGCTACCCCGAGAACGTCTTCCAGACGCTCCTCGTCGGGTCGGAGAAGGTGGACGACATCATCGCGGACGACCGCGTGAAGGCCGCGACGCTCACCGGGAGCGGCCCCGCGGGCCGCGCCGTCGCCGAAACCGCTGGCCGCCACCTGAAGAAGACCGTCCTGGAGCTCGGCGGGAGCGACCCCGTGGTGGTGCTGGACGACGCGGACATCGACGAGCACATCGAGACGATGGCGCAGGCGCGCTATCAGAACACCGGGCAGTCCTGCATCGCGGGCAAGCGCTTCATCGTCCACGCGGACGTGTACGACGAGTTCCTCGACGCCTTCCTCGACGAGGTCGATGGGTACTCGGTCGGCGACCCCGAGAATCCTGAGACCGACGTGGGGTCGATGGCGAGCGAGAGTCTGATGGAGGAACTCCACGAGCAGGTCGCGGAGAGCGTCGAGGCGGGCGCGACCGTCGAACGCGGCGGCGAACCCCTGGATAGGGAGGGCGCGTTCTACCCGCCGACGGTGCTCACGGACGTGCCGACGGGCAGTCCGGCTGACGAACAGGAACTCTTCGGTCCCGTCGCGTCCGTCTTCGAGGTCGACACCGAGGAGGAAGCCGTCGAGAAGGCGAACGACACCGACTTCGGTCTCGGCGCGAGCGTCTGGACGGAGGACCGCGACCGCGGGGAGCGCGTCGCCCGCCGAATCGAGGCCGGCTGCACGTACGTGAACCAACTCACGAAGTCCGACCCGCGCGTCCCCTTCGGCGGCATCGGCATCTCCGGGTACGGCCGCGAACTCGCGAGCGACGGCATCCGCGAGTTCGTGAACCGGAAGACCGTCTGGATCGAATGAACGCCGCCGACCTCCTCGTCGCGTGCCTCGAACGCGAGGGCGTCGAACACGTCTTCGGCCTGCCCGGCGAGGAAACCGACGACCTCCTGTTCGCCCTCCGGGATTCGGACGTGACGTTCGTGCCGGTCAGACACGAACAGGGCGCGGCGTTCATGGCGGACGTGCACGGCCGACTCACGGGCGAGGCCGGCGTCTGCCTCGCCACGCTCGGCCCCGGCGCGACGAACCTCCTTACGGGCGTCGCTGACGCCCACCTCGATAAGAGCCCGCTCGTCGCTATCACCGCGCAAGCCGGTCTCGAACGCCTTCACAAGGAGAGCCATCAGGCGCTCGACATCGTGAACATGTTCGAGTCGGTGACGAAGTGGAACACGACCATCCGCGACCCCGATATCGTCAACGAAGCGGCTCGAAAGGCGTTCAAACTCGCGGAGTACGAGAAACCGGGCGCGACCCACCTCGAGCTCCCGGAGGACATCGCTGCACAGGGCACGGTCGGCGAACCGCTGCCGGAACGCGGGCCGGTGCCGCGCCCCCGTCCGAACGAGGACGCAGTCGACGCCGCTGCAGACCTGCTCGCGGAAGCCGACCGCCCGGTCGTGCTCGCGGGGAACGGTGCGGTCCGCGCCCGTTCGTCCGACCAACTCCGAGAGTTCGTCACTGAACACGGCGTCCCCGTCGTCTCCACGTACATGGGGAAGGGAGCCGTGTCGGACGCGAACGACCACTCCCTGATGACGCTGGACTCGGGAGACGGCGCGGCGCAGGACGCGCTCGCCGCCGCCGACCTCGTCGTCGCTGTCGGGTACGATATCGCCGAGCACGACCCCGCGTCCTTCCACCGGTCGGGCGTCCCGATAATCCACATCGACAGCGAGCCCGCGGAAGTGTACGAGGCGTACGACCCCGCGGTCGAGCTCGTCGCGGACATCGCGCACTCCCTCGACGCGCTCGCGGGCCGCGCGGACGCGGGGTTCGACGGAGCGTGGTTCGACGAGTACCGCGAACGCATCGTCGACCGCGTTCTCGACGCCGACCCCCGGGGGAACGCGCCGTTCTCCGTCGACGGGGTGCTGCCCGTCGTTCGGGACGCGCTCGGGGACGAAGACGTCCTCGTCTCCGATGTCGGCAACCACAAGATGTCGATAGCGCAACGATACCCGACGTACGCGCCGAACACCTGCATCATCTCGAACGGTCTCGCCAGCATGGGAATCGCGGTTCCGGGCGCGGTGTCCGCGGACCTGGCCGTCGACGGGAACGTCCTCGCGGCGACCGGGGACGGCGGGTTCCTGATGAACGCGGCGGAGCTCGAAACCGCCACCCGGCTCGGCTGTTCGTTCACCGTCCTCGTGTTCCGCGACGACGACTACGGCCTCATCTCGGCGAAACAGCAGCGCGACCGCGGTCAGTCCTTCGGCACCCGGCTGTCGAACCCGGATTTCGTCGCGTTCGCGGAGAGCTTCGGCGTGAACGCCACCCGACCGGAGACCCGAGACGCCCTCGAGACCGCTATCGGGGACGCGGTCGCGTCTGACGACCTCGAACTCGTTGAGGTCCCGCTGGTGTCCCGCGGACCGAACCAGTAAAACGGGCGCGGACCGCCCCTGTCCGTATGGGCGAACGACTCGATTCTCGGAGCGCACAAGTCGAGGAGGTCATCGACCGACTCAGCGACGAGTACCGCGAACCCGAAATCTCCCTGAACTTCTCGAACCGGCTCGAACTCCTCATCGCCGTCGTGCTGTCCGCACAATGCACGGACGAGCGCGTGAACAAGGTCACCGCCGACCTCTTCGAGAAGTACGACTCCGCCGAGGACTACGCGAACGCGGACGAGGACGAACTCGCGGAGGACATCAACTCGATTACGTACTACAACTCGAAGGCCGGCTACATCACGAACGCCTCCACGAAACTCGTGGAGGAACACGACGGCGAGGTCCCCGACACCATGGCGGAACTCACCGACCTCCCCGGCGTCGGCCGGAAGACCGCGAACGTCGTCCTCCAGCACGGCCACGACATCACGGAAGGCATCGTCGTGGACACGCACGTCCAGCGCATCAGCCGCCGACTCGGAATCACCGAGGAGGAACGCCCCGAGAAAATCGAGGACCACCTGATGGACGTGGTCCCCCGCGAACACTGGAAGAACTACACGCACTGGCTCATCGCCCACGGCCGCGACACCTGCACCGCCCGCAACCCCGACTGCGCGGACTGCCTCCTCGAAGACATCTGTCCCTCGTCGAAACTCGACAACAGCGCGGACCTCGCTAGCGGCGACGCGTGGTAGGAACTCCCGCCGCGAAAACCCTCCACGGAAAAAAACCCCGTCCGCCTAGAGCCGGTAGTCGTCCTGCGCGGACCGTTTTCTGCGGCGGGCACGGGCGGCCCGCCGCGAAAACCCTCCACGAAAAAACCGTCCGCCTAGAGCCGGTAGTCGTTCTCGCCGTCCTCGCTGTCGAGGAAGGCGGTGACGAGGTCGATGGTGGCGTCGATGTCGTCGCCGTCGGCGGCTTCGACGGGCGTGTGGAGGTAGCGGGTGGGGATGGAGACGGCGCCGACGGGTTTCGCGCCGTGCGTGTTCTGGAAGCCAGCGGTGTCCGTGCCGCCCGCCGGGAGGACTTCGAGCTGGTGGTCGATGTCCTCGGTCTCGGCGACGGTTCGGAGACGCTTGTGGACTTTCGGGTTCGTGATGACGCTGCCGTCCTTGAGCTTTATCGCGGTTCCCTCGCCGAGCGTGGTGACGTAGTCGGCTTCGTCGCTCACCTGCGGCACGTCGTTCGCGACGGTCACGTCGAGCGCGAGCGCGAGGTCTGGGTTGAGGTCGACGCCGAGCGCGGTCGCGCCCCGGAGGCCGACTTCCTCCTGAACGGTCGCGGCGAAGTGAACGGTCACGTCCGGGTCGACCTGCTTCGCGGCCTCTATCATCGCGAACAGGCAGACGCGGTCGTCGAGACTCTTTCCGGTGACGTTCTCCCCTACCTGTTCGGTGCGCTGGTCGAGCGTCACCTGGTCGCCGACGGAGACGAGGTCCTCCGCGTCGTCGCCGTCCAATCCGAGGTCGACGTACACGTCGTGCACCTCGTCTTTCTTCCCCTGCTCGTCCTCGTCTTGCGTGTGCGGCGCGAGCGACCCGATGACGCCCGGAATGTCCTTCTCGTCGGTGTGGACGGTGACGCGCTGCGCGCGGAGGATGCGGGCGTCCCAGCCGCCGAGCGCGTCCAACTGGAGGAATCCGTCGTCGGTGACGTGACGCACCATAAACCCGATTTCGTCCATGTGCGCCGCGACCGCGACCTCGTAGTCGGGGTTCTCCGAACCCTCGACGGTCGCGACGACGTTCCCCATCGAGTCCGTCCGCACCTCGTCCGCGACGCCGTCGAGTTCGCGGCGAACGATGTCCCGAATGCGGTCCTCGTAGCCGGGGACGCCCCGGGCTTCCGTGAGTTCCTTCAGCAAGTCGAAGTCGAACGACATACCCAAGATTCGGCCGACCGGCCGTATAAAACGACGCGTTCCGGACTATACGTCCCGTTCCACGACGAACCGCGTGAACTCCTCCAAATCAGCCTGCGCGTCCGGCGTCAGCGGTACGTCCGCGAGGTGGTCGCGGGCGTCCGCCGCGAGGTCGAGCGCGCGCTCCCGGGCGTACGAGAGACTCCCCGTCTCCTGGAGGATGTCGATAGCTTCGAGCACCATCTCGTCCGTCGTGTCGTCGCTCGCGAGAATGGTTTCGAGGCGTTCGGCGTCCGCGGGGTCGGCGTTCTCTACCGCGTGCACGGTCATCAGCGTCTTCTTCCCCTCGTGGATGTCGTTCCCGAACGCCTTCCCGAAGTCGCCCGCGCGGTCGAGCGAGTGCTCGATGTCGAGGATGTCGTCCCCTATCTGGAACGCGATACAGAGCGTCTCCATGTAGTCGGCGAGCGCGTCCTCTATCGCGGGCGGCTGGTCGGTAACGATGGCGGCGAGGCGGCCGACGATGCGGCCGAGGCATCCGGTCTTGCACGCGCACATCTCCATGTACTCGGCTTCGGTGATGTCCACGCCGTCCTCGTTGTGCCAGTGGATATCCATCCCCTGCCCGAGGTGCGTTCGGTTGAGTTCGTACGTCAGCATCTCGTAGACCGACAGCCGGGTGTCCTCGTCCAACTCCGCGGGGTTCCGGGAGACGACCTTGAGCGGGATGAAGTAGAGGGCGTTCCCCGCGTTCAATGCCACGTCCTCGCCGTACCGCCGGTGTAGGGCTTCCTCGCCGCGTCGGAGGGTCGCGCCGTCCTCCACGTCGTCGACGATGATGGTGCCGTTGTGGAGGATTTCGGGAACCGTCGCGTACGGCAGGAACTGCTCGGGGTCTCCTCCCAGTCCCTCGACGATGCGGAGGAACGCGACGGCGCGCCAGCGCTTCCCGCCGCGGTCGAGGAGGTCCCAGACGGGGTCGTGCAGGCCCTCCGCGAGCGCGTCCGCGTCGTACTCGTACCGCGCGTCACCGAAGAACTCCGCGACGTACTCCGCGTCGGGGTCGCGGGGGAGGACGCGCGCGATAGCGTCGTCAACAGCGGGCCGCCACTCGGCCAACGTCTCGCGCATACTCGGGAGGAGGATTTCACCGCGCAAAAAACTTCAGTTCCACCGCGCACCGTTCCACAATCCTTAACGTCGAACCGCGCACAGGTGTGCGTATGAGTGACGAACTCGAAGCCGAACTCCGTGCGGAGCTCCAGGACGCGTTCGAGAACGCCGACTACCCCGTGAAGAACCAGATGGGTCTCGTGCCCGCACTCCCGAACGGCCCCGCGACGAAGTTCGAGGCCGGCGACGGCGAGATCTCCTTCACCGCGATGGAACTCGCGTCCAAACTTAGCGGGAACGCCGACTTCCCCTACGACGATGTCGACAGCCTCGTCGACGACATCATCGAGGGCCTCAAGGACGACGGCACCCTCTAACGTCGGCGTTTCAGCGGCTGAGAACCGCCCCCGTGTTTTTCGTGTGTTCGCGTCGAACAGCCACACATGGAAGTGCGAGTCGACCGCCTCGGCGTCCTCGGCGTGCTGGGCGTCCTGGGTGTGGTGACGAACGAACCGTCGCTGTTCGGCCTGTTCGCGCTGTTCGCGTTCTTCGCGAGCGACCACACGATAACGGTCGGCGAGTAGGCCATACCGGCAACCCACCCGTATTTGCGTAACCGTTAGGTGCGTCCTGCGTGGACTCTCGGGTATGACCGAGTGGATCGGCGACACCTTCACTTCTGACGCTGGCTGGAACCACCTCGAACGACTCGTGGACATCGGCGACCGGATGGCCGGGAGCGCGGGCGAGCGCGAGGCCGCGGCGGCGACGCGGGACGCACTCGCCGAGTACGCCGACGACGTGTGGCTGGACGAGTTCGGGATTCAGGGCTGGGAGCGCGGGAGTTCGCGCATCGACGCGGGCGACACCGAGCAAGACTGCATCGCGCTCCCGCGGTCGCCCGCAGGCGACGTGTCGGGCGAGTTCGTCGACCTCGGGTACGGTCTCCCCGCGGACTTCGAGGAGGCGGACATCGAGGGGAAGGTGGTGATGGTCGCGTCGAACGTCCCCGACTACTTCGACCGCTTCATCCACCGCCGCGAGAAGTACTACTACGCCGTCGAAGGCGGCGCGGCCGCGTTCGTTTTCAAAAACCACGTCGAGGGCTGTCTGCCGCCGACGGGGAGCGTCGGGAACGCGGACGCCCCCATCGGCGACATCCCCGCGGTCGGCGTGTCGAAAGAGGTCGGCTCCCGGCTCGCCCGGCGCTTCGAGGGCGACGACGTGTCGGTCTCGGTGGACGCGGAGACGCCCGACGCGACGAGTCAGAACGTGCACGCGACGCTCGGCCCCGACACGGACGAGGAACTCCTCGTCACGAGTCACGTGGACGCGCACGACATCGCGGAGGGCGCGATGGACAACGGCGCGGGCACGGCGATGGTCGTGGAACTCGCGCGCACGCTCGCCGAGCGCGCGGACGAACTCGACACGAAGGTTCACTTCGTCGCGTTCGGCGCGGAGGAGGTCGGT
>NZ_JAZHPG010000026.1:0-341041 GCF_036418315.1 Salarchaeum sp. III | reverse complement strand
CACCGCGAGCATCGGGAGCGCGTGTTCGACCGCCGCGTCCACGCCGCCCAGAGTCGCGTGGTCGAGGGTGGTCGCGATGCCGCCGAGGTAGCCGGCGGTGACGGCCGCGGTGAGGAGGAACCAGCCCGCGGCGACGCCGAGTCAGACCGGCGTCCACGCGAGCAGCACCGGCGCGTGCGCCGTCACGCCCGCGCCGGGCAGGGAGACGAACGACCAGAGCGTCCCGCGGCCGGGCGGGAACGTGAACTTCACGCCGACGTGGAAGCCGGGGGCGCTCGCGCGGGCGAGTTTGTCGAACGCGGCGAACGTCATGAGGAACGGCACGACCGCCAGCGCGGGGGTGCGGGCGGCCGCGTCGGCCGCGTCGTCGAGGAGGGCCATGGACGAACGTCTCAAAGGGCGGATAAAAAAGGTGGCCGGAGACGCTTTCCCGGTCGCGTCCGAGACGGGGATATGACGACTGTCTGGGTGCTCGGCGACCAGCTCACCCGCCGCGGCCCCGTCTCCCGCGCCCTCGACGGGGACGCCGACCGCGTGCTGATGGTCGAATCCCGCGAGTTCGCGGGCCGTCACCCGTACCACGGCCAGAAGCTCGCGCTCGTGTTCTCCGCGATGCGGCACTTCCGCGACAGCCTCCGCGAGGACGGCGTGACCGTCCGCTACGAGCGCGCGGACACCTTCCGCGAGGGACTCGGCGCGTTCTTCGCCGACCACCCCGAGGAGTCGCTCGTGGCGATGCGGCCCGCGGGCGGCGGCGCTGACGCGCTCCGCGACCTCGTCCAGGACGCGGGCGGACGCGTCGAGTTCGTGGCGAACGACTCCTTCCTCTGCTCGCCCGCGGCGTTCCGGGAGTGGGACGACGGCGGCCAGTCTCACGAGGACTTCTACCGGTGGATGCGCCGCCGTACGGGCTACCTGATGGACGACGGCGACCCGCTCGGCGGCGAGTGGAACTACGACGAACAGAACCGGGAGACGCCGCCCGACGACTACGAGTTCCCCGACCCCGCGCGCTTCCCGCCGGACGACACCACCGAGCGCGTTCTCGACGAGGTTCGCGCGGCGTACGACGCGTGGGGCGAGGTCGAGGCGTTCGACTGGCCGGTGACGCGCGACGACGCCCTCGACGCGCTCGACGATTTCTGCGAGCACCGGCTCGCGGACTTCGGAACGTACCAGGACGCGGTCGTCGCGGGCGAGTGGGCGCTCAACCACAGCCTGCTCGCGCCCGCGCTCAACCTCGGCCTCCTCCATCCCGCGGAAGTCATCGAGCGCGCCATCGACGAGTACGACGCTCGGGAGGACGTGCCGCTGCACTCCGTGGAGGGGTTCGTCCGACAGATTCTGGGCTGGCGGGAGTTCGTACGGCAGGTCTCCCTCCGCGAGGACGCGCTGGCGGACGCAAACCAGCTCGACCACCGCGAACCCCTCCCCAAGTTCTACTGGACTGGCGACACCGACATGGCGTGTCTCCGTGACTCCATCGCGCACGTCCGCGAGCACGGGTACGCCCACCACATCGAGCGGCTGATGCTCCAGTCGAACTTCGCGCTCACGTTCGGCGTCGACCCCGCGGAACTCAATGCGTGGTTTCACGCGGCGTACGTCGACGCCTACCACTGGGTGACGACGCCGAACGTCGTCGGGATGGGCGTCTACGGCACGGACGCGTTCACGACGAAACCGTACGCGGCGAGCGCGAACTACATCGATCGGATGAGCGACCACTGCGCGGGCTGTCCCTACGACCCCGACGCGACCACCGGCGAGGACGCGTGTCCGTTCAACGCGCTCTACTGGGACTTCCTCGCGCGCCACGAGGACCGCCTTCGGCACAACCACCGGATGGCCGGCCTCTACCACCACGTCGACGACAAGCGCGGCGACGAGCTCGACGCGATACGGGAGCGCGCGGACGAGGTGCGGGCGCTCGCGGCCGACGGTGAGCTGTAAGTCCGCGGGCGCGTGGCGACGAGGGCTGATTCGCGCCTCGCGGATGGCCGCCGGGCTTTTCGGCGGCGCGCGTCCAGCTCCCCCTATGACTCGTGACGAGCGTGATTCGTCGCCGCCGGCCGGCGAAACACGCGGCCAGGGGCCGCTGGAGGAGATAGTCGACGAGATAGCGGACGCGGTCGGCTGGGACGAACTGTTCGAAGATACGGACGGTAACTAGGTTACCAGAGGTAAGCTTTTCCGGGCGCACCGTCTTTCCTCCGTATGGCCGACCAACGGCTTCCCGTGGAGTGCGCCGGCAACGACTGGTGTTCCATCACCGCGACCGCGTCCCTCGTCGGGAAGAAGTGGCATCCCGTCATCATCCACCGCCTCCTCCGCGCGGACGCCCTCGGGTTCAACGAACTCCAGGAGGACGTGGACGGCATCTCCAGCAAGGTGCTCTCGGAGAGCCTCGACGACCTCGAAGAGAAGGGACTCGTGGACCGCGAGGTCGTGCAGGACAAACCCGTGCGGGTGCGGTACTCGCTCACCGACCTCGGTGAATCTCTCGAACCCGTAGTGCAGTCGCTCGCCGAGTGGGGGCAACAACACCTCGAACCGGCCGAGAACGAACAGTTAGTCTAGGAGGGCTTCGGCTTCCGCGGCTTTTTGCTCTGTTTCCCCGTCATCGCTCTCCGGGGCTGCGAGCCGGTAGAGGTTCTGGCGGGCGTCCGGGATGTAGATGTCCTTCTCCACGAGGTCGTTCTCCTGGAGGCGGTCGAGGGCGTCCCGGACGGTTCGCTGGGAGAGCCGGGACTTCTCGACTATTTCCTTCTGGGTCATGCCGCCGTTGTATTCGAGCACTTTCACGACCAGTTTCGCGCTCGGCGGCAACTCGGAGAGTACGTCGTCCATCGTCATCTAGTGCAACGAACGCCACCCTCTTAGGCGCTCGGTAACGGGCTTGTCACGGGGTTACTGACCGGTAACCTACTCTCGGATTTCGCCGTCGTAGCCCGCGTAGTCCACGGCGCGCAGGAGGCGGTCGTTTTCGGCGTCGCCCTCCACCACGGCCTCGTTGTCCTCCCGACTGATGTCGACGGATTCGACGCCGTTCACGTCGGTGAGCGCGTCGTGAACGATTTCTTCACAGCCGTCACACGTGAGGTCGCTGACTGACAGAGTCGTCGGCATAGGTGCGTGAAGAACCCGGACGCTTTAGGCGTTTGTGGCGTCCGCGAACGACTCGTAGCGCTCGACGAACCGCTCCTCGCAGGACGAGCAACAGAAGTAGTATGTGTCTCCGTCGAGCGTGCGGGATTCGCCCTCCGCGGTGACGGTGTTCCCGCACTCGGCGCAGGAGAGCGCGAGCGACACGTCGCCGCCGCCGGGCGCGCGCTCGGAGTCGGAGAGTAACGACACGTCCCGCGACCGCACGCCCTCGTCGGGGAGGACGCGGTCGAGGAAGTCGCGGACGTCGCCGGGGACGTGGGCGTGCGCGAGGACGCGGTCGCCGGCGGTAACGTACACACGCTCCACCGCGTCCGCGCCGCGGAGCGCTTCCCGCACGCCCTCAACGCCGTCCGGTGCGACCGCGAGTTCGACGAGGACGGGCGTGCCGGCGTCGAGTTTGCTCCGGTCGAGGTCGACGGTGAACCGCCGGATCACGCCGAGGTCGCGCAGGCGGTCCACGCGGTCGGAGACCGTCGGGGGTGCGCGGTCGACCGACTCGGCGATGTCGCTGTACGGCGTGCGCGCGTCCTCGGCGAGTATCGAGAGTATCTCGCGGTCGATGTCGTCCAGCCCCCTCATGGGCGCAGCCACCCGAGCAGGCGGTAGTCGTGGTCGGGCGTGTACGTGCGGAAGAGCAGGCTGTTCGAGAGGACGGACACCGACGAGAGAGCCATCGCGCCCGCGGCGAGCACGGGCTGGAGCAATCCGATGGAGGCGAGCGGAATCATCGCGGTGTTGTAGCCGAGCGCCCAGAAGAGGTTCTGGCGTATCTTCGCGAGCGTCCCCTCGCTGATGCGCACGGCCTTCACCACATCGAGCGGGTCGTCCCGCATCAGGGTCACGTCCGCGGCCTCGATGGCCACGTCGGTGCCGGAGCCGATGGCGGTGCCGACGGACGCGGCGGCGAGCGCGGGCGCGTCGTTCACGCCGTCCCCGACCATCATCGCGTTCCCGGACTGCTGGATGTCCTCGACTGCGCTCGCCTTCTCCTCGGGGAGCACGCCCGCGCGGACGTTTTCGGGGTCGATACCGACCTCCTCGGCGACGGCGCGCGCGGTGCGCTCGTTGTCCCCCGTGAGCATCCAGACCGCGGTTCCGCGCTCGCGGAGGTCGCTCACGGCCCGTCTTGCGGTGTCCTTCACGGTGTCCGCGTCCGCGACGAGACCGACGAGATCGCCGTCGACGGCGACGAGCATCGCGGTCTTCCCCTCGGATTCGAGGCGTTCTAACTCCGCGCGTCCGGCGCCGGTGTCGACGCCGTTCGCGTCGAGGAATCCGCGGTTCCCCACGAGCACCTCGCGGCCGTCCACGGTCGCGCGAACCCCCCTCCCGGGCGCGTTCTCGAAGTCCGTCGGGTCGGTGAGTTCGACGCCGCGGTCGCGCGCGCCCCGCACGACGGCGTCCCCAAGCGGGTGTTCGCTCCCGCGTTCGGCGCTCGCCGCCATCCGCAGCACGTACTCCTCGCTCGACTCGGCGTCCGCACCGGTGTCGCCCTGCGCGACCGCGCCGCCGTCCGCGGCGGTGCGGTCGAGCGCGACCACGTCGGTGAGCGACATCTCGCCCGTGGTGAGCGTCCCGGTCTTGTCGAAGACGACAGTGTCGACGTCCTCGACGCGTTCGAGCACGTCGCCGCCCTTGAACAGGACGCCGTGTTTCGCGCCGATGGTGGTGCCGACCATCGTCGCCGCAGGCGTCGCGAGGCCGAGCGCGCACGGACACGCGATGAGCACCGCGGACGCGAACACGACCACGGAGAACTCGAACACGCCGACAGCGCCGGGACCGCCGCCGACCAGCCCCCAGACGGGGAGCGACCCCACGAGGTCCGCGACCGCGCCGGGAGCGGCGTACCACACTACCGCCCAGAACAGCGCGTTCAGGATGACCGCGGGGACGAACACGGAACTCACGCGGTCGGCGACGTTCTGAATGCCGGGCTGACGGCTCTGCGCCTCCTTCACGCGCTCGACGATCTGCTGGATGGCGGTCTCCGACCCCACCTTGGTCGCTTCGACTGTAAGGACGCCGTTCTCGTTGATGGTGGAGCCGATGACTTCGTCGCCGGGTTCCTTCGAGACGGGGACGGACTCGCCGGTGACCATCGACTCGTCCACCGCGGACTCGCCCTCCACGACCACGCCGTCCGTCGGCACCTTCTCGCCCGGCCGGACCCTGAGTCGGTCGCCGACCTCGATGTCGTCCACAGAAATCTCTTCTTCGGTGCCGTCCTCCCGAACTCGGGTCGCGGTGTCGGCCTCCATCTCGAGGAGTTCGCGGAGCGCGCTCGACGCCCGGCCCTTCGAGCGGGCTTCGAGGTAGTTCCCGAGCGTGATGAACACGAGAATCAGGGCCGCGGTGTCGAAGTAGAGGCCGGCGTTCGGCAGGAGGCCGAGCAGCGCGACGACGGAGTAGACGTACGCCGTCGACGACCCGAGCGCGATGAGCACGTCCATGTTCGCCGTGCGGTTCCGGACGACGGCGGTGTACGCGTTCTCGTAGAACTCCTTGCCGAGCACGACCTGGACGGGCGTCGCGAGCGCGAACATCACCCAGCCGAGGCCGACCCCGAACACGGCGTCGGGGAGAAGTTCGGGGAAGAAGAAGTGCTCCACGAGCATCCCGAGCAGGGGCGCGGAGAGCACCGCGCCGAAGAGAACGAGGTTGCGTTGCCGACGAATCTCCTCGGTGCGCGCGACCTCCCGCGCATCTGGCCCGCCCTCGCCGCCGTCCTCGCGAATCGGCTCGTAGCCCGCGTCCGCGATGGCGTCGTAGAGCGCGTCGAGCGACGTGTCGTTCGGGTTGTACTCGACCTGCGCCTCGTCGGTCGCGTAGTTCACGTCCGCCGCGACGACCCCGGGCACGGATTCGAGGGCCTTCCTGTTCGTCTGCGCGCAGTTCGCGCACGTCATCCCCGAAATACCGATGGTTCGCGTCTCGCTCACTGGCGTGTACCCGGCGTCCCGGATGGCGTCGTAGAGCGCCGCGAGCGACACCGCGTCGGGGTCGTACTCGACGGTCGCCTCGTCGGTGGCGAAGTTCGCGCTCGCCTCCGAGACGCCGTCGAGCGATTCGAGCGCGGACGACACGGTCTGCGAGCAGTTCGCACAGCTCATTCCCGTGATGTCCACGTGCGCGGTTCTGGTCATACCAGATGATACGGACGCATCGCTTTAGTGGATTGCCACTGTTCTCTCGGGTTCGATACGGAATTTGGCTGTGGAATCGAAGCCTGAGACGGCGATTCGGGACCGATTCAACGACCTGACTGGGTGCTTCGACCGGACAGAACGAACTAACTGTGGCGTAACCGCTCTCTGAGAGAGTTCTGGACGGCCTTCGGTTCTGAGGCTTCGTGGCGTTCGAGCGATGGAATCGGAGGGAAAACGGGGAAAAGTCGCGGCGTACTCTGTACGAGTATGACGACACTCACCGTCAGCGGCATGACCTGCGGCCACTGCGAGCAGAAGGTGGAGGACGCGCTCTCGGGCGTCGAGGGCGTCACCGAGGCGAGCGCCGACCGCGAACTCGGCACCGCGACCGTCGAGGGCGACGCGGACACGGACGTGCTCGTCGCCGCGGTCGAGGACGCGGGATACGACGCGTCCGCGTAACAGTACGTATCAAGCCGTTCTGTCACGGTTCTGGGTGGGGAAATCCGGGAAACGAACTACGTACCGGCTATTTCTACCTGGCTAGGGGCGAGTGCGACGGAGCCGTTATGTAGCTGGCTCGGGATGTACGCCGTACTGATGACAGCTCGTTCTCTCTCCCCGAGCGCCCTCCGCTATGCGGCTCTCTACTTCGTCGTCTGTGGCGTCGCCGCTGCCGGGGTGAGTTTTTACTTCTACGACTCGCTGATTCGAGCCGGCTTCATGGGCGCTGGAACGGGGATAGGTATGGCACTCGTGTTTCTCTGGACGGACTGGACGGGGCAGGGACCGCTCGGATGACCGGACGAGGCAGAGTTGGCGGTTACGCGTGGGTGGCGGCGAGCGCGACGAGCGCGGCGACCATCGCGATCGCGTTCAGCGCGACGCTCTGTTTGTGGTACTGGCTGAACGCATCATCTCCGGCGGCCTCCATTTTCGGGATGAGGCGGTAGCGGGCGTACGCTGCGGCCGCGATGGCGACGGCGGTCGCGCCGTACGCCACCCAGTAGTAGTCGAGGCCGGCGAGCGTGTCGGTAACGGCGACGCCGCCGAGCGCGACGAACCCCAGGCCGATTCCTATCTGGTAGTATTTCGGGAAGATGGCGTTCACGACGGGGCCGGCGTCGTCGGTGCCGAGGACGCTGAACGTGGTCGGTGCGGCGACGAACGAGAAGAAGGCCATCGCGCCGAACCACGCGCCGAGCGCGAGGTCAGCGACGAACAGCGCGACCGCGGCGGCGAGTGACATACGTTCTCTCGGGACGGCCAGCGGCATTCGTTTTATGCTTCGGCCGCGGGAAGGACGAGTGAATGGAGAGACAGCAGCGCCGCGCCGTCGGCTACCTCGCGCTCCTCGCGGTCGTCGTGGCCGGGTATACGCTCGCGTATCAGGTCGGGATGTTGGTGTTCGAGGGCGAGCGCGTCACGCTCGTGCACGCCTTCCACATCGTCATCGAAACGGTCACGACGACCGGATACGGCGAGGACGCGAGCCGCTGGGACACCGCGGGCATCCTGCTGTTGGTGGACGCGATGCAGCTCACGGGCGTGCTGATGTTGTTCCTGACGCTCCCGTTGTTCGTCGTGCCGTGGGTGGAGCGCCGGCTCGAAGTCGAACCGCCCGACAGCGTCGCCCTCACGGACCACGTGGTCGTCTGCGGGTACACGGACCGCGTCGCGGCACTCATCGACGAACTGGACGCGCAGACCGTCGACTACGTCGTCGTGGAACCCGACCGAGAGGAGGCGCAGGAACTCCACGAGGACGGCGTCACGGTCGTCCACGGGGACGCGGAGGACACAGCGGTGCTGGACGCGGTTGACGTCCGGGACGCGCGGGCGGTCGTACTGGACGCGTCGGACGAGACGAACGCGACGCTCGCGCTGAGCGTGCGCGAGGTGGACGAGGACGTTCGCGTCGTCGGGTTCGTCGCGGACCCGAGCCGCGCGAACTACGTCCGGTACGCGGGCGCGGACCGCGTGCTCTCCCCGCACGAGATTCTCGGGCGCAGCCTCGCGAACAAGGTGACCAACGCCGTCACCACGGAGGTCGGGGAGACCGTCCGGCTGGGCGATAATTTCGAGGTCGCCGAGATGCCGATTCAGCGCGGGAGCGCGCTCGACGGCAGCACGCTCGGCGACAGCCGCGTCGGCGAGGAGACGGGCGTGAACGTCATCGGGCTGTGGACGGCGGGCGAGTTCGTCGCCGCGCCGGACCGCGACCGCGAACTCGACCGCAGCACCATCCTCCTCGTCGCGGGGGACGACGACGCGCTCGCCGCGCTGAAGGCGCGCACGCTCGCCGAATCCCGGGCGCACGATCGCGGCCGCGTCGTCGTCGCGGGCTACGGGGACACCGGCACGCGCGTCAGCGAGGTTCTCGACGAGAACGACGTTCCGCACACGGTCGTCGACCGTGAGGACCGCCCCGGCGTCGACGTGGTGGGAGACGTTTCGGAGGAGGAGACGCTCGCCGAGGCGGGGTTAGCGGACGCGAGCGCGCTCCTGCTCGCGCTCGGGGACGACGCCGCGAGCGTGTTCGCGACGCTGGTGGCGCGCGAGAACTTCCCGGACGTGGAGATACTGTGTCGCGCGAACGACACGCGCGCCGAACCACGGCTGTACGCTGCGGGTGCGGGGTACGTGCTCGCGCTCGCCACCGTCAGCGGTCGAATGCTCGCGTCCACGCTGCTCGGCGAGGACGTGATGAGCCTCGACAACCAGGTGGACATCGTGCGGACGCGGGCGCCGGCGTTCGTCGGGCAGACGCTCCGCGAGGCCGCGATCCGCGAGCGCACCGGCTGTACGGTCGTCGCGGTGCAGCGCGACGGCTCCGTGGAACCCGACCCATCCCCGGACTTCCGTCTCGAAGACGGTGACGCGCTCGTCATCGCGGGGACGGACGACGACATCGCACGCTTCACCGACCTCGCGGACGTACGCCCCGGCACGCCCTGACCAGGGGTGCCGACGCGTTTTAGTCCCCGGAGTGCGTCGTCGGGATAGATGCGCGTGAGTCCGAGACCGAGTGCGGCCAGCGGTAGGAGATGACGCGTGCCGACGGTATCGTGTCGTTCGGCGGGGCGCCGCGTCTCGGTTCGGGCCGACCGACTGAATCTTCCGAATCCAGCCACGAACCGACCGATTCGATGGGGGATACGGCAGCGTCTCACGCCGATATCCCGCACATACTTATGCCTCATCGGCCTATGTCAGCGTAACCAAGGCGAGGCGTCGTCTCCACATCCCACCATCCTGTAGAAATGCCATACAAACTAGACGGGGTGTTTCCGCCGGAGCTCCTCTCGGAGGTCGAGCCCGGGACGAACCTGCTCGTCAGCGGGCCTGCCATGTCCGGGAAGCGCCAGCTACTGCTCCGTCTGCTCGCCCGTGGCGCGGACGACGACGAGGGCGCTATCGTCGTCACGTCCCGGAATCCAGCGGACGATATCGCGGAGGAGTACAACGACCTCCTCGGCGACCGCACGAGCTTCTTCCGCATCATCGACAGCGTGAGTTCGCGCAGCGGCGGGACCGAGGGCGAGATGAGTTTCGTGCGGAACGTCTCCTCCCCCGGCGAACTCACCGGCATCGGAATCGAGTTCTCCGAGCTCGCCCGCGAGGCGGAGAACAACGGCGTGGACCGCCTCCGAATCGGCTTCGACTCCCTCAGTCCGCTCCTGATGTACGTCGACCTGCAGCGGCTCTTTCGCTTTCTCCACGTGTTCACGAGCCAGATTCAGAGCCGGGACTGGCTCGGCCTGTTCGCCATCGACCCGGACAGCCACGACGAGCAGGTCGTGAACACCATCAGCCAGCTGTTCGACGGGATGATTCAGGTGCGCGTCACCGACGACGGCGTCCGCGAGGCGCGCGTGCGCGGCGTCACCGACTCCCCGACGGAGTGGGTGCCGCTCGACTAGTACAGGCCTGCGAGCGCGCGCTCCAGTTCTTCTCGCGCCGCCGCGTACGCGAGGTGGGTGTCGCAGTCGCAGTCCGACGCGCCGAGCCCCGGCACCGGCGTGAGCGTTCCGACGAGCGCGCGTGCGATTTCACATTCGCGGTCCGCGTTCTCGACCGTGTGCGCCTCGACGAGGCGGCTGTCCGGGTGTCCGAGGAGATAATCGACGTGCCAGTGGCGGGTGTCGCGCTCACCGGCGGCGAGGTCGCGGTGGCGGTCGACGCGGGAGAGGCCGCCGGGGCCGAACGCGCTCCCTGTGTAGGCGTAGTGGCCCGCGGCGAGGTCGCGGTCGCCCGCCGCGCCAAACGTCACGGTGGCTGACTCGTCGAGCGCGACGACGAGCGTGTACGTTCCGGGTTGCACGCCCGGGAGTTGTGTGCGCGGGCACTCGACGGTTCCGAACCGACACGCCCTTTCGCGCACTCGTGCTTCCGTGGGTATGGAAGCCTATCTGAAGTGGGCGGTCGTCGCCCTGCTCGGGTACACGATGGTCGCGCCCCTGATGAAGGTCGCGACGGTCGACATCCCCTCCACCGTCGCCGCGCTGCTCGCGAACGCCGTGCTGGTCGTCGGGTCGCTCGCGGTCGTCCTCTACGTCGACATCCCCGTCACGCCCTACCTCACGCATCCCCGCGCAATCTACGTGTACGCCGCCGGCATCTGTCTCACCGTCGGCATTCTCGCGTACTACCAGGCGCTCGCCACCGGCCCCGTGAGCATCGTCGTGCCCGTCTTCGGGATGTTCATCGTCACGAGTTCGCTCGTCTCCGCGCTCTGGCTCGGGGACGACCTCACGCTCCGCAAACTCGCCGGCATCGGGTTCGCCGTCGTCGCGGTCTACCTCACCGCCGGTCCCGGGCAGTAGTCTACTCCATCCCGCCTGCGACGTGCCGGGCGAGCGCGAAGCACGCGATTGCGGCGAGGACGAACCCCGCGATGGTCGGGTAGGTGAGGTCGGTGGTGCTGCCGACCGCGAGTTTCGCGACGGCGTTCTGCGGGCTCTCCGGGAGGAGGGACGCGAGCGCGAACACGCCGATGGCGCCGAACGAGTACACCAGTTGTGTCTCCCGGCGTTCGCCGAGGCGGAGCGCGAGCGCCGCGCCGCCGCCCACCAGGACCGCGGCGAGCGCGGTGGTGAGGACGAGGATGGGGAGCGGGTGGTCGACGCGGATGCCGTTCAAGCCGAGGAACGCGAGCCAGAGCGCGGCCTGCGCGGGCGCCAGCGCTATCATCGCGAGGCTCTTCCCGTCCACGATTTCGGGGACTGAGAGCGGCGTCACGCGGAGGAGTTCGAACGTGCCGCGTTCCAGTTCCTCGCTGAGGGTGTCGGCGACGACGCTCCCGCTGATGAACGCGGGCAGGAACATCAAGAGTGGGAGGAGGATGGTGTACGTGAACCCGTAGTAGGTCGACCCCGAGGATTCGGGCGGGAGTCGAATGGGTTCGCGCGTGAGTTGGCCGCTGAGTTCGTCGCGGAGTTGGCGTTCGTAGTCGGAGAGCACGTCCTTCAGTTGGACGACGACGAGCGTGGTCCGGAAGCTCCCCTCGGGGGCGT
The DNA here is from genome assembly GCF_036418315.1 of Salarchaeum sp. III. Classification (NCBI taxonomy): domain Archaea; kingdom Methanobacteriati; phylum Methanobacteriota; class Halobacteria; order Halobacteriales; family Halobacteriaceae; genus Salarchaeum; species Salarchaeum sp. III. Next base: position 329,208 of record NZ_JAZHPG010000026.1, on the reverse strand, counting down.
ACGCCGACACTTCGACGTGGCCGTCGGGGTACTGGTTCGCGAGCAGGAGCGCGTCCACGTCAGCGTTGGTGAACGCGGCGAGGGCCGTACTCTCGCTCGGGTAGACGACGGCGTTCCGTCGGTCGTTCGCGACGACGGGCGCGAGATCGTCGCTCGCGTTCCCGGCGACCCCAACGTCGACGACGTAGTCGCCCTGGCTCGCGCTCGGGCTGTAGAGGCTGACCAGTCCGACGACGAGGAACGACGAGAACGCGGCGATGAACAGCTGGATGACGAGCGCGAGCACGATGGTCTTCTCGGAGCGGATGCTCGCGAGTTCGCGCCGTCCGACGACGAGGCGGTCACGCAACGGCGCTCACCACCGTGAGGTTGTACGCCAGGTGAATCAGGACGGCGAGTCCGAACCCGGCGAGGTACTTCGCGCGACTGCCGCGGGCGCCGAGCGCGCTCACCGACGCGGTGGCGGTGTGGAGGACGAGCGGCGCGAACAGGGAGACGGCGAGCACGAGCGGGCTCGCGCCGAGCGTCGGGCCGAACGCGGCCTGCCCGAGTTCGAGGCCGGGGAGGCCGACGAGCTGTGTGATGAGTGTGAGCTTCTCCCCGAGGAAGAACCCGACGCCGGACGCGACGCCGAGCGCGAGCGCGGTGCGGCGGTCGTCCGGGAAGCGTGAGCGGAGGAAGCCGGCGCGGACGTGCAGGCTTTTCGCGGCCTCCTCGACGAGCGCGATTGCGGTGAAGAGGACGGGGAGCGCGAGCGACGCCGGGAGGACGAACAGGCTCGCGACCGCGAACAGCTCCGCGATGAACGCAAAGGGGATGAACAGCGCCGTCCACACGCCGACCCGCCAGACGGAGTGGAGGGGCGCGGCGAGCGCGTCCATCGCCTTCGCGGGAATCGGCCGCTGGGTGAACATGTCCTCTTCCCGGTAGACGCCGGTGCCGAGCGCGAAGCAGACGAGCGCGGCGAGCGAGACGGGGAGCGTGCCGAACAGGAACTCGCCGAGGCCGACCGGCGCGCCCTGGAGGTCCTGCACGACGAGTGAGAGCGGGCTGATGGCGGCGATGGGGTGGACTTCGGTGAACACGGCGGGCACGAACGCGTACGCCATCAGCGGGACGCTGACGAACACGGTGACGAACGTGAGTTCCTTGTAGGAGCGCGCGAGCATCGCGCCGACGAACGTCGCCGCGAGGAACAGCGCGGCGAGCGGGAGGACGGCGAGCACGCTCACGAGACCGCCGCCGACCGCGAACGCGATGACGGCCGTGATGGCGGCCGCGACGCCGAGGTAGGGCAGCGTCTTCCCGAGCACGATGTCACCCCGGCTCGCCGGCGACACCAGCATCGGTTCGCCCCGGCGGTTGATGCGCTCGTTGATGACGCTCGACCCGTACGCCTGGATGAGGACGTTCAGCGGCAGGAGGAACGCGAACGCGAGCACGAGCGAGCGCAGCGGGAACGGCGGGCTCAGCGAGCTCGGCGTCCCGGTCTGCGTTCCACCGAACGCGCCGCCGGGAACCGCGGGCACGCCACCACCTCCGTCACCGGTCGTTCCGTCGCCCCCGGGCGCGGTCGTCGTCGCGCCGCCGTCGGACGCGGTGGTCGTACCGTCCGCGCCGCCACCGGTACCGCCAGCGCCGTCGGTCGTGCCGTCGCCTGCCGTGCCGCCGTCGGTCGTGCCGTCGCCGACTGTCCCGCCGGTCGTGTCCTGTTCGAGGTACTGCAGGGTGACGGTGACGGGGAACGCGGCGGCCTGGTCGGGTTCGTGGCTCATGAGGTAGTCGTTGTGGGCGACGACGGCGGATCGGAGTTCGGCGAGCGCGGCCTGCGCCTTCGCGGAGTCGCCGACGTAGAACTGGCTGTCGCGAACGCTGAGCTCGGCCTCGCCCGCGACGACGTCCTGCGGGTCGGCGTCCACGGCGCGCAACTGTGGGTTGCGTTCGACGACGGCGTGGTAGTCGCTGGTCTCATCCACGCCGACGCGGTAGATGCCGTCGCCGGGACTCGGCTGAGCGGCGACGAGCACGGGCGCCAGCGCGGCGAGCACGAGGACGACACCCGCCAGCAGTGCGGCCGTTCGCCGGTCGACGTTCCCGGTGCTCTTCGCCGTCTCCCAGCGCGCGATGCGGAGGACGCGGCGCGGATTCACGCTCGGCCCTCGCGCGTCACGTCGAGGAACACGTCCTCCAGGGTCGACTCTCTCGTTCGGATGTCGAGTACCTCGCCGCCGGCGGCTTCCGCCTCGTCGCGGACGCGTTCGACGCCGTCCATCCCGTCCACCGTGACCTCGTAGCGTTCGCCCGATTCGGTGGCGTCCGCGACGGGGACGGACGTGTAGACGTGATACTCGATGCGGCCGTACGCCGCGCGGATGTCGGCGAGCGTGCCCTCGGCGGCGATGCGGCCGTCGTTCATGATGGCGACGCGGTCGCAGACGGATTCGACGTGGTAGAGGTCGTGCGCGCTGAACAACACGGTCTTCCCGCGGTCGGCGAGTTCGCGCGTGAATTCGACGACCTCGTTCGTGGTTCGGGGGTCGAGGCCGGACGCGGGTTCGTCGTAGACGAGCACGTCCGGGTCGTTCACGAGCGAGCGCGCGATGGCGACCTTCCGCTTCATCCCCTTCGAGAAATCGCCGACGGGGCGGTCGCGGGCGTCCAGGTCGAGCCGGTCGAGCGCGCGCTCGATGCGGTCGTTCGCGGTGTCACGGTCCACGTCGTAGAGGTCGGCGAAGAAGCGGAGGTAGCCCCGCGGCGTCATGTCCTCGTAGAGCGGGCTTTCCTCGGGGAGGAAGCCGAGCGTGCGCCGCATCTCCGGGTCCTGGGCGTCGTAGCCGTTCACGGTCGCGGACCCCGCCGTGGGTTCGACGAGGCCGGCGAGCATCTTCAGCGTCGACGTCTTCCCGGCGCCGTTCGGCCCGACGAGACCGAACACCTCGCCCTCGTCGATGTCGAGGTCAATGCCGCGGACGGCGGCCACGTCGCCGTACTGCTTCGTCAGTCCGTCCACGGATATCATACCCGAACACGGGGGCGTCGGGCATATCGTAGTTTCGGCAGTCGCGAGAACCTCGACGGTGTTAGAAGAAGGAGACGCCGGCGGCGTACGCCCAGTCCTGGCCGCCGATGGCGAGGAACGCGAGCGCGCCGCCCGTGATGACCATGTTCTTGAGGAACTGCGTCATCTCGTCCTGCTGCTGGTCCTCGGGCACGCTCCAGAACGCGTGCATCGTGAACGCGGAGACGACGTTGAAGACGGCGAGCGCGCCCGCGCTGAGCACGGGGTACGCGCCGGCCGCGATACCGATGCCGCCGAGGAGGAGCATCGCGCCGGACGCGACGGTCATGAACCCGGGGGCGGGCAGGCCCTTGTACTCGGCGTAGCCCGTCATCTGTTCGAGATTGAGGAAGTGGTTCAGGCCCATGAACGCGAGCGTCAGGCCGAACAGCAGGCGGCCGACCAGGAGGAAGAGTCCGGCGTCGCCGTCTACTGCCATGCGGTACGCACCTCTGTCGTGTCGAGTGACATACTCAACGGTAGTCGCGTCACGTACTTATACGTAAGCGAACCCTCGGGTAACGAGGTGACACGCGTGTCAGTGGGCTAGCCGAGGCGGGTCGCGTCGTCGCGAACCGAGTCGAAGCGCTGCATCGCCCAGTCGACCGCGTCGGGGTCGTCGTTCCGGAGGACGCCCGAGACGGGGCCGGTGCCGCAGACGACGAGCACGACGTCGCGGTCGTCGAGCGACGCGACGACGAGGCCGTACGGAAGCGCGTTGTTCGTGAGGGAGAGCGTCGCGTCGTCGCTCCGGATGAACGTCTCGACGGCGTCCTGATGGTTCGCGACGAGTTCGTCGAGCACGGCCCCCGTAACGACCACATCGGCGTCCAGTCCGTCGTCGACGCGGTCGCGGTAGAGGGCGACGTGGTTCGGGAGGACGAGCGGCGCGAGCACCCGCACTTCGGCCGCCTCCCGGAGGACGGTCGCGACCTCGTCCATCGGCTTCTGCGGGGTGTGCACGGCCTCGATGACGGTCGCGTTCTCGAACAACCGCACGTCGAGATCGGCGCTGTCGTCGACCCCGTCCAGCACGTCGTTCGCGTCGTCGATGGCGGCGACGCGGTCCCGGAAGGTCGTGTACGCGTCGAGCGCGAGGCGGCCGGTGGTCGTGAGCGCGACCTCGCCGTGCGTCCGGTCGACCAGTCCGGCGTCGGCGAGCTGGCGGACGGCGCGGTCGACGGTCGACCGGGAGGCGTCGTGGGCGTCGACGAGCGCGCGTTTCTCCGTGACGCCGCTCTCGATGCTCTCCAGGTAGTCGCCGCGCTGTGCGAGGAGGGCGACCAGGTCGGGTTCGTCCGTTGTCCCCGGAACCACGTATGTGTCAATATCGACGGGCGTTTAATATAAAGGTGGTGCGTAGACCGGTGAAATGCGCAGGCCGTGAGTGAACGCGCAACGAATGGCTTAATGACGCCTGGCGGCCCTGATACTGGTGCTGGTGTGTATACACCGGCTGTGCCTCTGAGAACGCTCCGGCCGCTCGGACGGCGGCCGGTCGGCGTTCACGCGACCCGGCGCGGTTATGTTGTCACGCGCGCTCACCATTCGTATGAGCGACACGTTCGAGTACGGTGGCGGCAGCGTCGCCCCGGGCGAGACCCTGCACACTCGATACGCCATCAGCGAGACGTTTCTCGGGGAGTCCATCCGCGTCCCGCTCACCGTCATCAACGGCGAACACGGCGGCCCGACGGTCTTCCTCTCCGCGGCCGTGCACGGCGACGAACTGAACGGCGTGAAGGTCGTCCACGACCTCGTTCAGCGCTACGACCCGAGCGACATCGCGGGAACGCTCGTCTGCGCGCACGTCGTGAACGTCCCCGGCTCCCTCGCCCAGCAGCGCTACCTCCCGATCTACGACCAGGACCTCAATCGTGCGTTCCCGGGGAAGGAGCGCAGCACGCCCGCCCAGCGCATCGCGAACGATCTCTTCACGGGCCTGTTCTCCCGGTGTGACTACGGCATCGACTTCCACACCTCGACGCGCGGCCGGACGACGATGTTCCACACGCGCGCCCAGCTCGCTGACGACGGGGTTGCGCGACTCGCGGACGCGTTCGGCGCGAACGTCGTGATGGCGGGTATCGGCGAGGAGGACAACTCCATCCGCACCGCCTGCACCGCGCGCGGCGTTCCCACGATTACCGTCGAGATGGGGAAGCCCACCGCTTCCAGCAGTCCTACGTCGACCGCGCGCTCGCCGGGACCGAGAGCGTGCTCACCGAACTCGGGCTGGTGGACGGCGAGCGCGTCACGGCCGACTGGCGGCGGGTCGTGGACACGCGGGCTGAGAAGACGTGGCTGCGCGCGGACCGCGGCGGACTGGTCGAGCTGCACGCGACCCGACGCAGCGTTCTCGACGCCGGAGACGCGGTCTGCACCGTCCACAACCACTTCGGCACGGAGTCCTCGGACGTGGTCGCGCCCTACCGCGGGCTCGTGGTCGGCTTGCTCAGGAACCCGGTCGCCCAGCCCGGTCATCCCGTCTGTCACTTCGTGAGCCTGAACGAGGAGACGGCGGACGCGATTCGCGCGACCGACCCGACGACTCCACCGGACGCGTGAGTTCGGGCGCGTCGTTCGACGGGTCGTTCACCGCCGCCGACACCCGGTGTGCGTCGAACGAAGCCGGCTCCGCGAGCACCGCGTTGAGGGGGTCGTCGCCCGCCAGCCACGCGTCGTAGTTCTCGGGCGCGACCACGACGGACTCGCGGTGATGGTAGTCCGCGACCGTTCCCGTCGCCGCCCGCGTCAGCACGGCGAACGTCTCCACCGGCTCGGGGTCGCTCGGTCCGCCCGCCGCGAACGCGTCCAGTCCCGCCTGCGCCGTCTCGGGGACGCGCTCGCTCCAGATGCCCGCCATCGCGAACGGCTCGCCGCTCTCGCGCTCGAAGTAGTACGGCCGGTTCTCCCCCGACTCCGCTCGCCACTCGTAGAACCCGCTCGCGGGCACGAGACACCGGCGCTCTCGGTAGGCGTCGTCGAAACTCGGCGTTTCGCGCACGGTCTCCGCGCGAGCGTTGATGTTCGGCGCGTAGCCGTCGTCCGCCCACGCCGGCACGAACCCCCACTCGGGCGTCGCCGCCTCACGGCCGTCGCTCCCTTGCTCGTCTTCGGCGTTCCGCACGACTGGAAGGGACTGACTCGGCGCGGCGTTGTACGTCTCGTAGCCCGCGGGCGGTGCGACGCCGAACGCCTGCTCGAACCGCTCGGGGTCGAAGAAGACCGCGTACCGCCCGCACATCAGAGCGCGCCCTCGGTCATAACCTCGCATACGGCGACATCGCACTTAGGCGTCCGGTTCCCCCGCTCGCACGAAGCTACTTGTGGCTCCCCGCCGCCCCTCCGGTATGGGTGACGATGCCATGCGTCGGTTCCCGGTGCCCGACCGGGCCGACCTCCCCGACGACGTCCGCGAGCGAATCGACGCCGAAACCGAGGACGCCGGGTTCACGCCGAACGTGTTCTCCGCGTTCGCGTACAAGCCCGCGCACTTCCGGCCCTTTTTCGACTACCACGACGCTCTCGTCGAGGAGTCCACGCTCGAACGCGGCGAAATCGAGATGCTCGTCGTCACGGTGAGCGGCGTGAACGACTGCCTCTACTGCGCCGTCGCGCACGGCGCGCTCTGCCGAATCTACAATCAGGCGCCGAAGCTCGCGGACCAGCTCGCCACCAACCACCGGCTCGCCGACCTCGGGGACGCCCACCGCGAGATGCTCGACTTCGCCGTGAAACTCACCGAGACCCCCGGCGAAATCACCGACGACGACGTACAGGGGCTCCGCGACGCCGGCTTCAGTCAGGAAGAGGTCTGGGACATCACGAGCGTCGTCTCCGTCTTCAACCTCAGCAATCGCATGGCGACGGTCGCCGATATGCGGCCCAACGACCAATTTTACGACCTCGGGCGATAGCAGACGCTTTACTTCTCGCGTTCCTCCCGTTAGGCGTGCAAGTCGTGGGGTATCGGACGGCCGTCCGGGAGGACGGGCCGGCGCTGGTCGTCGCGGACGACGGCGCGGTGTCGCGGGTGTCGCTCGCGACCGGGGAGCGACTGGACTACGGCCTCGGGGAGCGCCACTGCGCGGGCGCGGTGGACAGCGACACTCACTACGCGTGCGGCGACGAGCGCGCGCCGTACTGTCCGCAGCACAGTTCGACGTGGGTGTGCGCGCGCTGCACGGGCGACTGCTTGAAGGAGGAGATGGACTGCTACGAGGACCACGCGATATATCTCACGGCGTTCGCGCCCGCGACGTTCAAGGTCGGCGTCACCCGCGAGTGGCGCCTCGACACGCGGCTGCGAGAACAGGGCGCGCAGCGCGCGGCGCACCTCCGGACTGTCCCGAACGGCCGGCTCGCCCGCGAAATCGAGGCGGACATCGCGACCGAGATTCCGGACCGGGTGCGCGTCCCGACGAAGCTCGGTGGCATCCACGAGGACGTGGACGGGGCGGCGTGGGACTCCGTGCTCGCGGAGTTCGACCCGGTCGAAACGTTCGCGTTCAACTACGGACTCGACCTGGATAGCCGCCCCGTCGCCACCACGGCCGCCCGCGGCACCGTCGTCGGGACGCAGAGCCGCGTGCTCGTGCTCGAACGCGGGAACACGAAGTACGGCGTCGACCTCCGCGACCTCGTCGGCCGCGAACTCGACCCTGAGACGGAGAGCGCGGACCGCCAGTCGAGCCTCGCCGGCTACCTCTAGCTATATCTCGCGGAACATCGCGCGGAAACTGCTCTCGTCGAACTCCCGAACCGTCTCGTCCAGCCGTGATTCGAGTTCCTCGATGCGGTCCTCGAGCTCCTCGTACGCGGGGTTCTCCTCGAGTTCCTCGTCGGGAACGGCGCGTTCGAGGCTGCTGCGTTTCTCCACGAGCACGTACAGCTCCTGCACGTCGTCGTCGTACTGGTCGAGGGAGAGCAGGCGGTCGGCCGCGGTGACCACGTCCTCGCGGTCGACGGGCTTCGTGAGGTAGGCGTCGAATCCCATTCGGATGATGTCCATGTCGGGCGCGACCGCGGTGAGCATCGCAACCCGGCAGCTGTAGCCGCGCTCGCGAATGCGTTCAAGCACCTCCCGGCCGAGCAGGTCCGGCATTCGGCGGTCGAGGAACACCAGGGCGACGCGCTCGTCGATGCGTTCGAGGGCCTCGTGGCCGTCGTTCGCCACCCAGACCTCGTACTCGTCGGAGAGCCAGGCCTCGTAGAGACGCGTCATGTCCGGCTCGTCGTCGACGACGAGCACGACCGGCTCGTCCGCGTCGCTCATACGCATAGCGTATCGCGGGGTCACGGTTAACTGTGTTGACGCGACCGTTCGAGTTCCGGGAAAGCGTTATCACGGGCGACGTGAAACGTCTCGGCGTGCGTCTCACGACCGGTCGTGGTGGTCTCTTGTTGCTCGCCGCCCTCCTGTTCGGTGCCGCGGTCGTCACCGCCGGGGTCGTCGTCGACGCGACGCTCGCGACGGAAGAAACCCCGGTCGAGAGTGTCATCATCGGCGTGAAACTCGCCGTGCTGGTGGTCCCGACGCTCGCACTGGTCGTTCTCACTCGGCGAGTCGACCCCGGCGCTGCCGGGTCCGTGCTGGAGTGGGGCGTGCTCGTCGGCGTCTCCGTGGCGGGCACCGCGGTCGTCACGAACACCCACCTCGGCTCCCAGCCCTCCGCGGGGTCGTTCGCGCTGTCCGTGCTCACGGCGATGAACGTCGGCTGCCTGCTCGGCGTACTCATCGGCACGCACGCGGCCAACGCCGCGGAGAACGCCCGCGTTGCGAACGAGCGACGGGACGACTTCGTCTTCCTGAATCGCCTGCTCCGCCACCACCTCATGAACGCGGTTACCATCATTCGCGGTCGCGCGGAACTCGTGGCGGACGAGGTCGAGGACGAAGCGGAGTCCCACGTGCGCGCCATTCGCCAACGCAGTGACCACGTCGCGTCACTCGTCGAGACGGTGCAGACCATCGCGAACGCGCTCTCCGAGAACACGGAAACCGCCCGCGCCGACATCGGCCCGCTCGTTCGCGACATCGCCGGCGCGTACCGGGACGCGGCTCCCGAGGCGACTATCGAGGTGGACGTTCCACCGCAAACGTACGCCGAGACGAACGGCGCGCTTCGCGTGGTGTTCGACCACCTCGTCGAGAACGCGATCGAGCATAACGACGCCGCCGACCCACGCGTCCGCATCACCGCCAGCGAACGCGATGACGTGGTCGACGTGCGCGTCATCGACAACGGCTCCGGGTTCCCGGAACGCGTTCACGAGACCGCGTTCGAACCCGGAGACGCCGGAGATAGCGCGCTCGGCCTCTACGCGGTCGGTGTCATCGTCGAGGACTGCGGTGGGAGCGTCGATATCGCGGAAGCCGCCGACCGGACTGAGGTCGTGGTCACGCTTCCGCGGGCGGCTCCGCCGGCGTGACGCCACGGAACTCGAATCGCGCGCCGCCGTCCTCGCTTTCCGTCAGGTCGACCCGCCAGCCGTGCGCCTCGGCGATGCTCTCCACGATGCTCAGTCCGAACCCCGTCCCGGATTCGCTCGTCGAGTAGCCGTGTTCGAATACGCGGCCGCGCTTCGACGCCGGGACGCCGGGGCCGTCGTCCGCGACAAAGAACCCCGAGACCTCCGGGAGCGCGTCGACGGTTACGGTCACGTCGCCGTCGCCGTGCGTTCGCGCGTTCTCGAAGAGGTTTCCGAGTAACTCCACGAGGCGTTCGCGGTCCGCGGACACCACCACCGAGTCGTCGGGCGTGACGAGCGTCCCGGAGCCGTCCGGCGGGACGGTCCACGCGTCGCGCGCAGCGTCCGCGAGCACGACCGGGGTCTCGTCGCCCACGAGCGTGCCCTGTCGGGCGAGCGTGAGCACGTCCTCGATGAGGCGGTCCATGCGTTCGAGGGAGTGCTCGACCCGTTCGAGCGCGTCGCTGTCGCCGGTTTCGCGCGCCAGTTCGAGAAAGCCGCTCGCGGTGTTCAGGGGGTTCCGGAGGTCGTGTGCGACGATGCTCGCGAACTCGTCGAGGCGTTCGCGTTCCGCCGCAACCTCCCGTTCGTGCGCGACCCGGTCGAGGACGGTGGTGGTGTTCGCGGCGAGCACGCGGCCCGTGGTCACGTCCACTTCGTCGAACGTGTTCGGGTCCGGACTCCCGAAGATGAGAACGCCGAACTCGCCGAGTGGGAGAATGAGTTCACTCTCGAGCGGTGTGTCCGGGTTCGCGCACCCGTCCGTCGCGGCGAGGTCGTTGTAGACGCCGGGGTCCCCGGACGTGAACACGTCGTACGCGAGACTCTCGCCATCCGCGAGCGGCGGGTGTTCGCCGACCACCTCCTCCCCGCGGTCAGTCACGACCGCGGGACGGAGACACCTCGCGTCGGGGTCGTGGCGGAGCGCGCCCGCGAGCGGCATCTCGAGGGTTTCCACGGCCGCCGCGACCGCGCGTTCGAGCACCTCGCGCTCCGTGGTCGCGTTCGCCATCTCCCGGGTCGCGTCGTGCAGGGCGGAGAACGCACGTTCGCGTTCTCGGAGGTCTCGCTGCTGCTCGATGCGTTCGACCGCGACGTGCGCGTGCGAGACGAGAATTTCGGCGAGTTCGGCGTCCGATTCGTCGAACGCCTCGGGTTCGACGGCGACCACCTGGAACGCCCCCCAGTCGCCCATCGGGACGGAGAGCGCGGACTCGTAGGGGCCCTGGGGGTCGGCGTCCGGACTCTCGGAGACGTGGTCGGTGACGACGGTCTCGCCCGCCTGGTAGGCGGTGCCGAGCAGTCCCGCGTCCGACGGCATGTGTGTGAGGTTGTCCTCCGGGAGGTTGTCCGAGGCGTACTCCACCTCGAAGTGGTCGTCGCGCACGCTGTCGATGACGGAGAGGTCGAACTCGAGGATGTCTTCGGCCGCCTGGACGGTGCGCTCGCAGACCTCGGTGACGGTCGTCGCGGCCTCCAGTTCCACCGCGACCTCGTGAATCGCGGCGATCTTCTCCCGGCTCTCCGCCAGCTCGCGCCGGGTTTCGGCGGACTCGTCAGGGAGGAGAATGGTGCGTGCCGCCGGTTCGCCGTCGAGTGTGGCGGGCGCGCTCGCCGCGAGTGTGCGGATCGACTCGCCGTCCCTGTCTACGAGCGTGAGGTCGGTCGACGACGCCGCTGCGCGTTCGTCTATGACGCGCTGGAGGCGTTTTCTCGTCTGTTCGCGGTCGTTCGGATGGACCGTCTCGGCCACCGTGGCTCCCACGATATCCGCCTGGGTGTCGAACCCGAACAGGCTCGCGGTCGCCGCGTTCGCGCGTCGAATCACGCCGTTGCCGTCCACGACCAGGATGGGGACGGGGGCTTGTTCGGTGAACCGTGTGTAGTCGTCGCTGGCCCCGTCGCGTTCGTTCGGGAGCGCCGCGGCGAGCGCGCTCGTCCAGTCCCAGTCGTCGCCCGCGTACACGGGCGTGGCGTTCGCGGCGGTTACCGCGTCCGGTGTGGGGTCGCCGTCTGTGAGGACGACCGCCGTAGTGCCGGGAGTCTCGTTCGCGGCCGCGACGACGCGCTCCCACTCCTCGCCTGCTGCGGCGTCACAGACGACCGCGCGCACGCCCGGTTCGAGCGTGTCGCACGCAGTGGCCGCGTCGCTTACGACCGTTGCATCGTAGGGTGTGAGCGCATCCACGAGCGCGTCTCGGCGGTCGTCGGAAGCGAACGCGACGACGCGGGGGACCACCATGCGTTACGAACCTATCAGTAATCTCGACTGTATAAACATTCTGACTAGATTACTGTCGAGGCCCGTCCAGCCACTCGTCCGCCCACTCCTCGATTTCGTCGAAGACGGGGCAGAGCGACGCGCCCTTCTCGGTGAGCGAGTAGTAGGTGGCGACCGGCGCGTCCTCCTCCAGGCGTCGGTCCACGAACCCGTGTTCCTGGAGGTCGTCGAGCACCCGGGAGAGCGTGCGCGAACTCGCGTCCGTCGAGCGCTTGAGTTCGTTGAACCGCTTCTCGCCGTCGAGGAGGTCGTGGAGGACGACGAGGCGCCACTGGCTCCCGATCTGTTCGATGGAGTCCACCACGGAGCACGGTCCTTCGCCGGCGACCTGGGTCGGTTCGGATGACATGAGTGTTAGCTGGTAACCCTTACGTCGGGAAGCCCATAAATAGGTTCGCTCCCGAATCAGGTATCACGACGAAACTATGCACCGACAGACCGAACTCCCCCAGCCCCCTCGAACCACCCGATGAGCACCAGCGACCCACACGGCGACACGCAAGTCGTCACGGCGGGCACAGCGTTGAGCGAGGCGGACGCGGCGGTCGTGCTGTCGCACGGTCGCGGCGCGACCGCGCAGAGCGTCCTCTCGTTCGCGAACGAACTCCCCACGGACGGCGTCGCGTACCTCGCGCCGCAGGCCGCGCGGAACACGTGGTATCCGCAGGCGTTCACTGCCCCCGAGGAACGCAACGAGCCGTGGCTCTCCTCGGCGCTCGAGAAACTCGACAGCGTCGTCGAGACGGTCGCGGACGCGGGAATCAGTCGCGAACACGTCCTCGTCGGCGGGTTCAGTCAGGGCGCGTGTCTCTCCGCGGAGTACGTCGCGCGGAACCCGACGCGGTACGGCGGGCTCGCCGTGCTCTCCGGCGGCCTCATCGGGGCGTCCGTGAGCGAGGACGACTACCCTGGGGGCCTCGACGGCACGCCGGCCTTCCTCGGGTGTAGCGACAGCGACCCGCACATCGACGCGGAGCGCGTGCGCGAGACCGACCGCATCCTCACCGCGATGGACGCGGCGGTCGACACGCGGCTCTACGAGGGAATGGGCCACACCGTCATTCCGGACGAGCTGGACGCGGTCCGGTCGCTCGTCGAATCCCTGTAATCGTCAAGAACTGGACCGCGCGCGAGCGCCAAACGAGAAAATTCCAAACTTCTACTGGGGAAATCTTCTTTCCGGCGCTGGTGCTATCCTGAATCCCTGCAGAAGCATTAATATACATTTAATGTCTATCGCATCGACGATGTCCTTCGATTTCTTCATCTCCTCGCCAAACCACCGCGGGCAAGAATCTGTTCGAGGGACAGTCTTATATACGAACCCGGCTGTGGCGTGTATTACCATGTCCAACGACACTGGTGCGTCCTCTGACACCCGTCAGGGGGGTCGAGTTCTTCCAGGGCACATTGAGTGACCAGTCCGAGATCTCGGACGCACGCATCTTCGACACGACGCTGCGAGACGGCGAACAGTCACCGCGGACCTCGTTCGACTACGACGACAAGCGCGAGATAGCGGCGCTGCTGGACGAGATGGGCACCCACGTCATCGAGGCGGGGTTCCCGGCGAACTCCGACGCGGAGTTCGAGGCCGTTCAGGATATCGCGGCGAACACCGACGCCACCGTCTGCGGGCTGGCGCGGGTCGTGGACTCCGACGTGGAGGCCGCGCTCGACGCCGGCGTCGGCCTGGTGCACGTGTTCGCGTCCACCAGCGACGTCCAAATCGAGGACTCCATGCACTCGACGCGCGAGGAAGTCCTCGAACGCTCCGTCGAGGCGGTCGAACGCGTCCGCGACGCCGGTGCGGACGTGATGTTCTCGCCGATGGACGCGACGCGAACGGACCGCGAGTACCTCGTCAAGGTCGTCGAGGCGGTCGACGACGCCGGCGTGGACTGGATAAACATCCCGGACACGTGCGGGGTGGCGACGCCGCGGCGGTTCGCCGACCTCGTCGCCACCGTCCGCGAGCACACGGACGCCGGCATCGACGTGCACACGCACGACGACTTCGGGATGGCGAGCGCGAACGCGCTCTCCGGGTTCGAGGCGGGCGCGACGCAGGCGCAAGTGTCGGTAAACGGTATCGGCGAGCGCGCCGGAAACGCCGCCTACGAGGAGGTCGTAATGGCGCTCGAAGGCGCGTACGGCGTCGACACGGGCATCGACACGACCTACATCCGCGAGCTCGCGGACCTGGTCGCGGAGAAGAGCGACATCCCGATTCCCGCGAACAAGCCCGTGGTGGGCGCGAACGCGTTCAGCCACGAGTCCGGCATCCACGCCGCTGGCATCATCGAGAACCCCGCGACGTTCGAGACGGGCGTGATGGACCCGAGCGACGTGGGCGGCGAGCGCGAACTCGTGCTCGGCAAGCACACGGGCACGCACTCCGTGCGCGAACGCCTGCACGAAGCCGGGTACGCGCCGAGCGACGACCAGGTAGTCGCCGTGACGAAACGCCTCAAGGAGTACGCGGCGGAGCACGGCCGAGTCACCGCGTCGGACCTCGAACGGTTCGCCGCGGAGGCCGACGTGCCGACCGACCGCGAGACCGCGGAGGTGGACGCATGACGGCCCTGCACGAGCGCAATCGTTATGTCGGGTCGGCGCGTCAGGGTGTATCGTATGACACGGTCGCGCGCTCCCCGGAGTTCGCCGGTCGGGAGCGCCGCGGCCGCCGCAGCGATTCGCGTACGGGCCGCGATGGCCCACTAGCTCGCTTTTCCACCCCGAGACGTATCGTGCGCGAATCCCGACCAGTCAGCGACCGATGTACGACACACCCACCCCAGACCGATGAGTAGTGAACGAACGATAGAGCGAGACGCCGAAGAGAGCGCACAGCCCGTCACGTCGGGCGCCGAGTCCGTCGTGCGCGCGTTGGAGAACGCGAGCGTCGACACCGTGTTCGGCGTGCAGGGCGGCGCCATCATGCCCGTCTACGACGCGCTCTACGACTCCGCAATTTCGCACGTGACGATGGCGCACGAGCAGGGCGCGGCGCACGCGGCGGACGCGTACGGCCACGTCACGGGCACGCCGGGTATCTGCATGGCGACCTCGGGGCCTGGCGCGACGAACCTCGTTACCGGCCTCGCGGACGCGGGGATGGACTCAGACCCCGTGCTCGCGCTCACGGGCCAGGTGCCGACGGAGTTCGTGGGAAGCGACGCCTTCCAGGAGACGGACACGACGGGCGTCACGCGCCCAATCACGAAGGAGAACTACTTCGCGACCGACCCCGACGACGTGGGGGATACGGTCGGGGAGGCGTTCGCGATGGCGGAGCGTGGTCGACAGGGGCCGACGCTCGTCGACCTCCCGAAGGACGTGACGAACGCCGACACGGACCGCGAACCCGGCCCGGCCCGCCTCCCGGACACGTACCGGCCCGCGGTCGACGCGGACCCCGCGGCCGTGGACGCGGCCGCGAAGACGTTCGCGGCCGCTGAACGCCCCGTGATTCTCGCGGGCGGCGGCGTCATCAAGGCGGAGGCGAGCGACCGCATCCGCGACCTCGCCATCGAGAACGACGTGCCCGTGGTGACGACGATGCCCGGTATCGGCGCGTTCCCCGAGGACCACGACCTCTCGCTGTCGTGGGCGGGGATGCACGGCACGGGGTACGCGAACCTCGCGCTCACGATGTCCGACTGCATCTTCGCGGTCGGCACGCGGTTCGACGACCGGCTCACGGGCGGTATCGAGACGTTCGCGCCGGACGCCGAGATAATTCACGTCGACATCGACCCGGCGGAGATTTCGAAGAACATTCAGGCCGACCACGGCCTCGTCGGGGACGCGTCGGCGGTCGTTCGGCAGTTCGCGGACGCGCTCCCGCGCGCGCCGGACACCGAGGAGTGGGTGGCGACGTGCTGGACGTGGAAGAACGACTACCCGCTCGACTACAGCATCGACGAGGACGGCCCCGTCAAGCCCCAGTTCGTCGTCGAGGCGGTCGACGCCGCGACCGCTGACGATACGCTGGTTACGACGGGCGTCGGCCAGCACCAGATGTGGGCGGCGCAGTACTGGACGTTCACCGAACCCCGGACGTGGGTGTCCAGTCACGGCCTGGGGACGATGGGGTACGGCGTCCCGGCCGCCATCGGCGCGCGGTACGCGGCGGAGGACGACCAGTCCGTCGTGTGTTTCGACGGCGACGGGTCCTTCCTGATGACGTGTCAGGAACTCACCGTCGCGGCGCGTGAGAACCTCGACATCACGGTGTTCGTGTTGAACAACGAGTTCATCGGGATGGTTCGACAGTGGCAGGACGGCTTCTTCGACGGCCGCCGGATGGCCTCGGAGTACGACTGGATTCCCCAGTTCGACGTGCTCGCGGAGGCGTTCGGCGCCACCGGGTTCCGCATCGACGACTACGACGAGGTCGAGGACACCGTCGAGGCCGCGCTCGACGCCGACGGGCCGTCCGTCGTGGACGTGCACATCGACCCCGAGGAGGACGTGTTCCCGATGGTTCCGTCGGGCGGCGACAACGGCCTGTTCGCCCTGCAGGGTGATCACCTGTGAGCGACGGACTGCAGGGACCCGCGCCCGAGGAACGCCCGCGGCCCGAGGGCCGCCGGAACAGCCAGGGCATCCGCATCGACCCTGAGGCCGAGGCGGAACCGCAGCCCCGGCGCACCACCATCACGGCGCTCGTACAGAACGAACCCGGCGTCCTCTCCGAGGTCTCCGACCTGTTCAGCCGACGCCAGTACAACATCGAGTCCCTCACCGTCGGGACGACGCAGAACCCCGAGTGGTCGCGCGTCACCGTCGTGGTGGAGGAACCCGACCCGAACATCGAACAGATCGAGAAACAACTGGACAAGGTCGTGCCCGTCATCCACACGCGCGAACTCGGCGCGGACGCCGTGTCGCGCGAACTCGTGCTCGTGAAGCTGGACGCGGACGAACCGGAGCGCGTGCACGCCATCACCGAGATGTACGACGGCACGACGCTCGACGCCGGCCCGCGAAGCATCACGGTCGAGCTCACGGGCTCGGAGCGCGAAATCGATGACGCGCTCGACGCGCTCCGCCAGTTCGGCATTCGCGAGATAGCCCGCACCGGGAAGACCGCGCTCGCGCGCGGCGAGACCAAGACCTCCATCGCCCCAGACAGACTCAAATGACTGATTTCGAGAACTCCGTCTACTACGACGAAGACGCCGACGCATCGCACATTCAGGAGAAGACCGTAGCCGTCATCGGGTACGGCAGCCAGGGTCACGCGCACGCCCAGAACCTCGCGGACTCCGGCGTCGACGTGGTCGTCGGTCTCACGCCGGATTCGAGTTCGCGGAGCGCCGCCGAAGCCGACGGCCTCCGCGTCGCCACGCCGAGCGACGCCGCCGCGCAGGCGGACGTAGTGAGCGTTCTCGTGCCCGACACGGTCCAGCCCGCGGTCTACGACAGCATCGAGGACGACCTCGATTCGGGTGACGTGCTCCAGTTCGCGCACGGGTTCAACATCCACTACAGCCAGATCGACCCGCGCGAGGACGTGGACGTGACGATGGTCGCGCCGAAGTCGCCCGGCCACCTCGTCCGCCGGAACTACGAGAACGACGAGGGAACCCCGGGCTTGCTCGCGGTCTACCAGAACGCGACCGGGGACGCCCACGACATCGGGCTGGCGTACGCGCAGGCTATCGGCTGCACGCGCGCCGGCGTCATCGAGACGACGTTCCAGGAGGAGACCGAGACCGACCTGTTCGGCGAGCAGGCCGTGCTCTGTGGCGGCGTCACCGAACTCGTGAAGACGGGCTACGAGACGCTCGTGGACGCCGGGTACAGCCCCGAGATGGCGTACTTCGAGTGCCTGAACGAACTCAAGCTCATCGTCGACCTGATGTACGAGGACGGCATCGGCGGGATGTGGCACTCCGTCTCGGACACGGCGGAGTACGGCGGGCTCTCCCGCGGTCCCGCGGTCGTCGACGAGGACGTGCGGGAGAACATGGAGGACGTGCTCGCGGAGGTGCAGGACGGCACGTTCGCCCGCGAGTGGATTCTCGAGAACCAGGCGGGGCGTCCGAGCTACGACCAGCTCGTCGCCGCCGAGGAAGCCCACGACATCGAGGCCGTGGGCGCGGACCTCCGCGAGCTGTTCGCGTGGAACGAGGACGAGGAGCGAGAGACAGCTGAAGCCCCAGCGGACGACTGACAATGACCGAGCACACCACGATGGACGAGATATCGCACACGCATTCCGACACCGCGCCCAGCCGACGCCGCCTGTACGCGCGCGGCGAGACCGTCGCAGCGGACGGCGGCCGCCGGGACGCCGAAGACGGCGAGGAGCGCGACGAACGGGTGTCGATGGCGGACGTAACCCATTCGACACGGGAGGAGCCGAACCGCGTGTTCGAGCGCGGCGGCGAGTTCGAGGATGAGTAGCGGGACGCTCTACGACAAGGTCTACGACCGACACAAGGTCACGACGCTCCCCACGGGCCAGGACCAGTTGTTCGTCGGACTGCACCTCGTGCACGAGGTGACGAGTCCGCAGGCGTTCGGGATGCTCGAGGAGCGCGACCTCGACGTGGCGTACCCGGAGCGGACGCACGCGACGGTCGACCACATCGTCCCCACCGGCGACCGCGACCGGCCGTACGCGGACGACGCCGCGGAGGAGATGCTCTCGAAGCTGGAAGAGAACGTCCGGGACGCCGGCATCGAATTCAGCCATCCGGGAACGGGCGACCAGGGTATCGTGCACGTCGTCGGCCCCGAGCAGGGACTCACTCAGCCCGGAATGACCGTCGTCTGCGGCGACAGCCACACGGCGACCCACGGCGCGTTCGGCGCGCTCGCGTTCGGTATCGGCACGAGCCAGATTCGGGACGTGCTCGCGACGGGGACCGTGGCGATGGAGAAGGCGAAGGTCCGGCAGGTGCGCGTCGAGGGCGAACTCGGCGACGGCGTCTCCGCGAAGGACGTCATCCTCGAAGTCATCCGCCGGCTCGGCACGGACGGCGGCAGCGGGTACGTGTACGAGTACGCGGGGAGCGCCATCGACTCGCTGTCGATGGAGGGCCGGATGAGCATCTGTAACATGAGCATCGAGGGCGGCGCGCGCGCCGGCTACGTCAACCCGGACGAGACGACGTACGACTGGCTGCGCGAGACGGACGCCTTCGAGGACGACCCCGAGCGGTTCGCGGAGCTGAAGCCGTACTGGGAGTCGATTCGGTCGGACGAGAACGCCGAGTACGACGACGTTGTCACCATCGACGCGGACGACCTCGAACCCGTGGTGACGTGGGGGACGACGCCCGCGCAGGGCGTCGGCGTCACCCAGCCGATTCCCGACCCCGAGGACTGTCACAGTCCGGAGACGGCGCGGCAGGCGCAGGACCACGTCGGCGTCAGCCCGGGCGAGACGATGGAGGGCTATCCCGTGGACGTGGCGTTCCTCGGGTCGTGCACGAACGCCCGACTGCGGGATCTGCGGCGTGCTGCGGAGGTCGTGCGGGGCCGCGAGGTCGCGGACGGCGTGCGCGCGCTCGTCGTCCCGGGCAGTCAGCGCGTGCAGGCCGCGGCGGAAGCCGAGGGGCTGGACGCGGTGTTCCGAGAGGCCGGGTTCGAGTGGCGCGACCCCGGGTGTTCGATGTGTCTCGCGATGAACGACGATCAACTGGAGGGCGACGAGGTGTGTGCGTCCTCCTCGAACCGGAACTTCGTCGGCCGGCAGGGGTCGACGGAGGGCCGCACCATCCTGATGAATCCGAAGATGGTCGCCGCGGCGGCGGTCACCGGCGAGGTGACTGACGTGCGGACGCTGCGGGAGGTGACGACCGTATGAGCCAGGGTCCCGCCGACACCGTGAAACGGGTCACGGGCACGGGAATCCCCGTGCGCGGTGACGACATCGACACAGACCAGATAATTCCCGCGCGGTTCCTGAAGGTCGTGACGTTCGACGGCCTCGGGCAGTTCGCGTTCTTCGACCAGCGATTCAGCGAGGACGACGAGCCGTTAGAGCATCCGTTCAACGAGGACCGCTTCGAGGGCGCGTCCGTGCTCGCGGTGAACGCGAACTTCGGCTGCGGGTCGAGCCGGGAGCACGCGCCGCAGGCATTGATGCGGTGGGGTATCGACGCCATCGTCGGCGAGTCGTTCGCCGACATCTTCGCGGGGAACTGCCTCGCGCTCGGCATCCCCACCGTCGTCGCGGACCACGACACCGTCACCGACCTCCAGGACTTCATCGACGAGAACCCGGACGCCGAGGTCGACGTCGACATCGAGGACGAGACGGTGTCGTTCGGGGGTCGGACGGTCGATGTCGAGGTTGACGACGCCCAGCACACGGCGCTCGTGGAGGGCGTTTGGGACACGACGGCGCTCCTGAAGTCGAACGCGGACGCCGTCGAGGAGACCGCGCGCAGCCTCCCCTACACGGATGTCTGAGGAGATAGCGGTCATCCCTGGTGATGGCATCGGCTCCGAGGTTGTGCCGGTCGCGGTGGACGTGCTGGACGCCGTCGGCGATTTCGAGTTCGCGCACGCGGACGCGGGGGACGCCGTCGCCGAGGAGACGGGCACGCCGCTCCCCGAGGAGACCCGGGAGTTGGCGGCGTCGGCGGACGCGACGCTGTTCGGCGCGGCGGGCGAGACCGCGGCGGACGTGGTGCTCCCGCTCCGCGAGGCCGTCGGGTCGTTCGTGAACGTCCGGCCCGCTCGCGCGTATCCGGGCGTGGACGCGCTCTGTCCGGACCTCGACGTCGTCTTCCTCCGGGAGAACACGGAGGGCGTCTACACGGGCGCTGAGTCCCGCGAGAACGGTCGCGCGACCCTGACCCGGGTGGTGACGGAGGACGCGAGTCGTCGGCTCGCGGAGTACGCGTGCGACTACGCGCCCGAGGGGTTCCACGTCGCGCACAAGGCGAACGTGATGCGGGAGACCGACGGCCTGTTCCTCGAAACCGTCGAGTCGGTCGCGCGCGAGCGCGGCGTCCCCACCGAGTCGGTGTTGATGGACGCGCTCGCTACCCACCTCTGTCTCTCCCCGAGCGAGTTCGAGGTCGTCGTCACCCCGAACCTCGCGGGTGACGTGTTGAGCGACCTCGCCGCCGGTCTCGTCGGCGGCCTCGGTCTCCTGCCGTCGGCGAACATCGGCGGCGAACGCGGTCTCTTCGAGCCCGTGCACGGGAGCGCGCCCGACATCGCCGGCGAGGGTATCGCGAACCCGGCGGCGACCGTGCTGTCCGCCGCGATGCTCCTCGACTTCCTCGACCACGAGACCGAGGCCGCGGCGGTTCGGAGCGCGGTCGAATCCGTGCTCGCGGACGGTCCGCGCACGCCCGACCTCGGCGGGGACGCCGGAACCGACGCGGTCGCGGACGCGATTCTCGACCGGCTCTGAACGCAGTCATTACCTGGGTGGCCCGTTTCGTGCCGGTATGCAGGTGACGCGGCGGACGCTGGCGGGCGTGCTCGCGGTCGCGTTCGCGGTGAACCTCGCTGTGATGGGGGCGGGTGCGGCGCTCGCGTTCTACGAGCAAGACCTCGTGCAGACGCTGTTCTGGCTGCGGCTCCCCGGCGACACGCTCCTCGGCCTCGGCGCGCTCGTGTTCGCAGTCGACGTGTTCGCGAAACTCCGCCGACAGCGCACGCCGGACGAGTAACAACCTGGCCGACCGACGGCCCGAACCCTTACCTGACGCCTCTCGCTACACTCGCCCGATGAGCGGACACGCGCCCGCACCGACGCCGGCGGTCGAACTCGCGGCGGTCGGCATCGCGCTCGCGCTCGCAGCCGTCCACCTCTTCGGCCGACACCTCCGCGTCCTCGACCACCTCCCGCGGAGCCGCTGGCTCTCCGTCTCCGGCGGCGTCTCCGTCGCGTACGTCTTCGTGCACGTCCTCCCCGAAATAAGTCGCGCCGCCCGGCACGTCGGCGACGAACCGCTCGGCGTCGGCTTCCTCGAACGCCACGTCTACATCGTCGCGCTCGCCGGATTCCTCGCGTACTACGGCGTCGAACGCGCCGCGAAACAACACACAACGAGCGACCTCGACCCCGCGCAGGAGAGCGAGGAGGGCGAGCGCGTGTTCTGGATGCACGTCGTCGCGTTCGCGCTCTACAACGTCCTCGTCGGCTACCTCCTCCTCCACCGCGAGGAACCCGGTCTCGCCAGCCTCCTCCTCTTCGGGTTCGCGATGGCGCTCCACTTCCTCGTGAACGACTGGGGCCTCCGCACCCACCACGGCGACACCTACCACGACTACGGCCGCTGGGTGCTCGCCGCCGCCATCCTCCTCGGCCTCGCCGTCGGCTTCCTCGTCCCGCTCGACAGGCAGGCGCTCGCCGTCCTCTTCGCGTTCCTCGCCGGCGGCGTCATCCTCAACGTCATCAAGGAAGAAGTCCCCGCGGAACGCGAGAGCCGCTTTTCCGCGTTCGCGCTCGGCGCTATCGCGTACACCGCCGTCTTGCTTCTCGTCTGAACGCTGAGCGCAACCACCCCGGAATGGCACCCCGTAGCGTCCGAGTTGGACTCGACGGTTCCGTCAGTAGACCAAACCCACCACCAGCCTTCCGGGAGGAATTCGCTCCGTACTGCTGGGGTTCACGCGCTCGGAAGTAGGCTCGACCGATTATGTAGGCGAGAGTTCACGGTCTCGTGTGCATATTCGCGCTCGCGGACACTCACGGCCCGGCGAACACTTCTGGACGACGACAGTTCTGAGGTGGAACCGTCCCGAAATTGGGGTTCGAGTGAGGCAAATTCAATGGGTCAAGTGGGTTCGTACACACGAACTTCGTATGCGAATCCGAACTGACGGCGACTACGCGCACCGCATGGACACCATCGAAGCGGCCGCCGAACGCCTCGGCGTCAACAAAACTCGTGCTGTCCTCCTCGCGTGTGACTCGGTCGGGCAGCTCCTCGACGGCGTCGAAGAAGCGCTAGAACACCCCGATCTTCCTCCGAGCGTTCAGCAGGACATCGCTGACCAACTCAGCACTCGATATATCGAGGTCAGCACGTCAAATCCCACGGCATCGGTTTCACCCGGAAACGACCACGTATGAATCGAAAGGATAGACCCCATCTAGAAGCACCCTCCTGAAGTTTAGACCGGCCTAGGAAGAACCTCCAGAGCAAGAATTCGAGAGAGTTTCAGTTTCACCATCCCGCCAAGGGTTTATATGTCTCCATCCGGTACATTCGTTCACAAGGAGCTAGCAACAATATGACGCTTTCCGAAGAATGTATCGAGGGTCTTCACCGCTGCCACGGCAAGACCTTGAACCGGCTTCAGAGGCAGCCCGGGTGGTTTCCTAATGGGCTTACCCCGACAGTAGGGCGGGGGACACATAGATTCTCTGGCTCCGGTGAGATTTTTCTCTCCCATCAACTCTCTACCGCTCGATATGGTTCCTACTCGGCGGGAGATAGCCGCTCATATCGAACGTGGAACTCGCAAAATGAGTAATCTGGAAATTACTACAGACACACTCAGCGAGGATATTCTCCTCCCGAAACGGACGGTACGTATCGGCGATAAAGCAATATCTACGCCTGCGAAGGCGATCCCGGTTCGAAAGACACGGGAACACGAGCAAGTCCACGGAGCAACGCGCGGAGTCAGCGAACTCTACTGCGAAGTGGACGCACAGAAACTCAAAAAGGAACGACGAGGTGCCACAGCAATCCGTGACCACCTCCGCCGTGGCGCGAACAAGACCCGTGACGGAGAGCTGACCGCCACCTTCGTCAGCTACACCGACACGATGACCCTGCCGGTCATCGATGCGGCGTTCTTGGTGGAGGTTCAACGGCAGTTCTCCGATGTGCTTACGGTTCCGATGATGCCGCAGTTGGCTCGGAGCGTCGATGAGGCCAAGGACGAGGACGAGGCGACGCAGGATGCGTCGTACCAGTCCTACAAGAAGAGCGTTCTTCGGTTCCTCGATCAGGCAGAAGAACGCGCCCCAAACATGCCGGTAATGGGGATGCTTCCGCGCCTCGGCTGGGACTTCACCCGCGATTTGCTGGACGTATACGCGGCGCACGATATTCGTGCCTACGCTCTCAACTTCGACCGGCGCGAGATTACCGCGGCGAGCCAGGTCAGCGTCGTGAGTCCACTGATGAACAACATCGCTGGGCGTGGAATTGAGGAACACGTTCTCTTCTACGCCATCAACCTCAGCCCGGGGCAGCGCGAGGCTGCCATCGGGGCCCGACCCGCGTCCGACTTTGCATCTGTCGGAATGGGGTTCGACATCATCGGAGGCACCCACGAGGCACCCCGGATGCCGGCAGAGGTGTTCGAGCAAGACGAAGAGGAGGACGAGGAGATCACCTTCCGCCTCTTCGACAAGGAGGACTATGTGCGGCGAGAAGCCCCGATAGATCGGCTTCCCGAAGTCTTCCCTGACGACTCTGCGCTTGACGGCGAGAGCGTTGCAGAGCGCGTCAAAGCATCGCCAAACAACGCCAAGTTCCGGCTGCAGAAGCTCGTTAACGCTGAGCAGATGGGGATGGCACTCAATGCCCTCCGGAATACCGAGAATGTCGTGCTTGAGACAGTGTCAAGCAAACCGGGGATGACTGAGAAGTCGCTCAGTGCTTGCCAGGACGTTCGGGAAAGCTTCGACGACGAGTATTTCCAGTCGGGGCTTTCCGACTTCTAAACGTCGGCCCCTGGACACCGACCTACTGCGGCTTTTCTTTCGTGCTCAATCGTCTGCATGGGCTGACCACACTCTGGGCATAAATCGTATTGGGGCGTGTCATCGGCGAAGGTGGCTTTCACCTCTGCGAGTTTCTTCCATCCAACTCGTTCACCAGCATCATTCAGATTTGCGCGCCAGAGGAGAAGCTGAGTATCTGGTCCGGGTGCTGTCAAGAGGTAATTCTCACCGTCCGCATAGAGGAGTAGCTTCGGTCCGAAATAGGGCGTACTCCGCTGAGCAACTATCGTTTTCGACGGAATATCGTATCCATCCTGTAACCGGGTTATTACGTTAGCAATCGAAATTCGGTCTTTGCGTTCAGCCCGCAGCATGACCTTCTTCGATTCATAGTCGGTGACGGGTTCTCCCCTCGGGTCATCCTTCGAGAGTAAATTGGAATCCCCAATAGCGCGGGACATGTTACTCACAAATGAGTCGTTCTAGATAAAGGGAGGTGAAGGTTCAGAAGGCGGAGAACGCTTCCTTTGTTTAGAAGGCGGGTAGACCCATCTAGCCAGAACTCGTACGGGTGCTAACGGCCCCCGCCCTGAAAGACACGAAAGATAGCCCCGAGAATCAGGGCTGCGTCAGCGATACCTAAGAGCGCCCCTACCGCCAACCAACTATTCCAAATAGTCCTTAACACCCCACTCAGCGGGCCTCTCATTGCTGGTTCAGGAACCGCTCCGAGTAGTGCGACGAGAAACACAGTTACAACTACCCACGTAATCGTCCCAAGCACAATCGCGACCACGACCGCCTCAATGTCGTCGGACATACACGTACGGACTGAGTCGGTGCGGATAAACCACTACCACAGGGAACGTCTAGAATTTTCGCGCGCCCCGTGCGGGGCTGGAACCGCGCCGGAGGCGCGGTGTACCTGACTTTTGTGCCCTTAGCCCCCTCCTCCTTGGTAGGCCCCCACCCGGAAAACACTCCTAATACGTACGTGAAAACCACGAAAAGAAGGGTGGTTGGTGGTGTTGCAACTCCGCCGGCGGGCCGTCAGACCCGTAGCAGCTGCCAGAACGCCGTCGCACCGCGCCGGTCGCCACGCCGGTACCGGACTCGCGCGTTCCGAATCGCCGCCTCGTCGCGGCCCGTCCGTCCACAACTCGAACGCCCGCTGCACGCGCTCGCTTCGCTGCGCGCGCCTGACAGGGTTCGACTCCTTCGCGCGACACTTATCACTACTCACTATCGTTCGCAGGACAAGTGGGCGCTGCAGGATTGTGAACCTCCGAGAGACGGTCGCCTCACGTCGTTCGTCGCTGCGACTCTCGTCGTTCAAATCCTTCGGCCCAGATTCAGCTCCTCCCGTGTGGTCGTCGCAAAATCATGGGCGCTGCAGGATTTGAACCCGCGGCGTCTTGGTCCGAAGCCAAGTGCTCTGTCCAAGCTGAGCTAAGCGCCCGCACGTGTAGTTGTCGGCGCTGCGGGTTTGACGGTTTCGATTCTCAGTAGGTTTCGGCGAGGGCGTCGAGAGCGTCGTGGTGGTTGGTGGAGTGGGGGGCGGTGAGGGGGCTGACGGAGACGTGTCCGTCGAGGACTGAGCGGCGGTCGGTGCCTTCCGGGTCGTCGATGTCGCCGGATTCCATGTGGTCCCACATGCGGTCGTGGATGGTGACGTGGGTGGCGTCCTGGCGGCGGGCGGTCATGTCGTAGGCGTCGCTGGGGCGGGTGATGCGCATCTCGCCGGATTCCTGGCCGGTGATGGGGGCGTTGACGTTGAGGTAGTCGGCGTGGTCGAAGACGCCGGCGTCGAGGGCGTGTTCGGCGAGGTATTTGGTTGCGTGGGCGGCGGTCTGGTAGCCGGCGGTGGTGAGGTCGCGGGAGCCGACTTGGCCGGGTTCGAGGAGGCGGGAGACGGCGATTGCGGGGACGTCGAAGAAGGCGGCTTCGACGGCGGCGGAGACGGTGCCGGAGCGGCCGAGGACGTACGTGCCGAGGTTCGCGCCGGCGTTGCAGCCGGCGACGACGAGGTCGGGGGTTGGGCCGAGGGCTTCCATGCCGGCGACGACGCAGTCGGCGGGCGTTCCTTCGACCGCGTAGCCGGCGTCGCGTTCTTCGACCTGTACGTCGGTCGACATCGCGCGGCCGGTGGCGCTCTGGTCGTCCGCGGGGGCGACGACGGTGACGTCCCCGATATCGGTGAGGGCGTCGTGGACGGCGTGGAGTCCGGGGTTGTCGATGCCGTCGTCGTTCGTGAGGAGGATGTCGAGCGACTCGCTCATGGCTATTGGTTCGCGCGGTGGGGGATAAGTCCCGTCGTTAGCGCGCGCGGTCGACGACGGTGTCCTCGTCGACGACGACGTTGTACGCGGCTTCGTCGTCGTTCCAGAGGACGAGGCCTTCCTCGATGGAGAGCACGCTCCCGTAGGGTGCGCGGGCGAGCGCGGCGTTCAACGCGTCCTCGTTCACGTGAACCGCGTACGCGTCCTCGTTCTCGCTGCCGTCGCTGATTTTGTAGACGGGGTTCGCGTTCTCGTCGGCGAGGTTCGCGCTGAGTTTCGCGACGAGGAGGTTCACGCGGTTCGTAACGTGTGATTCGGCGTCCGCGAGTTTCGCGACGCGTGATTCGTCGAGCGCGATGTCGTATCGTCGCTCGCCGTCCGTGCGGAGGAGCGAGTACGAGAACTTCACGGTCTCGTTCAGGAACTCGCTCGGCCGCGGTGCGTTCTCGGCGAGCCGGCGCTGGAACCCCGGTGGTTCGATGTCGGGCCGGTGGTCGAAACTCCAGCCGGTATCGGTGGGGCGTTCGTTCGGCCAGAACCGGACGGTGGGGCCGTAGACGGTCGCGCCCCGGGATTCGAGTGCTCGTTCGGTCTCGCGGAGGCCGATGCTGGTGTTTCGGTCGGCGGGCGCGAGCGCGAGCAGCGTACCGTCGTCCGCGAGCGCGGAGAGGAGTTTCTCGCCGGCGGCGACGGGGTCGTCGAGTTCGGAGAGCACGCTGCACGCCATGACGAGGTCGTACTCGCCATCGGGCGTGAACTCCTCGATGCGCTCTCTGGTGATTTCGGTGTGGAAGTTCGGGCCGGTTTCGTCGAGGAGGGAGTCGAGCACGTCGGCGGCGTCGCTCGGCTCGACGGCGTGGTAGTCCACGAGCGCGTCGTCGGGGAGGTAGTCGTGCAGGCCGAGCGCGGGGCCGCCGACGCCCGCGCCCACGTCGAGCACGCGGAGGTCGCCGGAAAGCCGGCCGTCCTGCGCGAGGTAGTCGAGCGGGTACTGGACGGCCGCGTAGTAGTCCGGGAGGTGGTAGATGCCGTAGCCGAGCGCGGCCTCGTAGTCGTACTCGACGGGATGCTGGCGGTAGTAGTCCTCCTTCAGGCGTCGAATCGTCTCCCGCAGGCGCTTCCCGGAGTCGTTCTTCTGCCAGTTCCGTCCGTACTCGTCGAACAGGAGGTCCTCGAACGCGAACGCGTACCCGTCGGGGAACGCGGTCACCGGGTCGAAGTGCGGGCGGACGGGCGAGTCGTCGGCGGGGACGAACGTGCCGTCCTCGCGCTCGACGAGTCCGAGGTCCGCGGCTTCGTCCCGGAGCGCGAGCGCGACGACACGGTGGTCGGCCTCGACGTAGTCCGAGAGTTCCTCGGGGTCGAGCGGCCGAACGCCCCGGAGGTACTTCGCGGTGTCCCGCAGGCGCTCCCTATCGACCGGCATCCTCGTACACCTCCGTGAACTCCTCGCTCGCCAGTCGCTCTGCGGCGTCCCGGATGTCCTCCGCGCCGTCGAACGCGTCCTGAATGTCGCCGTAGACGCGCGGCGTTCCGCTCGTCACGCGGTCCGCAAGCGAACGCAGGTCCTCGTACACGGGCGTCTCTAGGCCGTCGGGCACGTCCTCCGCGGCGAGCGCGAACGCGAGAATCGCGGCGTGCGTCCGGCCCTGCACGGTCCGCATCGCGTCGTCGTGCTCCTCGGGTTCGACATCGACGAGCGTGTTCCCGGCGTCCTCCAGCTGGCGGAGCACGCCGTCCGTCGCGGGGCCGCCAGCGCCCGTCGACACCGCGACGTTTCCGGGCGCGCTGTCCCCCGCGAACAACGGGTGGAGGCTCACGCGTTCCCGGGCCGGCGCGGCGCGCGCCATCGCCGCGAGCGGGTCTGTCATCTGTCCGGTCACGTCGACGACGGCCTGCTGCGCGCGCCCCGACTGCGCCTCGATAACCTCGGCGGCGGCGTCCATCGGCACCGCGACGCAGACGAGTCCGTAGCGCTGTTCGCCGTCGAGACTCGCGACGCTCCCGCGCCCCCCGAGGGCGTCCGCGGCGTCCCGGGCCGCGTCCTCGTTCACGTCAGCGAACGCGACGGCGTTCGAGACGGTTCGCGCGAACCACCGACCCATCTCGCCCGCGCCGACGACGAGTACGTCCATCACCAGAGCGTACCGGACGACCCGGCAAAAGGCATTCGTAACAAGAGTCTTAGGGCCGCCGGGACTACTGAGGGCTATGACGGACCGGGCGACCGTCCTCGTGGTGGAGGACGAACGCGACCTCGCGGACCTCTACAAGTCGTGGTTGTCGGCCGACTACGACGTCCGGGTCGCCGGGACGGCCGAGGGCGCGCTCGACGCTATCGACGCCACCGTCGACGTGGCGCTCGTCGACCGCCGCCTTCCCGAGATGGACGGCGACGAACTCCTCGCCGCCCTCCAGGACACCAACCCCGACCTCCGCGTCGCGCTGGTCTCCGGTATCGAACCCGACTTCGACATCATCGGCCTCGGGTTCGACGCGTACGTCGTCAAACCCGTCTCCCGGACGGAACTCCACGACGTGGTCCGCCGCCTCCTCGCCCGCGCGGTGTACAGCGACGAGATTCAGGAGTTCTTCGCGCTCGCGTCGAAACGCGCGGCGCTCGAAGCCGAGAAATCGCAGGCGGAACTCGCGAACAGCGACGCCTACCACGACCTTGTCGACCGCATCCGCTCGCGCCGCGCCGAACTGGACGACCTCCTCTCCCAGCTCACGACCGACGACTTCGTCGCCGTGTTCCGCGAACTCAACGACGGACTCCGGGAGTGATCTGCCAACGCCTATTTACCGCTCAGTTCCGTTACCTCGAACCGTATGGACGGGAGTGCGCGCGTGCTCTACATCGGCTGCGGGGACGGTGTCCAGGAGCGCGCCGACCGTATCGCGGCCCACCGCGACACGCTCGCTATCCGCGTCGCCGACACCGAGTCGGCGCTGTTCGACGCGCTCTCCGAGGAACGAGTGGACTGCGTAGTGAGCGAGCACGACCCCGACACCCTGAACGGCATAGAGTTGCTCTCCCGCGTGCGGGACGTGGACCCCGCCGTTCCGTTCATTCTGTTCACGGCGAACGGGAGCGAGGCGGTCGCGAGCGCGGCCGTCGACGCGGGCGTGTCGAACTACGTGCCGCGGTCGGACGACGGGGCGTACGCCGACCTCGCGGACGCCTGTCAGTCGGCCGCCGACCAGTATCTCGCGGAGCGCGACGTAGCGATGCTGAACGACCTCGCGCGGAACGTCTACGAGCGCATCACGGACGCCTTTTTCGCGGTGGACCGCGACTGGAACGTCACGTACGTGAACGAGGAGGCCGAGGAGTTACTGGACGTGCGCGCGGAGGACGTGATTGACGAGAACCTCTGGGACGAGTTCGAGGAAGCCGTTGGGTCGCCGTTCTACACGGAGTTCCATCGAGCCATCGCGACCCAGGAGGCCGTAACATTCACCGAGCGCTACGACCCGATAGACGAACACCTTCAGATGCGGGCGTTCCCGTCCGAGGACGGCCTCTCCGTGCACTTCCACGCAATCGACCCGGGGAACGAGGCTGTGGACGGCGCGCACCTCCTCGAACTCACGAACGTGTTATCCTACGACCTCATCGACTCCATCGAGCGGGCGCAGACCGCGCTGAACGACGTGCGGGAGGGCGACCGCGAGGCAATCGACGACGTGGCGGAAGCCCTCGACCGCATGGACGACCTGGTGAATCACTCCATCACGCTCGCCTCGAACCCGGACTAGAGTTCGAAGTCGAGCGGGTAGTCCGTGAAGTTCTCGTAGCCGTCCTCGGTGACGACGACGATGTCTTCCAGGCGGACGCCGCCGACGTCGGGGTCGTAGAGGCCGGGTTCGATGGTGACGACGTGCCCGGGTTCGAGTTCGTCGGTTGCGTTCGTCGAGACCGAGGGCGCTTCGTGCACGTCGAGGCCGACGCCGTGGCCGGTGCTGTGAATGTAGCCCGTTTCCGTGCTCGGGTCGCTCCGGAGCGTGGCGTAGCCGGCGTCCTCGTACACGTCGCAGACGGCGTGGTGGACGTCCTCACCGGTCGCGCCGGGTTCGAGCGCGTCGAACGCCGCGTCCAGCGCCTCCCGCGTGACGTCGTAGAACTCGCGGGCCTCGGTGGTCGCGTCGCCCTTCACGAACGTCCGCGTCATGTCCGCGTGGTACTTCGTCTCCTTGTCCCGCGGGAAGATGTCGATGATGATTGTTTCGTCCGCGCGGAGCGGGCCGCTCCCGCGGTCGTGCGGAATCGACGCGGACTCCCCGCACGCGACGATGGTTTCGTCGAGCGAACAGCCGTGCCGGAGGAGCGTCACCTCTATCTCCTCCTTCACGCGCTCGGACGTGAGCGGCTCGCCCTCGTAGTGGAGGACGCCGTCCCGCACCGACGCGGCCTCGATGAGCGTCTGCGCGGCCCGCATCGCCGCCTCGTTCGCCTCCTGCGCGGCCTTCACGTGCTCGACCTCCTCGTCGGTTTTCGTCGCGCGAATCGTCCTCACCGTCTCGTCGTCGTCCACGTCGACGGAGACGCCGTGGTCGCGGAGACCGTCGGCGGTGGCGAGCGGGAAGCGCTCGTTCACCAGGACGGCGTCGACGCCGAACTCGTCGAGGAACTCGGCGTAGAGGAGGTCGCGCGCGGTCGACGTGTCGTTGTTCGCGCGCTTCTCCTGGTAGTCGTAGTCCGCGTACCGCCGCACGGTGTCCGCGCGCGACTCCCCTTTCGCCCGCGTGAACTCAAGCCCGGAGACGAGCAACACCGTCTCGTCGGGCGTGTAGAGGGAGACGAACGGGTCGCTCGCGTCGAACCCCGAGAGGTAGAGCTGGTCGGAAGTCGAGGCGTCCGCGTCGAGCAGATAACCGTCGGCGTCCGCGTTGTCGAGGGCGTCGTCGAGCGCGCCGAAGTCGGGTTCCATACTCGTGGCGTCCGCTGGCGCGAGTAAAACCCTACCGCCTCCGGAACGCCTACGTGCCGCCCGAGCGACTCCCCGCCATGGACGTCACGGTCACGAACTCTCGCGTGCACGGGGACGCGGACGCGCCGCCGTCGAAGAGCTACACGCACCGCGCGATTCTCGCCGCCGGGTACAGCGACGGCGCGCGCGTCCGCAACCTCCTTGACAGCGCGGACACGAAGGCGACGATGGGCGCGGTCGACGCGTTCGGTGGCGACCTCGTCGAGGTCGCGGACACGCTCGAAGTCGACGGGTTCGACGGCCGTCCCGACGTGCCGCCCGACGTACTGGACTGCGCGAACAGCGGGACGACGATGCGCCTCGTCACCGCCGCCGCGGCGCTCGCGGACGGCATCACCGTGCTCACCGGGGACGCGTCGCTCAGGTCGCGCCCGCAGGGCCCGCTGCTCGACGCGCTCAACGCGCTCGGTGCTCGCGCGGAGAGCACGCGCGGAAACGGTCAGGCACCGCTCGTCGTGGAGGGCCCGATATCGGGCGGCCGCGTCGAGATTCCCGGCGACGTGTCGAGTCAGTTCATCACCGCGCTCCTGATGGCCGGCGCGGTCACCGAGGACGGCGTCGACATCGACCTCACGACCGAACTCAAGTCCGAACCCTACGTCGACCTCACGCTCGACGTGCTCGACGACTTCGGCGTCGACGCGACGCGGACCGACGACGGCTATCGCGTCCCCGGCGGCCAGACCTACCGCGCCGAGGAGTACCAGGTGCCCGGCGACTTCTCCTCCGCGTCCTACCTCGTCGGCGCTGGCGCGCTCGCGGGCGACGACTCGGTGACCGTTCACAACGTCTACCCGAGCGAACAGGGCGACAGCGCCATCCTCGACATCGTCGAGCGGATGGGCGCGCGCGTCGACTGGAACCGGGACGACGGAACCGCCACGGTCGAGCGCGCGCCGCTCTCCGGCGTCGAGGTCGACGTCGGGGACACGCCCGACCTCCTTCCGACGATTGCGGCGCTCGGCGCGGCCGCGGACGGCACCACGCGCATCACGAACTGCGAACACGTTCGGTTCAAGGAGACGGACCGCGTGGACGCGATGGCGGCCGAACTCGCCGCGCTCGGCGCGAGCGTCGAGGAGGAACGCGACACGCTCACCGTCCACGGCGGCCAGAGCGACCTCGTCGGGGCGACGCTCTCCGGGCACGGCGACCACCGCATCGTCATGGCGCTCACGCTCGCCGGTCTCGTAGCCGACGGCGACACCACCATCACGGGCGCGCACCACGTGGACGTATCCTTCCCCGGGTTCTTCGACACGCTCTACGACCTCGGCGCGAGCGTCACGCTCGACTGAATCCCCCACGCTTCTTACTGCGCGGTTCGTCCGGCCGGTATGATTCGCTCCAGTCTCGCGGAGACGCTCGCGAGCGACGAACTCGAACCGGGGTTCGTTCGGCCCGCATACGACGACTACTGCTTCGCGCACGTTCCCGGCACCGCCGCCGGCGTGCTCGGGGAGGACCTGGGTCCCGCGCTCCCCGACGACGCCCTCCAGCACGTCGACACGGACGCCTCCACCGTGGTCGTCCTGCTCGTGGACGCGCTCGGTTTCGAGCACGCCCGCCGGCTCGCGGACTCGAACCACCTCATGGGCGGGTTCGCCGAGCACGGGACGGTGACGCCGCTCACCTCCACGTATCCCTCGGAGACCGCGGCGTGCGTCACGACGATGCAGACCGCGCGCTATCCAGTCGAGCACGGCCTGCTCGGGTGGAACGCGTACGACCCGGACGCGGACACGGTGTACGATTCGCTTCCCATGCTCGCGAAGGACGGCGGCGACCTCTCGCTCACCGCCCGCGAGCGCTTCGACGGCGACACCGTCTTCGACCGGCTCGACGCGGCGGGTGTGGACTGTCATACCGTGCAGGAGCACCAGACGCCGACGGACGCCGCGACCGACCACCACTGCGAGACCGTTGGCGAGTTCGCCGCGACGCTCGCCGAGGTCGTTGAGGCGGCCGCGGACGAGGAGCGCTCGTACGTCTACGCGTACTACTCGGGCGTCGACGCGACCGGCCACAACGTCGGCCCCGACCATCCGGCGTACGAACTGGAAGGACACGCGGTGCTCTCCGCGGTCGAGCGCGCGCTCGGCGACGTGTCCGCGGACGCGAAGGACGAGACGCTGGTGACGCTCACCGCCGACCACGGCCAGGTGGACACGACCGGGAAGACGCGGACGCTCGACGCGCTCGACGGCGTGCTGGACGAACTCCGGCGCGACCGCTCGGGCACGCCGCTCGTGCTCGGCGGCCCGCGGAACGTCCACCTGCACGTGGACGGCGACCGCTCGCGGGTCCGGGCGGCGCTCGACGGCGAGGACGCGCTCGTGTTCACCAGGGAGGAAGCGCTCGCTATCGACCTCTGGGGGCCGGGCGAGCCGGGGCCGGCGTTCGAGCGGAACTGCGGCGACCTCGTCGTCGTCCCCCGCGAGGGGATGCTGTGGTACGCCGCGGAGGACCACCAGCTCGAACTCGTGGGGATGCACGGCGGACTCGACGCTCGGGAGCTGCTCGTGCCGTTCGCGGCGGCGGGGCTCGCGGACCTCTGCTAGCACGGGACTCTCCGAGGGGCGCGTCGGTCGAGTCCCGGGGTTTCGCGGGGCCGGCGCGCTCGACGGCTACGTCACGCCCGGTCTGGCTCCGTCCTCGTATTTGAACGGTCGGTTGCGTGGAGTACAAACCCTAAATGCGCCCGCGATAGAGAGGGTGGTATGAACGGAAACCGGTTCGGGCGGCTGTTCCAGGTGACGACGTACGGGGAGAGCCACGGCCCCGGGATGGGCGTCACCGTCTCCGGCTGTCCCGCGGGTCTCGAACTCACGGAGGAGGATGTGCAGCGCGAGCTCGACCGCCGCAAGCCCGGGCAGTCGATGATAACGACCTCGCGCGGGGAGCCGGACGAGGTGTCGATTCAGTCGGGATTGCAGGACGGGTACACGACCGGGACGCCCATCGGGATGACCATCGAGAACAAGGACGCCCGGTCGGGGAAGTACGAGCCGTTCATCACGGCGCCCCGCCCGAGCCACGGCGATTTCACGTACTCCGCGAAGTTCGGAACGCGGAACTGGGGCGGCGGCGGCCGGTCGTCCGCGCGCGAGACCGTGAACTGGGTCGCCGCGGGCGCCATCGCGGACAAGATTCTCGAATCCGAGGGTATCGAGGTGAAGGCGCACGTGAACCAAATTGGGGATATCGAGGCGCCCGACGTGTCCTTCTCGGAGATGCTCGAACACACCGAGGAGAACGACGTGCGGTGTGCGCACCCCGAGACCGCCGAACGGATGCAGGAGCGCATCGAGGAGTACCAGGACGCGGGCGACTCCATCGGCGGCTCCATCTACTTCGAAGTGCAGGGCGTCCCGCGCGGACTGGGCGCGCCGCGGTTCGACTCGGTGAGCGCGCGACTCGGCCAGGCGCTGATGGCAGTGCCCGCGGCGACGGCGTTCGAGTTCGGGTTAGGTCGTGACGCCCGCGAGTACACCGGTTCGGAGCGTAACGACGAGTGGAAGTTCGATTCGGATGGTGAGCCCGTGCCCGTGGAGAACGACCACGGCGGCATCCAGGGCGGAATCACGACGGGCGAGCCGATTTACGGCGAGCTGACCCTGCACGCGCCCACGTCGATTCCGAAACCCCAGCAGACCGTGGACTGGGAGACGGGCGAGGAGAAGACGGAGCAGGTTATCGGCCGCCACGACCCCGTGCTCCCGCCGCGCGGCGTGCCGGTCGTGGAGTCGATGCTCTCGCTCACGCTCGTGGATTTCATGCTGCTTTCGGGCCGCATCAACCCCGACCGGCTCGACGGCCAGCCCGGCGAGTACGATACGGACTACCACCCGAGCAGTCCGCGGAACGAGTAGTCACGCGCGCCACGCGGCGAACGCGTTTCCGTCGTACCGGAACACGCGCTCGGGTTCGCCCCCGTGGAGCGCGTCGTCGACGACACCGTCCGTCGTCCGCAGTCGCACTTTCTGCACGCCGTCCTCGAAGAACGGAAGGGTGTTCCTGAGGCCGCGGTTCCGCGGCCGCATCACTTGCTCGGGGAGGAGGCGGGTGTCCGCGTCGTCGGTTCGCTGCACGACGAGCGTAGCGCGGTCGCCGCCGTCGTCGGGCGTGCTCGCCCGAACAAGTCGGTACTCGCGCTCGACGGACACGTCCTCGGTCGGCGTCACCGAGACCGCGGGCGCGTCGATATCGAACAGCGCGGCGTGCGTCGGGCCGGATTCGCTCGACATGTTCACGTGGAAGGCGTAGCGGCCGCCGCCGAGGTGGCCGAGCGCGACGGCGTTCTCGCACTCGACGCTCGGGCCGCTGAACGCGTGGAACGTCCACGTGTGCGTGTCGCCGGGCGCGAGCGGCGTCAGCGGAACGGGAATCGCCCACGGCGCGATGTGGTACCAGTCGTCCTCGACCTGTTTGTAGAGCGTCCAGTCGTAGACGTTTCCGGAGAGGGGTTCCGTTCGGTGGTTGTGGAGCGTGAACTCCACCGCGGCGGGCGCGTCGACGCGTTCCGCGCTCGGCCGGAGGAACGCCTGCGTCTCGGGCGTCGCGTCGTGATACCACGCTGGCGACTGCTCGGCGAACGCGGGCGGCGTCGCGTCCTCGAACGCCGACTCCTCGGTCGGCCCCGGCTGCGAGGACTGCCAGGCCGAGAGCGTGAGTGGGTCGTCGGTGTACCCGAACGCGTAGCGGCCGGGCGGGAAGGAATCCGGTCGTTCCGGCACGACCGCGAACTCCCCGACGAGCGTCTCGCCGGGAGCGAGTTCGACCGCTTCCGGCTGCCAGCGGTCGGGCGGGCCGTCGAGATACCAGCCGCCGGATTCGGCGCGGGCGACCGCGGGAACTGTCGTCGCGAACCCGTGGCGTTCGGTCGGCGCGAGGTAGAGCGTGTGGTCGTAGTCGCGGCCGGGAGACGCGTGCGGGGTCGTGTCGAACGGCGGCACCTCGTCGAGGCGGAGCGTGGTCTCGTACTCGGTGTCGTTCGTCAGCGTCGCCGTCACCCGCGCGGGATGGTCGGCGGTCGCGGTCGCGGACAGCCACGCCCGCATCACGAGGCCGCTCGGGAGGCGTCGCCGGCCGCCGAGCAGGCTTATCGTCCGGTCCCGCGTCTCGAACACCGCGGTCGTCGCGTCGGCGAGTCCGGTATCCGGCGGCGTCGGCGCGTCGGACGTGGTGGGCGTGGTCGTTCGCGTCGAATCGTCGTGTGTCGTCGTCCCGGTCGTCGCGTTCCCGCGCTCGTTACAGCCCGCGAGCGCGGCCACACTCCCCGCGGCGAGCGACGACAGGAGGGCACGTCGCTTCATACCTCAGTGCTCGCCCGCCCGAAGTAAGCGCCTTGTGGAGACGAAAACGCCCGTTTCAGTCTGTGGCGATGCACCTAACCCGCTCGCCGCCCACGAACCGGGTGATGGACGCCCGGCAGGAGACCCAGCGCAACCCGTACGGGATGGACGAGGAATGCACGAACTGCGCTCGCGCCGCCGGCCGCGACCGCGTCGTCCACGGCTACGGCGACGCCGGCGCCGACTTCGTCTTCGTCGGCCACACCCCCAGCGCGGCCGCTGAAGCCGCCGGCGTGCCCTTTGTCGGCGACGAACCCGGAGAGCGCTTTCAGGACATACTCGGGAACCTCGGACTCAACAACAGCCTCCCTACCAGCACCAGCCCCGAACTCGACAACGCCTACCTCTGTTATCTCGCGCGGTGTCGTCACCTCGACCACCCGCCGACCGACGACGAACTCCACGCCTGCGAACCCTACCTCACCGCCGACATCCGCATGATAAACCCCGAAATCATCGTCCCCGTCGGCGAACGCGCCCTCGACGAAATCGCCCGCGAATACACCACCACTCCCGCCGGCGAACTCAGTATTCAGGACCACCACGCCACCAGCGTCCGCGGCCGCGGCTTCGAACTCGTTCCCATGAAACACCCCGGCCGCATGACTGACGCCGAGAAAGAACAGTTCATCACCTACTTCCTCGACCTCCTCCAGACCGACTACCGACAAACCAAGGGCCGACGCGGCCGATAACACCGAACTCACCAGAAACACGTTCTCACCGTGCGGCAGAGCCGCGCGGGCTGAGCGCCGACTAACGCGGCGCTATGCGCCGCGCTTGGAGGTGCGACGGCTTTTTGGTGGAGGGTTTTGCCAGCGAGCGAAGCGAACGCAGCAAAAAATCCAGTATTCGAACTCGGACGAGACGGTCGCTCACGTCGTTCGCGCTGCGACTCGTCTGCTCGAATCCAGCGTTCTCGGTTTCCCTCCGGAGTCGCGCAGCCGAGACTGCGCGAATCAGTGTCGGGAAAACGCGGTGAGGCTGGGATTCGAACCCAGGAGGCTTGCGCCACCGGTTTTCAAGACCGGCGCAATAGGCCGCTCTGCCACCTCACCTCGTGCGTGTGGAGTCGGAGCGCGCACTTTACGGTGTCGTCTCTAGGCGCGCTGGAGGCCGTCGTCGGTGAGGTGGACGCCGAGTTCGGCGACGTACTGGGTGGTGTGGGCGGGGACGATGCGGCCGGCGCGGCGGCGGGCGTTGAGGACGGGGAGGAGGGTTTCGAGGTCGGTGCCGGTGCGGACGAGGGGTTGGTGGGAGAGGAAGTCCACGTCGTGGTCGGCATCGCGGGCGTGGGCGGTGATGGTGTCGAGTTCGGGGGTGGTGTACGCGCCGGCGAAGTCGATGGTGTCGGCGAACCCGGCGTAGTGGACGCGGCCGCGGTCGCTGGGACCGAGGACGACGTCGCGGCGGCGGAGTTTCATCGCGGCGCTGTCGAGGTCTTTGCGGGCGAGGAGGGGTGCGCGCGGGTCGACGACGGCGACGGTGGCGTGGTCCTCGTCGCGGAGGAGGTGGGTGACGGTGTTACCGACGCGAGCGTCGTAACTGGAGCCGACCTGGACTTCGAAGCGGGCGTCCTCGGGGTCTTCGAGCGCGTCCGTGACGGCCGCGCGGAGGTCGGCCTCGGGTGGGCGGCCGGTCTCGTGTTCCGGAGGGATGTCCTCCGCGGGCGGGTAGTTGACGAGGAGGCTGCCGCCGCTGGTGGCCGCGGCGACGCACGCGTCCTTCAGCATCGCCTCGTAGAGGCCGGTGGCTTCGGATTCGGTGAGCGGCGAGGTTTCGGGGAGGTCGGGGAGGACGAGGCCGTCGCGTGGCGGGTCGGCGAGCAGGACGTGAACGGTCATATCCGCCTCTCGGGCGGGCGCGCCGTAAAGGCCGATGATTACGGCTAAGGGTCTCGGGGGAGAGACGCGAGTATGGACTGGCGAACTCTGGCGGGCGCGCTCGCGGTGCTCAGTATTCTCGCGGGCGCGGTCGGCGCGGTAGTGTCGCTCGGAACGAACACGCTCGGCGCCCCGTCGGGGTACACGGTCGCGGCCGCGGGCGCGACGCTCGCGGTCGCGTGGGGCGGCGTCTTCGTCGCCGCGCTCGTGGGCGCGGGGAGTGCGGCGACGAAGACGACGCCGTACTGGTAGCGTCCCGCGAAAGATGGCTTTTTGACCCCCGGCGTCGAACCCGTGCGTATGGACGACATGTACGACCCGTCGGGCCGGGACTGGCCGCACGACCCGGACGGCGAGGAGGGTAGCGAGGGCGGACGCCAGTACGGGATGGCGGTCCTGTCGAAGAAGGTGGACGAGGAAGAGGACTTCCCGCTCCAGAAGGACGCGTTCGTCGAGGAGTACGGTGACGACCCCGTCCGTATCAACTACGAGAAGGTCGTCTCCGTCGAGGAGGTCTTCGAGCACGTCGAACCCGAGGAGTTCGAGACGAAGGTGGAGTTCTGGAAGAAGGTCGGTGACGGGATGCGTGCGGGCGACCTCTGGGAGTTCCAGCCGAGCGCGTAGGTCTATAGCTGGTTTTCGGCTTCGCGGGCGGCCCACTCGGCGAACGCGCCCGTTTCCGCTTGCACTTTCTCCTCGAGGAGGTTCACCGCGACGGAGTTCGCGCCCTCGGGGATGATGATGTCGGCGTTCTTCTTCGTCGGTTCGACGAACTGCTCGTGCATCGGTTTGACCGTGGAGAGGTACTGGTCCATCACGCCTTCGAGTTCGCGGCCGCGTTCGAGCACGTCCCGGTCGATGCGGCGGAGGATGCGCACGTCGGCGTCGGTTTCGACGTAGATGTGGAGGTCGAGCATGTCGTTCACGCGGTCGTCGTAGAGCGCGAGAATCCCCTCGAGAACGATGACGTCCGTGGGTTCGACGGTGACGCGTTCGTCCTGCCGGAGGTGTTCGCTGAAGTCGTACTGCGGCATCTCGACGGCCTGCCCGGAGAGGAGGCTGTCGAGGTGACTGCGGAGGAGGGGCCACTCGAACGCGTCGGGGTGGTCGTAGTTGGCGTCCGCGCGCTCCTCGAAGCTCATGTGGCTGAGGTCCTCGTAGTAGTTGTCGAGGGGGACGCGGGTGACGGCTTCGCCGACGTTCTCCGTGATTTCGCGGGCGACGGTCGTCTTCCCCGCGCCCGTTCCGCCAGCGATGCCGATGGCGAACGAGGGAATGGTCATCACTCACTGGGAGTCCGGACTGGCGTTTACAGTCTTCGGCTTGGCTTCGCGCCCGGTATGGCGTGCCACGCGCCTAAGGCTGTCGGGGAAACGGTTTAGTCCCGATGTGTGATAGGGACTAGCATGAACTCGTTGCCCGTGCGGGAGGTGATGGACCGCGACTACGTCGGCGTGAGCGAATCGGATAGCCTCCACGCCGCCGTGCGAACCATTCGGGAGGCCGACGCGACCGGCGCGCTCGTCCTCCGCGGCGGCGACGCCGTGGGCTACCTCTCGACGAGCGACGTGCTCGACCACCTCGCGGACGCGGGCGGGCTCGACGGCGCCGTCGGGGACGCGATGACCGACGTGCCGCCGTCCCTCCGCCCCGAAGCCGCCGTTGCGGACGCGGCTACGCGCCTCACTGCGGCCGATACCTCCCACGTCGTCGTCGCCAACGGCGAGGGCATCCTCGGGCTCGTCGACGCCACCGACCTCGTCCGCGCCGGACCCGACCCCGCCGCACCCCCCGCGGGCGACGAGACGCCGGACGCGGCGGCGCAGCCGGACGATCGGGTCGGCGAGCGCGACGACGCGTACTCCCCGCGGAGCGTTTGCGAGGTCTGCGGCTCGCTCGCGGACGGGCTCTCGAACGTGAACGGCCAGCTCGTCTGTGCGGACTGCCGAACGGTCTAGACGGTTCTCGACACCCAGCCGGTCGCGCCCCGCGGATACGGCTCGCGGTACTCCCGGGGCTGCACGGCGCCCGTACCGTCGACCGCGCGAACCACGACCTCGTGCTCCGTGCCGGGTTCGTCGTACGCGAACCGCCAGCCCCGCCACGCGTCCGCCGCCCGCCCGCGGAGCGTCGGGTTCTCCGCGTCGGCGGGGACGCGTCCCGGGAGCGGGTCGGTGAGTTCCGCCACCCCCCAGGTCGCTCCGCCGTCCGTCGACACCTCGACGCGCTCGATGCTGCGCGTTCCCGCGTACGCGTGCCCGGCGACCTCGATTCGCCCGCCGTCGCGGTTGACCGCGTGGAGTTTCGCGACGGTGTTCACGGGGCCGGTGCCGTGCCAGCCGCGCTTCTCCCAGTAGCCCTCGACCGGCGTCTCGGTGACTTCGAGTTCCGTCACCCACTTCACGTTCACCTCGCCCCAGTGCCCCGGGACGAGGACG
The DNA here is from genome assembly GCF_036418315.1 of Salarchaeum sp. III. Lineage (NCBI taxonomy): Archaea > Methanobacteriati > Methanobacteriota > Halobacteria > Halobacteriales > Halobacteriaceae > Salarchaeum > Salarchaeum sp. III. Next base: position 287,780 of record NZ_JAZHPG010000026.1, on the reverse strand, counting down.
CGGGCGGGAGCGCCGTGCTCGCGCGGGAGCGGGAGGCCGTTCATCCCGAACGCGAGCAGGCCATCCTCGACGGCCGAAAGCGGCACCTCCATGTAGAAGCCGTCCTTCGCGCGCAGTACGACACAGCACGCGTCCTCGGTGAGGCCGGCGTCGTCCAGGAGTTCCCGGACGGGGATGCCCGTCCAGAGCGCGGTGTCGAGTTTCGTGCCGTTCAGCGGGTCGCTCACGCAGCGCAGCGTCACGAACCGGTGTTCCGTCGGGAACGACCGGACGTCCGCGAGGTCGTGCGAGCGCTCCGTTTCCACCGCGCCGGTGACGTCGAGCGTCCAGCCGTCCCGGTCCGGCGTCGGGTTCACCGCGTTGATGTCGACCTCGTAGAACTCCCTGCTGACGAGCGGGTCGAGCCCGTCCACGTCGAACGACGCCGCGAGCGCGCGGTCGAGCAGCCGTCCCTCCGTTCCGGTTTGCGCCGCCCGCGCCTCCTCGTCGGTCGTCCCATTCGGCGCGCCCGGCGAGCCGACGACCCAGCCCCCGAGAGAGAGGCCTGTGGCGCTCAGCACGCTCGCGAGGACCGACCGCCTGTCGCCGTCCACCCCGCCAGGTTTCGGCGGGCGGAGCCGGGACGCGGCGACGGGAATGGTCGCGCCGACGGCCGCGGCGAGCGCGGACCCGAGCGCGCCGACCACTCCCCAGCCGACCAGGAGTGTCGCCGCGGCGACGAACGGTTCGGCGGGGAGCGCGAACCGACCGGCGGTCTCCCGCGCGAGTGCGACGACCGCGGCGTAGAGCGCGCCGACCCCGGCGAGCGCGCACGCCAGCACGAGCGACTGCGCGATGCTTCCGAGCGACTGGATGCCGACGCGGACGAGCACGGCCGGCGCGGCGTCCACGAACGCGGAGGCGACCGGCGCCGCGACGAACTGCGGGGTTCGACCCGCGAACCCGTACGACGCGGCGAGCGCCCCGACGCCGGCCGTCGCGGCGATACCGAGGCTGGTCGCGCGCGTCCGACACGCCCCCGTCGCCCGCGCCACCACGCCCATATCGTGCCAGTCTTTCACACGGTCGCGTGAAGCGTCTTTCGCCAAAGGCAACGCATATACGGACTCCGGAGTAGGCTTCGGTTGATGGCGATTCGGACTCTCGACGACCTCGACGCCGCCGGGACGACGGTCGGCGTGCGCGTCGACATTAACAGCCCGCTCGCGAACGACCGCTCGCTCGCGGACGACGCCCGCCTGCGCGCGCACGTCGAGACGCTCGACGAACTCCTCGACCGCGGCGCCCGCGTCGCCGTGCTCGCCCACCAGGGCCGCCCCGGCGGCGACGAGTTCGCCCGCCTCGAACCCCACGCCGCCCGCCTCGACGAACTCCTCGCGGGGCCGGTGTCGTACTGCGACGCCACCTTCACCGTCGGCGCGCGCGACGCCGTCGAGGCGCTGGACGACGGCGAGGCCGTTCTCCTCGAGAACACGCGGTTCTACAGCGAGGAGTACATGGAGTTCGACCCCGAGCGCGCGAGCGAGACGTTCCTCGTCGAGCGACTCTCGCCCGCGCTCGACGCGTACGTGAACGACGCGTTCGCCGCCGCACACCGCAGTCAGCCGAGCCTCGTCGGCTTCCCGCCCGTTCTCGACGCGTACGCGGGCCGTGTGATGGAGACCGAACTCGACGTGCTCGGGAGCGTGAACGACCAGCCCGACCCCCGTGTCGACATCGTCGGCGGCGCGAAGGTCGCGGACTCCATCGACGTCGTGCGGCACGTGCTCGAACACGACCTCGCGACCGAAGTCCTCACCACGGGCGTCGTCGCGAACGTCTTCATGCTCGCCGCGAGCGTCGACATCGGGGACGCGAGCGCCGCGTTCGTCCGCGAGGAAGGCTACTGGGATCAGGTCGAACGCGCCGCAACCCTCCTCGACGGCCACCGCGACCGTGTCCGCCTCCCGGTCGACGTGGCCGTCGAGCGCGACGGCGAACGCGTGGAACTCGACCGGGACACCCTCCCGCCCCGCGAGGGCGAGTCCGTGATGGATATCGGCCACGACACCATCGAGGCCTACTCCGAGGTCGTCGCGGACGCCGGCACGGTCGTCCTGAACGGCCCCGCTGGCGTGTTCGAGGACGACGTGTTCGCCGACGGCACCCGCGAACTTTTCACCGAGGTCGCGGAGTCGGACGCGTACAGCGTCGTCGGCGGCGGCGACAGCGCGGCCGCGATTCGACGGTTCGGTATCGACGGTTTCGACCACGTCAGCACGGGCGGCGGCGCCGCGCTCCGCATGCTCACCGGCGAACCGCTGCCCGCGGTCGACGCGCTCGACCAGTGACGACCGTCGATGACGCGACAACGGACGACCTCGACGCCCTCGCAGACCAGTGGGTCGCGCTCGTCGACGACCAGCGCCGCCACGGCACCCACCTGCTCGCCGCCGAGAACCGCGCGGCCGCACGGAACGTCCTCGGCCAGCGCATCGCCGCCGACCAACTCCGCGTCGCCCGCGACGGCGACGACTGTCTCGGGTTCGTCACGTTCTACCTCGAAGAGGGGCTCTACGACCAGGACGCCACCCGCGGCATCATCGAGAACGTCTACGTCGACCCCGACCACCGAACGCAGGGAATCGGTTCTCGACTCCTCGACGCCGCCGAAACGGCCCTCGAATCGCGCGGCGCTGACGCGCTCGCCATCGCCGTGATGGCCGACAACGACCGCGTCCGCCGACTCTACGAATCACGCGGGTACGCTCCCCACCGAGTCATTCTGGAGAAATCGGCGGAAAGCGATACCCACACAAACCCCGGGAGCCAACACTGACTCGCGCCAAGGGAGCTTGGGCGGTTCAAGCACTCGATTTGTAATCGAGAATTCGAGGGTTCAAATCCCTCCCTTGGCTTACGCGAACTCTTCGAGTTCGCGTCGTCCGTGCGGCGAGTCCTCGTGCTCGCCGCACGACCTCTCCGAGCGAGGAGAGCAACAGGTGGGATTCTGAACCAGGGAACGGAGCGTAGCGGAGTGACTGAGGTTCAAATCCCTCCCTTGGCTCGTACCTTTTTACGTCGTCGGGTGCGCTACGCGCACCACTCCTCGCAAAAAGCTACGCTAAAAACTCCCGCGCTCGCTTCGCTCACGCGGCGGGAGTACTGGGAGTTCCGCCGCGTCCCTTACCGCTGTGAGCGGCGGAGGATGAGGGGGCCGATTGCGAGGGTGCGTTTGGCGATGGTGGCAATGCGGGCGATGTAGGAGACGAGGAGGAGGAACGGGAAGACGGAGACGGTGAAGGCGGCTGCGACGAGCCAGAGGACGTTCCGGACGCCGAGCGTGGTGCCGGGGACGGGACCGGTGCCGAAGAAGCCGAGCATGCCGCCGGTGACGACGAGCGCGGGGATTGAGACGTAGAGGATGAGCTGGGAGAGGTCGATGAGCGACCACTGGAAGTAGAGCGTCTTGATGTGTTCGCGGGCGGGGCCGAACATCGAGAGTGCTGTGTGGAGTTCGTCCAGAAGCTGGTCAGCGTCGTCGCTGGCCTCCTCGGCGTACTCGTTCTGGAGGCGTTCGACCTGGAATATCTTCCAGCCGTAGTTGAAGTCGAGGGCGGCGTGGAGGACGCTGAATTCGCCGAACTGCGCGCCTTCGAGTTGGTCGCGGACGGCGTCCGCGTTCCCGGTGAGGCTGTCCGTGAATTCGTCTACTTCCTCGCGGAGGTCGTCGTCGTCGCTGCCGGCGACGGCGTCCCGGAGGGCTTCGGCGCGGCGCTGGGTTTCGTCGACGAGTGCGCGGAGGAACGCCGAAGGGTCAACGGGTGATGGGTGGCCGTACATCTCGCCGACGAACTCGCGGAAGTCCATCGTGTTGCTCATGCGGTCGTGTTGGTCGCCGAGCGGGCCGTTCTCCTGCGAGATGACGAGCTGGCTGATGGTGACAATGAGGGTGGTGCCGGTGATGATCGCGCCGAGCATCGTGGAGAAGATAGTGGCCTTGGTGTCGCCCGTGCCGAGGTTCGCCGCGAGGTCGTTCACGCTCCCGACCGCGACGAACGAGACGAACACGAAGGCGGCGAGCGCGCCCGCGACGAGGAGGCGGTTCGCGCTCAACAGCACGCGGAGTTTGATGCGGCTCTCGTTCGCGCGTTCACGCATCGTGTTCGCGGTGGAGATGTCGGCGGTGTCCTCGGCGGTCTCGATGTTCGTGTCGGACTCCGCGTCGGCGTCCACATCCCGGTCCGGTGACGTGCTCATCGCTCCACCGGGCGTTTGAGAACGAGGAACTTCGTTCCGCCGTCGGCGTAGTCGATGGTGCCGACGAGCTCCCAGCCGTCCGCGCCGAGTTCGTTCAATGCCGCTTTCGGGTCCTCCGCTTCCTTTTGCGTCGCGCCGCGTGGCGGCCGTAGCGTCTCGTACTCCCACTCCCGTGACATACGGACGGAAAGCCATGCAACCGGGAAATGCGTGGCGGCTACCGTGGAGTTCCGCGTGGCGAACGCTTACCACGCCGCGCGCAGAACGCCGCGTATGGACGACTCACTGAGTCCGGGACTGGGGACGTCGGGGAACGACGAGTTCGAGCAGTGCGCCGCGTCTGTGGAGGCGGCGCTCGAACTCGGCTACCGACACGTCGACACGGCGCAGATGTACGACAACGAGGCGGCGGTCGGCGAGGGCGTCGCGAGCGCGGACGTACCCCGGGAGGACGTGTTCGTCGCGACGAAGATTCATCCGGACAACCTCGCGCACGACGACGTGCTCGACACGTTCGCGGAGAGCCTCGACCGACTCGACATGGAGTACGTCGACCTGCTGTACGTGCACTGGCCGATGGGCGCGTACGACCCCGAGGGGACGCTGTCGGCGTTCGACGAGCTGTACGCGGACGGCCGCGTGGAGAACGTCGCGGTGTCGAACTTCTCGCCCGACCTGCTTTCGGAGGCGGTCGACCTGCTGGACGCGCCCGTGCTCGCGAACCAGTTCGAGTGCCACCCGTTCCTCCAGCAGGAGGAGTGGCGGGCCGCCTGTGAGGAACACGGCGTGACGCCGGTCGCGTACTGCCCCATCGCGCAGGGCGAGGTCGTCGGGCATCCCGTGCTCGAATCCATCGCGGACACCCACGACGCGACCGCCGCCCAAGTCTCACTGGCGTGGCTGGACGCGAAGGGCGTCGTCCCGATTCCGAAGGCGACCGGCGAACCCCACCTCCGGGAGAACTGGCACGCCCGTGACCTCGACCTCGCCGAGGGAGCGGTCGCGCGCATCGACGACATCGAGCGCGAGGAACGCCTCATCGACCCCGACGCGGCCCCGTGGAACCGGTAGACACGGAAGACTGAAACATCGACCCGGTCTACTTCTGGTGTGGCTCGGCCGCTCCGATTCAGGTACTCCGGCGAGGCGTGGAGCGACCAGCGGGTGCGCCGCGACATCCTCGAACCGCTCGACGACAACATCGGCGCGACCGAACGCGACCCGCGCTTCGACCCGCCGCCCGAGTTCCGGGCGCGCCGTTTCGAGATGGCGAACGGCGACCTCGCGCTGTTCGCGTGGCGGGCGGACGGACCGGGCGGATACTGGCTCGGGAACACGGAGACACCGAGCGCGCTCTGGCGCACCGACAAGCGCGACTTCGAGGACGCGCCCTACGCGATTTCGCGGTGGGCGCAACGCGAGTTCCTCGACACGCTCCTGGAGGCGGAGCCGTGGCTCGCGCCCTACCGGTATCTCGCGTGGTTCTTCCTGCCCGTGCTGTGTTCGAAGGACGGCCGGGAGACGACGCGAGCGTTCTTCCGCGAGCACGCCGCGGGATTCCCGGACGCGGACCGGGACGACGCGCTCTCGTTCTACGACGACTTCCTGAAGACGGGCGTATTTCAGGATGAGCGCCACGAGATGGCGGCGAAGCTCGGGACGAGCGCGGAGTTCGACCTCGTGCGGATGAGCGCGACGATGAGCGAGTTCAACGTCGCGTACGTCCTCACGGAGGCGGGCTACGACCTCACGCCCGAAATCGAGGTGTCGACGGGGCACTCGCTCGACTTCCGCGCGGACGACCCCGCGGGGAACGGCGTGCTGGTGGAGGTGACGCGGCCGAACCCGCCGTCGCGGCGCGTCGCTGATTCGCCGATAGCGGCCGTGAAGGAGACGGTGGATACGAAGACGCGCGGGCAGTTGCAGGCGCACGGCGGGGGTGCGGTGCTGTTCGTGGACTGTTCGAGTTTCCGCGATGACGACTGGCAGCGCGTGCTCGGGGAGCGCCCCGACGTGGGGCATCGGCCCGCGGTCGTGTTCCGGTTGCGGCCGGACGGCTCGCTCTCCGGGTACGCGAAGGGACGCGTTCCGCTCGACGTGGACTTCGTGCTGGAATCCGCGACTTCTTAGGTGAAGCGGCCCCAGCCGTGAGTAGATGAGTGAGTCCGCCTGGGAGTCCGTGTTCGGGTTCGAGGAGCCGTACGCGAACCAGGCGGACGCGATAGAGACCGCAATCGAGGTCGGGAAGCGACGCGGATTTCTCGCGATGGAGGGACCGTGCGGGACGGGGAAGACGATGGCCGCGTTGACCGCGGGCGCGACGCTCGTCCGGGAGACGAGTCGGTTCGAGCGCGTGCTCGTCGTCACGCCCGTGAAACAGCAACTCCAGCAGTTCGTCGACGACCTCCGCGCGATGAACGCCGACCTGGACGAGCCGATGAACGGCGTGTCGCTCGTGGGGAAGCGCGACCTCTGTCCGTACGGCCGCGAGGACGTGTTCCCGCGGGACGCGAGCACGCACGAGCGCTGCGACGACCTCCGGGAGAACACGGCCGCGCTCGTGGAGGGTGGCGAGGGGTCGACGCGCGGCACGACGACGGGCGAGGCGACCGCCGCGCTCCGGCCCGAGGACGCCCTCGAAGACGCGTGGTGGGACGCCGGGACGGCGCGCCGGCTCGCCCGCGACGCGCGCCACGACGACCCGGAGACGCTCTCCGGCGCGCTCGCAACTGCGGGTGCGGAATCGCCGTACGTCCGCCACCAGCCGAGCGCGCCCGACGAAGTCAGCGACGAGGACACGCTCTACTGTCCGTTCGAGGCGGACTGGTACGGCCGCGAGAAGGGGTCGCCGCTCGGGTTCGAGGACGCCGAAAACCACGTCGTCACCGTGGACGAACTCCTCCCGGGCGCCGTCGAGTACGGGACGTGCCCGCACCGCGCGCAGTCCGTCCTCCTCGAACACGCCGACGTGGTCGTCGGGAACTACAACCACCTCTTCGACCCCGGCACCCGCCCGCTCCTCGAAGGACTGCTCGACGAGGGGACGTTCGTCGTCGTGGACGAGGCTCACCGGATGGAAGAGCGCGTGCGCGACCTCCTGAGCGACCGCATCGGCCGACACACGCTCGTCCGCGCGCGAAACGACTTCCAGACGCTCCTCGGGTACGCCCGGCAGAGCCACGAGAACGAGCGCGAGTTCGACCAGAAGCTCGCGGACTACGGCGCGACCCTGGACGCCGTCGAGGACGCGAAGAACCTCGTGGACGACATCGTCGGCTGGCTCGACGACCGCGTCGAATCCCACCTGAGCACAGAGTACGGGACGCTCGACCCGGACCGGCTTCCCGAGCGCGACCTCGAAATCCCGCTGCGGGACCCGGAGACGAACGAGGTGGACGACCTCACGGAGTGGGCGGAGGAGTCGGGGTACACGGGCGGGCTGTGGCGGTCGCTCGGCGAAGTCGGGTCCGCCGTCGAAGCCGTGCTGAACGAGGGCGACAACGACCGCCAGTGTGTCTGCACCGCGGTCGGCCAACTCCTCGGCGCGTGGTGGGAGCGCGACCACGTCGGGTTCTTCCGGGAGATAGAACTCGAACACGCGCCCGCGGACGCCGGGTCGGTCTCCCGGACGTACGAGCAGGCGTACACGCCCGCGCTCGTGACGTTCAACTGCATGCCCGGCGACCAGATTCGGGACGTGCTCGAGGAGGTCGGCGGCGGCGTGCTGATGAGCGCGACGCTCGAACCAATCGACGTGTTCCGCGAGGTCGTCGGCCTCGACGCGCTCGCCGAGACTGAGGACCGCCCCGTCGTGGAGCGCACGTACGACATGGTGTTCCCGGAGTCGAATCGTGCGAGTTTCGTCGTGGATGCCGCGCCGTTCACGCGCACCAACCGGGGTGAACCCGGCGAATCCACGAGAACCCGCGACCAGTACGAGTACGTTCTGCGCACGGTCGCGCGCAGCCCGGGGAACGTGCTCGTCTGCATGCCGAACTACCGGGAGGCGGCGTGGGCGGGCGAGTACCTCGCGGACGCCGTGGAGAAGGACGTGCTCGTGGATTCGAGTTCGTCGAACGAGGCGACGGACGACCTGAAGGCCGAGTTCTTCGCGGGAGACGGGAAGGTACTCGTCACGAGCACGCGCGGGACGCTGACGGAGGGCGTTGACTACGACGGCGAGAAACTCGCGGCGTGCCTCGTGGTCGGGATTCCGCTCGTGAACATTGGGTCGCCGCGGGTGCGCGCGGTCCGCCACGCGTACGGCGACGCGTTCGGCGAGGAGAAGGCGTTCGAGTACGCGCTCACCGTGCCCGCGGTCCGGCGCTCCCGGCAAGCCATCGGCCGCGTCATCCGGGGGCGCGACGAGGTCGGGGTGCGCGTGCTCGCGGGCCGGCGGTACGTCGAGGGCGCGCGGCACTCCGTCCACGAGTACCTCTCGCCGGAGGAGCGCGCGGAGTTCGTGCGGATGACCCCCGAGTTCCTCGGCGACCAGCTCGACGCGTTCTGGCGCGACCACAAGTAACGTGGTCCTCGGGCACGTACCGCGCGTATGGTCGAACTCAGGACGCCCGATGAGCGGTCGTGTCTCCGCTGCGGGCGACGCGAGGTATGGGACGAGGACGCCGGCGCGTGGCAGGTCGGCGGCGACGAGGTCGGGGACGTGTACTGCATCCACGACTGGGACGTGACGGGCGAGTTCACGCCGGTCGCGAAGCCGTAGCGAACCCCTCGTTCGTCCGCCGGACGTGCCCCGTCTCGCGGAGCGACCGTAGGACGGTGAGGAGCGTGAGCTGTGAGAGGTCGAGCGCCGTCTGGAGGTCGGCGAGCGACGCGGTTCCTTCCGTTCTGAGGTAGAGGTAGACGAGTTTTCCGCGCGCCGACGACACGCCGTTCGGTATCTGTCGTTGACTCATTCGTCAGTCGGCGAAACGAGTACGACGAACATAAACACTAGCCTCGACGTTCGTCGAAACACGTGGGTTTTAGCGCGCGCGCCGCCTACGTGTGGACGTGACCGAGCGACGCCACGACCGCCTCGACCGCCACCCGACGGCGGGTCCGCGGAACTCCCTCCGGCACTGGCCGGACGCCGTCCACCCGCTCCGAGTGGCGCTCAACTACGCCGTCATCGTGCTCGCGCGCATCACGCCGAGCATGCGACTGAAGAACTGGCTCTACACGACGCTCCTCGGGATGACGGTCGAACCCGGCGCGTCGTGGGGGCTGGAGGCGACGCCGGACGTGTTCTGGCCGCACCTCATCACCGTGGAAGCGGACGCCATCGTCGGGTACGACGCGACGGTGCTCTGCCACGAATTCCTCCAGGACGAGTACCGCACGGGCGAGGTCGTCGTCGGCGAGCGCGCGATGATAGGCGCGGGCGCAATCGTTCTGCCGGGCGTCGAAATCGGTGCGGACGCGCAGGTCGCGGCGAACAGCCTCGTCGCCGAGGACGTCCCCGAGGGCGCGACAGTCGCGGGCGTCCCCGCGGAAGTCGTGGATTAGTCGATGACGCGGACGACGCCCGACCGAATCACGAGGTGGTTCGGAACGACGTACTCTGTGCCGTCGTCCTCGATGCGCGTGACGAACACGTCCACTTCCTGCACGAACCCCTCCATGTCCTCGACGCGAATCGTGTCCCCGATACCGTAGGGTTCCGTGAGAAGGAGGTAGAGCCCGGCGGCGCCCGCGGCGAGCAGGTCGCGGGTCGCGACGACAGTGAGGAGAACGGCGGCCGCGAGATACGCGGCGAACGCGACGACGAGCGCCATCGTGGCGACGCCGAGCTGGCTGAGCGCCACCAGCGCGGCGACGAACACGACGCTGTACCTGGCGGCGACGGGAAGCACGCCGATTTCGGGGAGCTTCACGCCGCGGAGGCGCTCGCTCACCGCGAGTTCGGCCTTGTCACCCGCGATGAGGCCGACAACGATTACGACGAGCGCGATGACGATGTTGGGTAGGTAGCCAGTCACTCGCACCCAGAGCGCTGTCGCGAGCAACGGATTCACGACGCGCAGCGCGAGGACGATGGCGACGCCGTAGATGACCCAGCCGGAGGTGCGGGCGACGAACGCCGTCGTCGTCGTGCCGAAGTTCCGGGCTGTGCGCTCGACGCTCGTCCCCTCGACGGCGTCACCGACGCCGAGCGCGTTCATCACGCGCTCGTTCATCCGGCGCGCGACCGCGCCCGTCACGAACCCGAGCGCGACGATGACGGCGGCGAGGATGTAGTCGTAGTTCTCCGCGACGAACTGGGAGACGTCCATCAGTACGCCTCCGGGTCGAGTTCGAGGACCAGTTCACCGCCCTTGAACGCGCGGACGAGCCCGTCGCTCTCCGAGAGCACGACGGAAACGGCGTTCGTGTCGCGCGTGATGGACGCCGCGGCCATGTGGCGGGTGCCGAGGCCCTTCGGGATGTCCACGCCCTCCGCGCTCGGTTCGAGGTAGCGGTACGCCGACGCGATTTTCCCCGAGTCCGTGATGACGAACGCGCCGTCCAACCGGGAGAACTCCTTCAACATCACGTTCACGATGGGGTCGCCGACGTGCACGTGACTCTTCTCGAACGGATTGTAGCTCAGGGGACGGCTCTTGTTCATCACCTTCCCGGCGTCCCCGACGACGAACAGCGCGCCGACGGGCTTTCCCTTCTGGCCCTTCCGGCCGAGCTCGATGACCACGTCGAGGACGTCCCGGATGACGCTCGGGTCCGCCCGGGAGTTCACGAACAGGTCGTAGATGCCGGAGTGCGCGGACTCGTCCGCCCGCACGCGGCTCATCGTGTCGATGTCGTCGCTGAACACGCTCGCCGCGCACCCGATTAGCTCGCCGTCCTCCACGAGACCGTTGTCGAGCGCGCCCTCGACGCCGAACCGCACGCGCTCCGTCACGTCCGCGAACTCGAGGGGGAGTTCGACGAACTCGTCCGCGCCGACCGAGTTCTCCTGCGCGACGACCACGACGTTCGTGTCCTCCAGCTCGGCCGCGCGCTCGTAGTACGACCCGCTCGGCGAGAACAGGAAGAGCACGTCGACGCCGTCCACGAGGTCGGTCGCGAGACCGGGGAGTGTACTCATTACTCCTACGTCGTGTGCGGGTTACGAAAAGGATTGTGGGGTGTCAGACGCCCGTCGAACGCCTCAGTCGTCGAGGTACGCGCGGATGCGGTCGTCGTCGATGTGCTCCAGCAGGCGGTCGTGCGCGCGCTCCCGCAGTTCCTCGACTTCGTCCGGACTGCGCCGGGTGGCGAACGCGTCGTCGATGTACTGCTCGCGCAGGTCGGCGTCCGCGTCGTCCGGCGTCCGGCCCTCGTACCACTCGCGCCAGCGCTCGCGCTCGCCCCAGTCGCCCGCGAACTCGGAGTCCGGGCGGAGCCAGTCGTAGTGCTCGCGCACGCCTTCCGGGTAGCCCTCGGTCGCGCGGTGGTCGGCGATGAGTTCGCGCGCGACGTGCGCGCCCGTCCCGGCGGCGATGATTGCCTGAGCGTTCCGCTCGCCCGCGGGCGCCGCGACGTACAGGCCGTCCACGCCCACGCGGCCGTCGCTGTCGGCGTACTCGGGGTCGAAGTGCTCGTGGGTCTCGCCGTCGTGTTCGTGCTCGTGGTACGCCTCGTCACCGAGAATCCCACGGAGGTAGCCGCCGTCGTACCACGCCGCCGCGAGGACGTACCGCGTCTCCACGCTCCGGCCTTCCTGGGTTTCCACGCGGAAGCCGTCCGCCGTCTCCGCGACCGACTCGACCATGTCGGGGACGAGGTCCGCGCCCGCCGTCTCGACGTGGTCGTGCAGGAGGTCGCGCAGCGTCTCCGTGTCGATGCCGCCGGGGAAGCCCGGGTAGTTCTCGACGAACGCCGCGCGCGCGAGCGCCGCGTTCCCGCGGTCGAACACCACCGTGTCGAGGCCGTAACGCGCCGTGAACACGCCCGCCGAACAGCCGGTCGGGCCGCCGCCGACCACGACCACGTCTCGGTCCGTCATCTCAGAACTCACCGTTCACGATGTCGGAGACGCGCCCGCGGTCGAACAGTTCCTCGTCCGCGTCGAACGTGTCCGGGAACAGCCCGCGCGCGGCGGTTTCGAGCTGGAACAGATGGATAATCGGGCCCTGATAGGTGAGGCCGCCGTAGAACACACGGCCGTCCTGGACGGCGGTGAGCCGGCTCGCCACCTCGTCCTCCTCCATGGGGGCGACGATGTTCTCCTGGAAGTACTCCTCGGAGATGTTCCCGGAGAGCCGGACGGCGATGGCGTCCGGGTCGATGTCGAGCAGGGTCTCGTAGTCGATGGTCGCGCCGCCCGCTTGCGCGTCCGTGACGCCCGCGGCGGCGAGCGCGTCGTCCACGCTGAGGTCGCGCCACTGCTTCGACGCCGTTCCTTCCCCGATAAGGTACGGGTAGAACGATTCCGGCGGCACGCCAGCCGGGTAGAGAAGCGCGATTTCGGGCGTCTCCTCGGGGATGCGGGACTGCACGTCCGCGACGACCTCGTCGTGGTAGGTCTTGAACGCCTCGTAGCGCTCGCGTTCCTGAAACACCTCCGCGAGCTTCTCGAACGCCTCGTAGAGCGAGTAGTACTCGTAGTCGTGCCAGTCGTACACCTGCGTGAAGATGGTGTTCCCGAAGAACGGCGCGACCCCGTTCGCTATCTCGTCCACGTCCGACTGCTCCCACTGCAGGCGGTTCACCATGAAGTTCGGGTCGATGACGTGGATGTCCGCGTCGACGGAGTAGAACACCTCCTTGCCGGTGCCGTCCTGGTAGAGCGTGGTGAGCGACTCCTTGTCGACGGAGACGCCGTCGAGTTCCGCGTAGTGGTGCGTGCCGTACCGCGACGGGACGCCGATGCCCGCGAGCCCGTCCGCCTGCCCGAGCGCCACGCCCATGTCGGCGTAGTCGCCCGTGTACGGCAGCCACGTTTCCGGCACCTCCTCGAACGTCACGTCCCCCACCGGCTCCATCGACACCGAGTACGACGTGTCCTCGGCCGTCGTGGTCTGCTCGGTCGTCGTTTCCGTTGTTGTCGTCGCGTCGGTCGTCGTCTCCGCGGTCGTGCCGTCGCCACTCTGACACCCGGCGAGCAGACCGGCCGCGACGAGTGCGCCACCGCCCTTCAGGACCGCTCGTCGACTCCGCTCTCTTTCAACCATACTGGTTTAGGCAAGCCTAAACACTAAAGGGTTTTCGAAACTTCGGCGAGCCTAAAACCTGGCTTCGAACCCGCTCACTCCGCATTCACTCCTCACGCGGTTCGCCGTAGAATACGCGGGACCGGATTCGAACTATCGGCAGACGTGCTCGCTCCGCTGCGCGCGCCTGACTGAGTTCGAATCCCTCCGGCGATTTTCACGCTCCTCACGACGCTCGTCGCGGAAAATGCGCGGGACCGGATTCGAACCACCGACGAGAAATACTCGCTCACGCCGTTCGCTGCGTGTTCCTCGTCAGGCCCGACCCGGCCTGCTCCCTCGTCGCTTCGCTCCTCAGTGCGCGGGACCGGATTCGAACCGGCGAAGGTCTACACCATAGCGTCCTAAGCGCTACGCCTTTGGCCTGGCTTGGCGACCCGCGCGCACTCCCCGGTAGCCGCGTCCGGCACAAGTACGTAACGCATCCCTCCGTGGGTTTAAATCCGGGAACGCCCAAACTCGGGTATGTACCGGGCGGGCGACGAGGTAGACCAGCGGGAGTGGCTCGCGGAACTCGACGCGGTCGCGGACAGACTCGAACTCGGGAGCGCCGCGCGGTCGAACGCCCGCGACATCTTCCTCTCCACGCTCCCCGACGAGGACCGCTCGAAGCAGGCGGCGCTCGCGGCGAGCGTGTACGCCGGCGCGCTCATCGCGGGCGACCAGCGCTCGCAATCACGGGTCGCCGACGCCGCGGACGTATCACGGCTCTCCGTGCAGGGAAAGTGGAAAACGCTGGTCGAGGAAGCCGGGTTCGACGCCCCCGACTGGTAGCTTACTGCTCCTGCGCTCGCCCCTCGCGCTCGGGAGTGACGTTGCCGTGTTCGTCTATTTCGCCCTTCACGATGCGCGTCGAGGAGATGGCGTCGCCGTCGTCGGCCGTCACGTGGTCGACGACCTCGATGTCGAGCGGGTCGAACCCGCGCTCCGCCCGGAGTTCGTTGATTCGCTCCGCGCCCGCCTCCGTCTCCGGCGAGACGATAAGCACGTCGAACTTCTCCTCCGTCGCCGCGATTCCCGTCGGTTCGTCGAGCCGCCGAATCTCGAACTCGCGGTCGTACTCGTCCGCGAACCGAGAAAGCTCCCGTTCGAGGTCGGCCTTCCGCTCGTCGAACGGCCGCACGTACCGGTCCTCGTTACGGGTCTTCGGCGCGAGGTCGTCACTCGTCAGTCCGACGGTAACGTCACCGAGTTCGAACGCTCGCTCGAAGAGCGCGCGATGGCCGTCGTGAATAGGGTCGAAAGTCCCGCCGAGGGCCACGTCCATACCCCGGGGGAAACGCCGCGCGCGTTTATCGGTTGGGGTTCTCCTGCTCCGCGTCCTCCGTCCCTTCGACCTCGATGTGGACGGGTTCGTTCTCGTCCTCTGCGTTTTCGTCCCCGCCCAGGTAGGTGTCGAGGTTGAACACGGTGTTCAGTTCGTCCTGCACGCGCCCGACGACGCCGCCGACGAGGTCGCTCGGCGCGATGGCCGTGTACTCGTAGGGGTTGTTCCCCGCGCCCTCGCTCTCCCGTTTCCGGCGCTCCACGGTCTCCTCCTCGTTCAGTTCCGCGAGCGCCTCCCGCACTGTGCTCGGGTAGAGGCCCGTTCCCTCCGCGATTTCCTCGCTCGTGCTGTTGGGGTGCTGGCGGAGGTAGACGTAGATTTTCGCGCGCGTCTCCGTGTCGAGCACCCACGAGAGGATGTTCACCACTCTGTCGTCGAACCCGGCCTTCGCTCGGTCCCGGGCGTTCCGGGAGTCCTCGCTGTCGTCTGAATCAGACATGTGTCGGCTCTTATGCGACGAAAGCCGCCCAGCGATTAAAACGCTTTGCTCAGAGACGAATCGAGTCGTAGAGCACGCGAACGCCGTCTTCCTCGCGAATGCGACGCTGTCGATGCGCGCCGCTCTCCCGGTCGTACACGTCCCAGATGCCCGAGACGCCGAGCCGTTCGACCTCCCGTTCGACGACCTCCCCGAGGTCCACGACGCCGCCCGCGGGTTCGAGGAACGACGCGTCGTGCCCGTGACGAATCGCCCGCCACTTGTTCTCGTCCAGAATCTCCCGCCGAACCTCCGTGCCCGGTTCGCCGTCCTCGTAGCGCTCCGCGAAGTCGACGACGAGCGCGTGCGTGTACTCGACGAACGCCTCCACCACCGCGGGGTCGTGCTGGCCGGCGGGCGCGCGAACCTCGACCGTGCCGTGTCCCGAGTGCGGACGCACGTCGAACCAGAGTTCGCCGCGGTCGTCGATGGAGCCGTTCTCCACCATCCGCTCCTCGTACGTCTCGAACGCGTCGTAGTCCTCGAACGCGGTCGGCATCCCCGTGTTCGGGAGGTTCTCGAAGACCTTCGCGCGCGCCGACGCCAGCCCCGTGTCGAACCCGTTCCAGAACGGCGAGTTCGCCGAGAGCGCGAGCATCACCGGGAGATACCACCGAATCTCGTTCGCCACCCAGACGGCCTTGTCCGGGTCGTCCACGCCGACGTGGACGTGCAGGCCCGCGGTCGTGTTCCGGTGCTGGGGGTACTGGATGCGCTCTAACTGCGAGCGGTACCGCGGCTTCTCCGCGTGCTCGTGTTCGCGCCACCGCGCGCCCGGGTGGAGGCCGGCACCGGCGATGCCGAACCCGTACGCGTCCGCGTACTCGACGAGCGCCTCACGCACGTCCCGAATCGCGTCGCCCGCCTCCTCGATGCCGTCGAGGCGCGGCGTCTGCGTCTCCACCACGAACTTGAACAGCTCGTGGTCCAGACGCCCGTCGAGCAACTCGGGCGGATCGCCCTCGTACACCAACTGGTCGCTCCCCGCCGTCGGCACGCCCGCCTCGTCGACCACGAAGAACTCCTCCTCGACGCCGAGCGTCCCGAGTTCCGTGAACGCGTCCCGCGAACCCGTCACCATTCGCCCGTTCGTTCACCGGCCGCGAATAAATAAGCCCGGATGCCGGCGAGCACCCGCCGCCCTACTTCGGTTGCGCGACCACGCCGAGGTGGTCCGCGTGGTAGGGTTCGAGCCGCTGCGTCTCCAGCACCTCGTAGGCGGCTTCGAGGTCATCCAGCACGTCCTCGAACACGTCGCTCGGGTCGCGCGTCACGTCCTCGCTGCGCGCCTTGAACGCGGCGAGCAGCCGGCCGTCGTCCGCGAGGAACTCGGCGTTCTCGACCGCGACCCGCGCCTGCCCGCGCGTCGCCACGTCCTGCACCACGGCGTCCACGTCCGCCTCGACGACGTGCGCGTACGTCTCCGGCTTCCGCGCGTCCTTCAGGAGGGGGAACAGCCGCGTCCGGGACTCGGCCACGTCGAGCAGGTCGCGCACGGGCCGCGGCGCGAACTCCACGGCGTACGTCGGCCCCGCGAAGTCCGCGACGTGGCTCACCGTCGTCCCGTTCGCCGCGCCGAGGTAGAGCACCGTGTCGCCGCCCGCGAGTCCGGTGTCCATCTCGTGTTCGAGCATCGCCCCCAGCTTCGAGCGGTTCGGGTTCCAGCGCCGCCACCCGTCCTCGGTGGGTTCGCCGTACACCGCGCCGCCGCGGGTCGCGAGCCACTCGCCCTCGCTCCCCTCGAACGCGCGCCGCTCCACGCCCTCCGGGCGGTTCATTCGTCACCCCGCGAGCGGATGCGCTCGATGCGCTCGTCCAGTTCGTCCTCGAGTTCGGGCCGCCGGTCGCCCGAGTAGTGGTCGATGCGCGCCGCGATGCTCAGTTTGCCCGCGAGCGCCCGCGCGGCCGACCCGCGCTCTTCTGGACGAGTCCCGCGGACGTACTCGTGAACGTAGATAACGCCGTGTTTCGGCGACGGTGCGTGCCCCCGGAGATGCGCGAACAGCGCGTCCTCCGCGCCGAGCACCTGCACCGTGCCCGACGGCATCTTCGCGAGCGACTCCAGCCCGCCCGCCTGCTCGATGAGCCGCGCGGCGAGCGTCGGCCCCGCGAGCATCGAGAGGTTCGGCGCGACGACGCGCGCCTGCTCCTCGACGTACGCTTCGAGGTCCGCGCGTTCGTTCGCCAGGTCGCGCACGCGCTCCGCGAGCGACACCACACGCTCCTCGGTCACGTCGCTCGGATCGCGCGCGGCGACCTCGCGGGCGTACTCCACACCCGTCCCGGACTCGTCGAACAGGCTGCCCGCCCACTCAGCGACGCGCTCCGCCAGTTCGTTCACGGTGTCCGTCAGGTCCGCGACCCCGCGAACGGCGTGCACCAGCTGCTGGTCGGTCGCGCGCTCGCGCTCCCGAACCTCCGTTCTCGTGGCTGCCACCGTCGCCGCGTGGAGCGCGTCGTAGTACTCGTCCGTGCTCTCCGCGAACCCTGTCTCTATCGCCTCCGTCGGCCAGTCCGCGGGCGCGTCCGCCGACCCGTCGCGCACGCTCGCCGAGAGCGCGCCCACGTCCTCGGCGTCGCCGCTCGCGAACCATCCCTGCGTCATACACTGGACTGCACGCCGTCCGCGTAAAAACCTACGTCTTCGAGTCGCTACCGCGGCTGCTCGCGCCCGCCCTCGGATGGCACGATGCGGCGCACGCGCCCCTCCGCGCCCGACTTCAACTTCACGTCAGCGCCGTTCGGGTCGGCCTCGCCGAGAACCGTCCCGACCTCGCCCTGAATCGGTTCCTTGTCGTGGCCCTGTTCGATTTCGACGGTCATTCCGCGCTCCAACTCCCGCGGTCGTGGATACTCGGGCATACTCGGAGTGTTCGACGCCCCTCCGAAAGAACGTGGCGGCCAACCTTCATACCGACCGCCCGCGTGCTCCAACCCATGCCGGAGCGCGAACTCGACCAGCTGTTCGACGAACTCGAAGCCCTCGAAGCCACGGTGGACGAGGACGCGCGCGAACGGGTGGCCGCCGCGCGCGACGCCGCCGAGGACGTGGAGGACGAAGTCGCCTCCCTCGAGGACCGCGGCGCGTTCGGGAACGTCATCCACGGGTACGACCGCGCCGACATCGCGGAGACGTTCCTCGGCAGCCTCCTGTTCGGCATCCCGATGGCCGTCGAGAGCGGCACCACCGAAGTCGGCGCGTTCTTCGCCACCCACCCCGTCTTTCTCCTCGGCACGGTCGCGGCGACGCTCGCGGTCGCCCACGGCGTCCTCTACGTCGCCGACATCCAGGACGTCCGCGTCAAAGACCCCCTGTTCGGCCTCGTCCCACGGCGGTTCGCCGGCGTTGTCACCGTGTCCCTCGGCACCGCCGTCGTCCTGCTCACCGCGTGGGGGCGAATCGACTGGGACGACCCGGCGGTCGCGCTGGGCGCGTGCGTCGCCGCGTTCTTCCCGATGGCTATCGGCGCGGCACTCGGTGACATCCTCCCCGGAAGCTAGCGCGGAAAGGACAACCGTTAAAACCGCTCCCGCGACTAACCCGAGTATGAGCGAATCAGAGACCCGGCAGGCGCGCAAGTGCGTCTCCTGCGGGATTAACATCTCCGGCACGACCGCCGCCTCGTTCAAGTGCCCGGACTGTGGCCAGCAGATCTACCGATGCTCGAAGTGCCGGAAGCAGAGCAACCTCTACGAGTGTCCCGACTGCGGGTTCCGAGGGCCATAACGATGGGGAAGGTCGCTGCTCGCATCAAGGTCATGCCGCAGAGCCCCGAAGTCGACCTCGACGACCTCACGGACCGTCTCGAGGACGCGCTCCCTGAGGGCGCGAAAATCAGTCGCACCGACCGCGAGGACGTCGCGTTCGGCCTCATCGCGCTCTTCCCGACGGTCATCATCCCGGACGAGGCGGGCGGCACGGAAGCCGTCGAGGACGCGTTCCGGAACGTCGACGACGTCGAATCCGTCGACGTCGACGAAGTCGGTCGGATATAACGCACCCACTTTTTTATTGCGGGCCTGCTGCGCAGGCCCGATAAAAACCTGGACTAAAAGCCTCCTTCCTCCAGCCGCGGCCCTCCGGGCCGCGTTAGTCGGTCGTCGGCCCGCGCCTGACAGCGCGGTGAATCGCTCCCCTCGGGCTCTAACGAGCCCCTCGGTCCGCGAACGATCGATGAGAGTTCGTGTCCCCGCCGTAACTGTTGTTCGTGTCTCGTGCCGCGTCCGGTACGGCTTTCTGCGCTCACCGAATTTCTCGACTGATGACTGAGGACGTCCGCGCAGTCGCCCGTTCGTACTTCACTGCGGAGTTGAGTCCGGCGCACGATTGGTTCCACGTGGAGCGCGTGGAGGCGAACGCGGAGCGACTCGCGGCGAGGCGAGCGGACGTGGACGAGCGCGTGCTTCGCCTCTCAGTGCTCTTGCACGATATCGGGCGGGCGCGGGAGGACCGCGGAGAGATCGAGGACCACGCGGAGTGGGGCGCGGAAGAGGCGCGGGAGATCCTCGAAGAACGCGATGCGGAGGAAGCGACTGTCGACGCCGTGGCGCACTGTATTCGGGCGCACCGCTACTCGAACGACGTGGAGCCGGAGACGGCGGAAGCGAAGGTAGTGAGCGACGCGGACAACCTCGACGCACTCGGCGCAGTTGGCGTCGCGCGGTGCTTCAGCTACGGCGGCGAAATCGGGTCGCCGATCTACGACCCGAGCCTCCCGCCCGAGGCGGATGACTCCGTGGCGGGCGAGACGCAGTTCAATCACGTCCACAAGAAGCTCCTCGACCTCCCCGAGCGGATGTACACGGACGCCGGGCGCGACCTCGCCGAAGAGCGCGCCGGCTTCGTGCGGGAGTTCGCCCAACGACTGGAAGCGGAAGCGGCGGGCGAGCGGTGAGGGTCAGAGCGTCACCTCGAACCCCCACTCGGTCTCCCCGAGGTAGTTCCCGTCCTCGAATCGGTAGGTCGCGGCGGTGAGGCAGTCGCTCTCCGGGCCGCCGAGCAGGGCGTACGTCCCGCGTTTCGTCTCGTCGGGCGCGAACTCGACTTCGTTCACGACCTGCGCGGTTGCGATGCCGTCGGTTGCACGCCAGCACGCGTCGTCCTGGGGTGCGTCCGGCACGACCTCGTTCTCCGCGCCACCGGGTGCGAGCAGGGCGGTCGCGTCGCCATCGGTGCGCGACCCGTAGAGCGTCGACCAGGGGACGATTGCGCCGAACTGCCACGTCCGCGCGGCGTCCGCGGTGTTCGTCACCGATACTTCGACGGCCGGCGGGTGCATCGTCGTCGCGTCCGCCGTTCCCGTCACCGCGAGGGACGCGTCCACGTCGTCCGGGATGTCGTCGAGCGTCACGTCATCGACGACGAACCGCGTCTCGGCCGTCGGCGTCGTAGTCGTCCCGTCACTGGTGGTTCCGTCGGTCGTGGTGTCGCTGGTGGTCGTGTCGTCGCTACCGGTCACGTCACCGAGACAGCCGGCGACCGCGGTCGCGCTGACCGTCGCGCCGAGCGTCGCGAGGAGGGCACGTCGCTGCATACCCGGAAGAACGCACGGGCGGGATAAACAGTCCGCGGAGGGTCAAAAAGCGGCTTGTCCTATTCGAGCGCGCTCGTGATGGCCTGGTCGAGGTCGGCCTTCAGGTCGTCGACGTTCTCGATGCCGACGCTCGCGCGGATGAGCGGGTCGGTGAGGCCCGCGGCCTCGCGTTCTTCCTTCGGGATGGCGGCGTGCGTCATCGCCGCGGGCTGTTCGATGAGGGACTCGACGCCGCCGAGCGATTCGGCGAGCGTGAACACCTCCGTGCTGGAGACGAACTCGCTCGCCTCCTCCAGGCTCGCGTCGAGCTCGAAGGAGAGCATCCCGCCGAAGTCGTCCATCTGCTCGGCCGCGAGGTCGTGCTGGCGGTGGGATTCGAGACCGGGATAGTAGACGTGCTCGACGTGCTCGTGCGCCTCGAGCCAGTGCGCGAGAACCTTCGCGTTCTCGCAGTGGCGGTCCATCCGCACGGGCAGCGTCTTCGTTCCGCGGAGCACGAGGAACGCGTCGAACGGCCCCGGCGTCGCGCCGACGGAGTTCTGGTAGAACCCGAACTCCTCGTCGAGTTCGTCGTCGTCGGTGATGAGCGCGCCGCCGACCACGTCGCTGTGCCCGCCGAGGTACTTCGTGAGCGAGTGCGAGACGATGTCCGCGCCGTGTTCGAGCGGCCGCTGGAGGTAGGGCGTCGCGAACGTGTTGTCCACCGCGCAGAGCGCGTCGTTGTCGTGCGCGATATCGCTCAGCGCGTCGATGTCGTTCACGCGCATCAGCGGGTTCGTCGGCGTCTCCACCCAGAGGAGTTCCGTGTTCTCCCGCATCGCCTCGGCGACGGCGTCGTGGTCGGTGGTGTCCACGAAGTCGAACTCCACGTCGTACTTCTCGTACACCTGCGTGAACAGTCGGTGCGTCCCGCCGTACACGTCGTCGCCGGTGACGACGTGGTCGCCGGCGTCGAGGAGGTTCATCACGGTGTTGATGGATCCCATTCCCGACGAGAACGCGCGGCCGTGCTCGCCGCCCTCGAGGGCCGCGAGGTTGTCCTCCAGGTCGGTCCGCGTCGGGTTTCCGGTTCGACTGTACTCGTAGCCGGTGTGCTCGCCGGGCGCGGACTGCTCGTACGTGGAGTTCGCGTAGATGGGAGTCATCAGCGCGCCCGTCTCCTCGTCCGGTTCCTGGCCGGCGTGGATGGCGCGCGTCTCGAAGTGCTCGTCGTCCATACCGATGGATGGAGTGAGTTCGTGTTAGGCCTGTCCCTCCCACCCGAGTCTGCCGGCGTCTCCGACACGAACGCGTAGCGTGCGTTTTATAACGCCAACGGCAGTACGAACCTGCATACGACTATGCCGAGTTCCAACGGACCCCTCAACAGCACGCGGAAGAAACTCTCCAACAAGCCCCGAGAGCGCGGTACGTCGCCGCCCCAGCGCTCCGTCGCCGAATACGACGAAGGCCAGAAAGTCCACCTGAAGATCGACCCCTCCACTCAGAACGGTCGGTTCCACGCCCGATTCAGCGGTCTCACCGGCGAAATCGTCGGCGAGCAGGGTCGCTCCTACAAGGTCAAAATCAACGACAACGGCAAGGAGAAGGTCGTGCTCGCCTATCCCGCGCACCTCCGCGCGCAGAACTAGCATGACCATCTTCAAGGAAACGCTCGACGAGGAGTTCCTCACCACCTCGGAGGCGAAATCCCTCCTCGAGGAGATCGAGGCCGAGCGCGCGGCCGACGAGGACCGCGAGCTCCGGTACGAGCTCGCGCGCGCCGTCGAGCACACGAATCGGTTCGCGGTGCTGGAGGCCGAGGAGTCCCGCGAGCTTGTGGACGAACTCCTCGAACTCGACACGCTGGAGGCGCAGGCGGCGTTCAAGATTGCGGACCTTCTGCCGCGGAGTCGTGACGAACTCCGCGCGGTGTTCGCGCAGGAGCGGTACGCGCTCTCTGGCGACGAACTCGACGACGTGCTGGACATCGTCGCGAAATACGCGTAACGCGTCCGACTTTTTAAGTATCGCGTCGTACTAGGTCGAGTATAGTATGAGCGACGCTGCTAGCGACGAGACGTCGGAAGCGGTCGTGCTCGATGTCCTTCACCACGGCCGGAGCAACGGCGGCGCGTACAGCGGGTCGCCGCTCGCGTACGCGGTCGCCGTGGACGATTTCACACTCTACGAGCTCAGCCTGCGCGAGGACGCCGACATCTCCATCGGTGACTACGTGCAGGTGACGCCCGCCTTCGACGCGGGTATCGAGCGCGGGCACACCGTGGGCTACGAGGACCTCACTGACGGCGCGCGCTCCGAGCTCGACTACGTCATCGAGGAGCTCGTGGAGGCGCACGAGAAGCGGTTCGTGGACTTCTTCAACGACGCGCAGCCGCTCTCGCTCCGCCTCCACCAGCTCAACCTCCTCCCCGGAATCGGCGACAAACTCCGGGACAACGTCCTGGACGAGCGCAAGCGCCACGGTCCGTTCGAGAGCTTCGACGACCTCGAAGACCGCGTCTCCGGCCTGCACAGCCCGAAGGAGACTGTTGTCGAGCGCATCGAGGAGGAGTTGGAGAACCCGGACGACGTGAAGTACCGATTGTTCGTCCGGAGAGAGTAAGGGAGTCCTGCGAGAAACACTGGTATGAGCGAGTATCGGAACCCGGACGCCCTGATTCGGCGTGCGGGCCGCGGGAACCCCGACTTCGACCAGCACTTCCTCGTCGACGACCGCGTGCTCGACCGCGTTCCGACGTACGCGAGCGAGTTCGACCGGTCGCACGTGCTCGAAATCGGCGCCGGAACGGGTGCGTTGACGGACCGCTTGCTCGTGGTTGCGGACCACGTCACCGCAATCGAACGCGACCCCGACCTCGCGGCGTTTGTGCGCGAGGAGTTCGCGGCGGCGCGCGAGCGCGGCGACCTCACCGTCATCGAGGGAGACGCGCTCGACGTGGCCCTCCCCGCGTACACCTGCTGCATCTCCAACCTCCCGTACAGCGCGTCGAGCGAACTCACGTTCCGCCTGCTGCCCGCGGGGGAGCCGGCGGTGTTGATGTACCAGCGGGAGTTCGCGGAGCGGATGGCGGCCGACGCGGACACGAGCGAGTACGGCCGGCTCTCCGTCACCGCCCAGCACTACGCGGATGTGGAGGTCGTCGAAATCGTGCCGAAGGAGGCGTTCGACCCCCAGCCCCGCGTCGAGAGCGCTATCGTGCGGTTGACGCCGCGGGCACCGGACTACGAGGTGCCGGACGAGCAGTTCTTCCTCGACTTCGTGAAGGCCGTGTTCACGCAGCGCCGGAAGACCATGCGGAACGCCATCCGGAACACCGCCCACATCTCCGGGCTCGGCGACCCCGATGCGGTCGTGGACGCGCTGGACGACGACTTGCTCTCCGCGCGCCCGGAGAAACTGGACCCGCGGCGGTTCGCGGCGGTCGCGAGCGTCGCGTACGACCACGGTGACCCGTCGTGAGCGCGCTCACGCAACTGACGGAGGCGGTGCAGGCGCTCGGTCCGGTGGAGCGCACCGTGCTCTCCGCGGCCGCGCTCGTCCTGCTGGCGCTCGGGTGGCGGGCCGCGCGCCGGTTCGCGTCCGCCGCGCGGGAGAACCGGAGCGACCGACTCCTCGACGTGCTGTTAATCGTGCTCGCGGTCGCGTTCCTCGCGCTCGGCGCCGAGGCGTTCCTCGTCCTCTGGGGCGCCCACCCGCTCGCCGTGGACGCCGTGAAGGCCGTGACCGCTCGTGCGGAACTCGGCGTTCGCTTCCTCATCACGCTCGGCCTCCTCGCGGGCGCGTACGTCTTCACGGAGTTCCTGCACGGCCGCGTAGACGACTTCGTCGCCGCGCGCGAGAACATCACCGACCACCAGGCCGAAATCACGTTTCGACTCCTCCAGATAACGCTCTACATCGGCGCGCTCATCACCGCGCTCGGCGTCTGGAACGTGAACCTCTCCGGCCTCCTCATCGGTGCTGGGTTCGCCGGCATCGTGTTCGGTATGGCCGCCCGACAGACGCTCGGCGCGGTCATCGCGGGGTTCGTGTTGATGTTCGCGCGGCCGTTCGAAATCGGCGACTGGGTGAAAATCGGCGACAACGACGGCATCGTCACGGACATCACCATCGTGAACACGCGCATCCAGACGTTCGACGGCGAGTACGTGATGCTGCCGAACGACTACGTCGGGTCCGAGGAGGTCGTGAACCGCTCGCGGAAGGGACGCCTCCGCCTGCACGTCGAGGTCGGCGTGGACTACACGACGGACGTCGACCACGCCATCGAGGTCGCGGAGGAGACGCTGAAGGACGTGGATGACGTGCTGACGGTGCCGCAGCCGCAGGTCGTGCTCACCGAGTTCGGGGATTCCGCGGTCGTGCTCGACCTCCGGTTCTGGATAGACAAGCCGAGCGCGCGCCGGAAGTGGCGCGCCCAGACCGCGGTCATCTCGCGGGTTCACGAGGCGTTCCGCGAGGAGGGCATCACCATCCCGTTCCCGCAGCGCGAACTCTCCGCGCGCCAGAACGGTCTCGGCGCGACCATCCCCGACGACTACGGTCCCGCGGGTGACGAGGGTGAGTGACCTCGCGGAGCGACGCGGCGTCGAAACCGAGGTGTATCAGCCCGCGGAGGATTCGCGGCTGCTCGCCGACGTCGCCGTGGACGAACTCGAAGCCGATGCCCGCGTGCTGGAGGTCGGGACGGGGTCGGGCGTCGTCGCGGAACGCGTCCGGAACGCGGGCGTGAACGTCGTCGCGTCGGACCTGAATCCGCACGCGTGCCGGCAGGCCCGCGAGCGCGGCGTTCCGGTCGTCCGCGCCGACCTCGTCGCGCCGTTCCGGGACGGCGCGTTCGATGCGGTGCTGTTCAATCCGCCGTATCTGCCGGCGGACCCCGACGCCGAGCGCGACGACTGGCTGGAGGTCGCGCTCACCGGCGGCGAGACGGGCCGCGAGGTCGTGGAGGCGTTCCTCGACGACGTGGCGCGCGTGCTCGCCCCCGACGGCTTCGTTCTCCTGCTCGTCAGCACGCTCACGGGCGTCGAGGAAGTCGCCGAGTACGCCGGAGACCGCGGGTTCTCCGCCGTCGCGCTCCGCGACGAGTCCTTCCCGTTCGAAACGCTCACCGTCCTGAAGTTCGTCCGATAGCTCTTCCTTCCCGGCGGTCCTTCTCTTAGGTATGTCCGGCGCGTCGAAGTGGCGGTACGCGGTGTACGCGATGCCGGCTGTCACGGCCGTCGAGGCCACGCTCGGCCTCTTCCTGGTAGCCGTTGTCGCGCGGACGGGCGTGTCGCTCGCGGCGCTCGCGGTGCTCGCCGCCCCCTTCTTGCTCGCCGCACTCGTCGTCCGCCTTCTCCTCCCGATA
Organism: Salarchaeum sp. III; assembly: GCF_036418315.1. Taxonomy (NCBI): domain Archaea; kingdom Methanobacteriati; phylum Methanobacteriota; class Halobacteria; order Halobacteriales; family Halobacteriaceae; genus Salarchaeum; species Salarchaeum sp. III. Next base: position 261,654 of record NZ_JAZHPG010000026.1, on the reverse strand, counting down.
GCGATTCGCGCGGACGCCCGCGCCGTCTACGAGACGACCGATGGCGCGTTCGACGGCGAGGTGTACGCGATGGCGGCCGTCCCGGGAATCTTCGTTCCCGTGGTCGACTCGTTTATCGCGCTCCGGTATCTACAGCGTAGCCGCCGCGCCCTAGATAACTACGAAGAATAAACTGAGAGAGAAAATATTAAACGAGGGTATGGCGTACTCCCGAGTAGATGACAGTCGTCAGCACGACGCTCGGCCTGTTCCCGCTGCCCGACGAAGCGCGCGAGCGCCTCGCCGACCTCAAGGGCCACCAGAAAGAGGACCTCGTCTCCGGGGACGAACCCCCCGACGTCGAGGCCGTCTACGACGAAGCGCGCGACGACCTCCTCACCCGGCAGGCGGACGCCGGCCTCGACCGCGCCGTCGAGGGACAGGCGCGCTGGGACGACATGCTCGCCCACCCGCTCGCCGTCCACGAGAACGTTCGCACCGAGGGCATCGTCCGGTACTACGACAACAACAACTTCTACCGCGACCCCGTCGTCACCGGCGACCTCACGCACAGCGGCGACCTCGCGCGCGACCTCGAAACGGCGAGCGCGCTCACCGACAGCCTCCAGGCCGTCGTGCCCGGCCCCTACTCGCTCTCCCGACTCGCGACCGACGAGCACTACGGGAGTCCGGACGAGTTCCTCGCCGCCGTCGGCGACTTCCTCGCCGGCGAAGTCGAGTCCTTCCCGGACGCCGTCGAGACCGTGTTCGTCCTCGAACCCAGCCTCGCCACCGAGTCGCTCGACGACGGCGAGGACGAGCGCGCCGCCGCCGCCATCGACACTGTCGCCGCCGCGACCGACGCCGAGGTCGTCGTGCAGTCCTACTGGGGGACGTACGGCGAGAAACTCCACGCGCACCTCCTCGACACCGACATCTCGGCGCTCGGCTACGACCTCGTCACCGCCCACGACGACGCCACCTACCTCGTCCAGGAGTACGGCACGCTCGATTCGGTGAGCCTCGGCGTCGTGGACGGCCAGAACACGCTCGTCGAATCCCCCGACACCATCGAAGAACGCATCGCGTGGTTCAGAGACCAGATTCCCGTCAGCGAGTTCGACACCGTGTACGCCACACCCAACACCGAGTTGTTCTACCTGCCCGTGAACAAGTTCCAGGCGAAACTTCGCGCGCTCGGCGCCGTCGGAGGTGACGCCGATGAGTGAGAACCGCGAGCAGTTCCGTCCCCCGGGTCACGAGAACGACCACTTCCTCCTCACGACCGTCGTCGGGTCCTACCCGAAGCCGTCGTGGCTGAACCGCGCCCGCGACCTCCACAGTGACCCGGAGAGCGAGTTCGACGACGAGGACTGGCGGGAAGCCCAGGACGACGCCAGCCGACTCATCACGAACGAACACGAACGCGCCGGCCTCGACGTGGTCGTGGACGGCGAGATGCGGCGCAACGAGATGGTGGAGTTCTTCGCGGACCGCATCGACGGCTACGAATTCAACGGCCCGGTGAAGGTCTGGGGGCACAACTACTTCGACAAACCCAGCGTCACCGACGAGGTCGAGTACGACGAGTCCTGGCTCGTCTCCGAGTACGAGTTCACCGCCTCGGTCGCCGACCGCCCCGTCAAAGTCCCCATCACCGGCCCGTACACGCTCGCGTCCTGGAGCTTCAACGAAGCCTACGAGGACGAGGAAGCGCTCGCGTACGACCTCGCGGACCTCGTGAACGAGGAAATCGAGAAGCTCGTCGCCGCCGGCGCGCGCTACATCCAGATCGACGAACCCGCGCTCGCCACCACGCCGGACGACCACGCCATCGTCGGCGAGTGCCTCGAACGCATCGTCTCCGGCATCCCGGACGACGTCCGAATCGGCCTCCACGTCTGCTACGGCGACTACTCCCGCATCTATCCCGAACTCCTCGACTTTCCCGTCGACGAACTCGACCTCGAACTCGCGAACGGCGACTACGACCAGCTCGACGTGTTCAAGGACCCCGACTTCACGAAGGACCTCGCGCTCGGCGTGGTCGACGCGCACGTGGCCGAAGTCGAGTCCGTCGAACAAATCGAGCGCAACATCCGGAAGGGCCTCGAAGTCGTGCCGCCCGAACAGCTCACGGTGAGCCCGGACTGCGGCGTGAAACTCCTTCCCCGCGAGGTCGCGTACAGGAAGATGGAGAACCTCGTCACCGCCGCACGGAACGTCGAAGCCGCCCTCGACGCCGGCGACATCGACGTTCCGGCGCGCGAGTAATCCGCGAGCGCGCTTTTCTCTCTTCGCGCTCGATAGCCGATTATCGGACGCCGCGAACGAGACCGCCGAGCGTCGCGTACACGAGCGGGACAGCGAGCGCGACGTACAGCACCTGGCCGGTGTCGAGCGCGACTCCGAGGCTGTTGTGGCCGGCGAGCAGGCCGACGAACACGCCGACCGAGAAGAGGCCGACGAGGAACCCGGCGAACACGCCGTACCGGAACGAGCGCTGGCCGAATCCCGCTATCGCGCCGCCCGCGAGGAACCCTATCCAGGAGAGGTGGCCGAGCAGCACCGCGACCGCGGCGCCGGCGGCGAACCAGACGAGGTTCGCGCGCGGGTTCGCGCGCCAGTCGAGGGTCATCGCTCTTCCTCCACGAACCGAATGCTCGTCTCCGCTGGCTCGACGGGGAACGGCTTGTACTCGGTGTCCGCCCACATGCGGAGTTGGTCGCTGTAGTTCGCGCTCCACACCTCGCCGTCGTTCCCGCCCGGAACGATGCAGACCGATCGGCCGCCGGGTTCGCACACCATCCGCCAACTGCTCCCGGTCGGGCGTTCCACGGCGTAGTTGTTCACGGTCGCCCGCGAGCCGTCCGTCGGATACTCGGGATAGTTGAGGAACGACTGGCCGAACGGGTGCGTGATGGCTCCAGTCGTATTGTAGTCGCCGTACGTCTCGTAGCCCTCCGCGCCGATGGTTTCGACGGCCGCGTCGAACGCCGCGCGCATCACGTCCGCGCGCGAGCGGTCCGCGAACCACTCGCCCTCCGGGTCGAGGTGTTGGACGACCCAGTCGCGGGGGTAGTAGTCCGCGTCCAGTCCCACCGCGTCGAAGCGCGACTCGAACAGTTCGTGTTTGTACTCGTCGAACCAGAGCGCGAACGCGAGCGCGGCCGTCGAATCTCGCTCCATGTGGCCGTTCCAGTCGCGGAGCGCGCTCGCGTGTTCCGGGTGGTCGTCCGAGATGGCGTCCGCGAGCGGGCCGACGAGTCCCTCGGTGCGCCCGTCGTAGGCGTCGTCGTGGAGGTCCTGCACGAACTCGAACGTCACCGACTCCGCCGACTGCACGCGTTCGTCGAGGCGGTCGTAGATGCGGATACCGCGATACGGGTCGGAGTAGGACTCCGCGAGGTAGTGCTTCGACGCGTCGGTGACGCGCTGGTTCGCCGTCGCAACGTACGAGGGGTTCACGACGCCGGGCTTCTCGTCGAACGGCACGAACCCCTCGCTCCAGTCCGTCGCGCCGTACGGCGTGAAGCCGTCCCACTCGCCCTCACCCGCCGAGCCGTCGAAGATGCGCGTCCCCCGGACTTCCTCGCCGTCTATCGTGCGAATCGGAATCTGGCCGGTCGCGTAATAGAGCGTGTTCCCCTCGGTGTCGGCGTACACGAGGTTCTGCGTCGGCTCGTCGAACAGTTCGGTCGCCGCGAGCACATCCGAGAGGCCGGTGCTGCGGTTGAAGTCGTAGATGGCGTCCGTCGTGCGGGTGGCGGTGAGGCCGGTCCACGCGACGGCGACGCTGTACCCCTCGCGTTCGAGGTAGGGGCCGTGACGGGTCGTCCGCCGCGTGATGGTCTCGTCGGGCGCGTTCGCGACGGGAATCGTCACCTCCTCCGTCTCGAACGCCTCCCAGCCGTCCCCGTACCGGTACTCGCCGTCCCGGGTCTCGTACTCGTAGACGTCGAGCACGTCCGCGCCGACGTTCGTGAACCCCCACGCGCCGTGGTCGTTCTCGCCGATGACGACGAACGGCACGCCCGGGAACGTCACGCCCCGCACAGTGTAGTCGGGCGCGTCCAGCGCTTGCTCGAACCACACCGGGGGCGCCATCAGGGAGAGGTGGGGGTCGTTCGCGACGAGCGGCCGTCCCGACTCGGTGAGGTCGCCCGAGACGACCCACGAGTTCGACCCGATACCGGGCGGACTCTCGAACCCGGACAGCCACCCGACGAGCCCGCGCGCGTCACCGCTCGGCGTCCGCACGGGCGGCTCCCGACTTGCCTCGGGTCGTCCGCCGTCACCGTCGCGGAGGATCGGCGAATCGTGGTCCAGCCGGTACGGGTAGAGCGTGCTCGCCGTCTCCTCGCCGAGCGCGTCCGCGGCCGCCGCGTTCCGCAGCGTCTCGAAACTACCCGTGAGCTGCCACGCGATCTGCTTCTCCATCAGCACCGTGTCCGCGGGCGTCCACGGCGCCGGCTCGTACTCCAATAGCCCGAACTCCACCGGAAGGGGTTCGCGCTCGATACAGGCGTTCACACCGTCCGCGTACGCTTCCACGAGGTCGCCGGTCTCGGAGCCCGCGAGTTCGTCCCAGGTCGCGTCGGCGGCGCGCGCGAAATCCATCCGCCGGTGGAACTCGTCGGAATCGAGCGTCGCCTCCCCGACGACTTCGCTCAGCTGTCCGCGCATCTGGCGGCGCTGCAAATCCAGCTGGAACAGGCGGTTCGCGCCGTGCACGTACCCGGTCGCGAAGTAGAGCGCGCGCTCGTCGTCCGCCGCGATGGTCGGGACGCCGTACTCGTCGTCGTACGCGACGGTAGCGGGGCCGTACGGACTCGTCACAGTACCGTTCGTCCGGTCGGTCGCGTCCGCCCACGCCCCGCCCGAGAACGGCGCGAACCGCCGGAGGTAGCTCGACACGGGCGACATCGCGCCCGCCGCCGCCCCGCCGCCGACGATGGCGGCGATGAGACCGCGACGCGTCAACTCGGTATCCATAGCCCCAGCTAGGCTACCTAATACGATAAAAGGATAGAGAACTCGAGAGGGGTTTGCGAGCGTTTAGTGGTCGTCCGCGTCCTCGTACACCCACTGCGTGGTGGCGAGGTCCCAGTCAACCAGCTCGTCCTCGTCGAAGAACAGGCTGATTTCGCGCTCGTTCGCGCCCTCGTCCTCGTGGTCGCTCCCGTGGATGAGGTTGTGGCCGAGGTCGTTCCCGTAGTCACCGCGGATGGTGCCGGGAGCGGCCTCCTGCGCGTCCGTCGCGCCCATCATCTGGCGGACCTGACGGGTCGCGTCAGCGCCCTCCCAGACCATCGCGAAGACGGGGCCGGACGTGATGAACTCGACGAGCCCCTCGAAGAAGGGCTTGTCCTCGTGCTCGGCGTAGTGCTCGTGCGCGAGGTCCTCGTCGATCTGCATGAACTTCCCGCCGACCATCTTCAAGCCCTTCTCCTCCAGGCGGCCGACGATGTCGCCGATGAGGCCGCGCTGAACGCCGTCGGGCTTCACCATCACGAACGTCCGCTCGTCGTGGTGGCTCATTCGTTCTCCCCGCCCTGCGCCTGACCTTCCTCAGTCCACTCCAGGTCGCGCGGCTCGCGACCGAGGTCCGCGTTCTTCTCGCACTTCGACGAGCAGAAGTGGACGGCGGTGCCGTCGTTGTAGACGAACATCGTCCCCGTGCCGGGTTCGATGTCGCTACCGCAATAGTCGCATTCTCGTGTCTGGGGCATTATTGACCTCCGATGGGGTCAGCCTCGCGAGCCGTCTCGCGAAGCTGAATAACGTCGCCGACCCGGACGGGACCGAGGCAGTTCCGCGTGATGATGCGGCCCTGATTCGACCCCTCCTGGATTCGGCACTTCACTTGCATCGCCTCGCCGTGCATCCCGGTCTTTCCGACGACCTCGATGACCTCGGCGGACGTGGAGTCGCTTGCTGGTTCTTCCGCGCTCATGAGTTATTACTTGAGTTCCTCGACTTTCGCCGAGATGTCCTCGACATCTTCCTCGGCGTCGCCGGCGTCCACGACGGCCGCGGCGGCGGAGCCGACTTCGAGACCGGCGGCGTTCCCGAGTTCGTCCTGCGTGTCGACGAACACGTACGGGATTCCCTTCTCGTCTGCGAGTTCGGGGATGTGGAGGACGATCTCCTCGGGGGAGACGTCTTCCGCGACGAACACGAGGTCTGCGTTCCCGCGCTCGATGGACTTCGTGGTCTCGTTCGTACCTTTCTTCACGCTCCCGGTGTCGCGAGCCACTTCGAGGGCTTCGAGGGCTCGTTCCTGGAGGTCCGCTGGGACGTCGTAGTTAACGTACACTGGCATAGTTGTGTTCACCTAGTTGCCGTGGCGGGCTTGCGCTCCCCTGCCGGGTCAATCCCTAACGGCTAGGAGCATCATCGACCCCCACTGGCTGTACTACTACCGTGGGGTTCCTATGCTTAAAAGCGCTTTCAAACCCTCGCGGGAACGGCTTTCTCGCTCCTCGTCCGTGCGACGTGGACCCACGCCACCCGACACTTTTACGCCGTTTCGAAGCACAATTTAGAATGTGAAATTATCCGTCGAAGACGCACTCGCGACTGGATTCGAGAGCGTCCGCCAGCGCAACGGGCTGCTCCTCTTCGGTATCGTGTACGCCCTGACGGTCGTCGAGTCCGTCTTCGGGACGGCCTCGTCGTTCACGTTCACCCTCCCGGGCGGCGAGGAACTCACGGTGGACTCGACCGCTATCGTCGAGGTGTCGCCGCTCGCCGACAGTCTCATCGCGCTTCTCGTCGGCGTCGCCGGACTCCTCACGACCATCGCCGCGCTCCGCGTGTTCGCGAGTGACGAGACGGAACCCCTCCCGCTCGCGGCGTTCACGCGCCGCGGCGTCCGGACGTTCGCGAACGCGTTCGTCGGCGCCATCGTCTTCGCCGTCGTCGTCGCGCTCGGATTCGCCGCGCTCGTGCTCCCCGGTCTCTACCTCCTCTCGGCGCTCTTCCTCTGGGCCGTCTTCGTCGCCGTCGAGGACGAGAACTTCCTCGACGCACTGCGCTCCTCGTGGCGTCTCACGTCCGGCCACCGCCTCCAAACGTTCCTCCTCGGCGTCGCATTCCTCCTCGTCGCGTTCCTCGTCAACATCGCCACCGCGATTCCGATTACTGTCTTCGGGGCGTTCGAACTCGACTTCCTCATCACCAACCTCGGGTCCGCGTTCGTCACCGTGTTCGGGAACGGCGTGCTCGTCGCCGCCTACCAGCAGCTCTCCACCGACGAGGCGAAGCCCACTCCCGACGTGTAGGGCGAAACTGCCTTGCCCGCCTCGGCCGAACGTCCGGTAATGGTTCGCGAGGTCGCCGCCGCGCTCCGCGAGGAGGCGGAGTCCGTGAACGAACGCCGCATGCTCGTGCTCACCGGGTCCCGCGAGACGTGTCTGGACGCCGCGGACGCCGCGCTCTCCGCCGCGGACGTGCCGCGCGACGACGCCACCCACCTCGGGACGGTCGGGCGCCTCGACTGCGAGCGCCTTCGACCGCGCGACTCCGGCGACCTTCTCGGAACGACGCGGACGGCCGTCGTGTACGACGCGCACGACGAGTGTCGGCCGAACGCGCTCGGCCGCATCGCGGGCGCGGTGGACGGCGGCGGTCTCCTCCTCCTGCTCGCGCCCCACCTCGACGACTGGCCGCGCGTCCGCGAGGACTTCGACGAGAGCCTGGCGGTGCCGCCGTTCTCGCTCGCGGACGTGACCGGGCACTTCCGCCGCCGGCTCGTCGACACGCTCCGCGCGCATCCCGGAATCAGCATCTACGACGCGGACGCCCAGTCGCTCGAACGGGACGGCCGCACGCGTCCCGCGCCCCGGATTCGCCCGCCGCCACCCGAACCGCCCGCCGACCACGACTTCCCCGAGCGCGCGTACAACGCCTGCCGAACGCAGGACCAGGCCGACGCGGTGCGCGCGCTCGAAGCGCTCCGCGAGCCGGACGCGGCGGTCGTCGTGGAGGCCGACCGCGGCCGCGGGAAGTCGAGCGCCGCCGGCATCGCCGCCGCCTGTCTCGCCGACGAGGGTCTGGACGTGCTCGTCACCGCACCCCGGAAGCGGAGCGCGGACGAACTGTTCGAGCGCGCGGACGAACTCGGCTGCGACAGTCTCCGATTCGAGAAACCGCCGGTAGCCGCCGACCTCCCGGACGACCCCGACGTGGTGTTCGTGGACGAGGCCGCGGCGCTCCCCGTCCGCCTGCTCGAATCCTTCCTCGACGCAGACCACGTCGCGTTCACCACCACCGTCCACGGCTACGAGGGCGCGGGCCGCGGGTTCGACGTGCGCTTTCGCGACCGCCTCGCCGACAGCGACCTCGACGTGGCTGAAGCCCGCCTGAGCGACCCCATCCGGTACGCCGCGGGCGACCCAGTCGAGGTGTGGGCGTTCCGCGCGCTCCTCCTCGACGCCCGGCCGCCGGTCGACCCGCTCGTCGCCGACGCCACCCCCGAAGACGCGACCTACGACGCGCTCACGAGCGAGGACTTGCTCGCGGACGAAACCCTGCTCCGGGAGGCGTTCGGCCTGCTCGTCTACGCGCACTACCGCACCGAACCGAACGACCTCGCGCGCCTCCTCGACGCGCCGAACCTCCGCCTGCGCGCGCTCCGCCACGACGGTCACGTCGTCTCCGTCGCCCTCCTCGCCCGCGAGGGCGGCCTCGATTCCGAGACGCGCGAGGAGATGTACGCGGGCGGCCGCATCCTCGGGAACATGATTCCGGACGTGCTGACCAGCCAGCTTCGGGACGCGGACGCCGCCGTCCCCGTCGGCTGGCGCGTGATGCGCATCGCCACCCACCACGCCGCCCGCTCCCGCGGGTTCGGCAGCCACCTCCTCGGCGAAATCCGGCGCGAAATCGCGGGCGACCTGGACTGGTTCGGCGTCGGGTACGGCGCGACCCCCGAACTCGTCTCGTTCTGGGACGAGAACGGCTTCGACACCGTCCACGTCTCCACGACCCGGAACGACATGAGCGGCGAGTACTCCGCAATAATGCTCGACCCGCTCAGCGAGGCCGGCGAGGCGGTGCACGACCATCACGCCGAGTGGTTCGCGGACCGAATCCCGGACGTGCTCGGGGACGCACTCGACGACCTCGACGCGGACGTGGCGCGCGCCTGCCTCGCCGCCGCCGACGCGCCGCCCGCGCTCTCGCTCACCGACCACCGGTGGCGGGTCGTGGTCGGCGCCTCCTACGGGCCCGGTCTCTACGCCGCCGACCCCGCGCCCTTCCGCGCGCTCGCCGCCCACCACCTCACCGGCCCCCACCCCGACCTCCTCACCGACCGAGAGGAACGCCTTCTCGTCCGGAAACTCCTCCAGACCGAGGACTGGGACGCGGTCGCCGACGCCCTCGACTACCACTCCACGGGCCAGTGCATGCGCGCGCTCGGGAGCGCGCTCGAACCGCTCGTCGACGAGTACGGCACACCGGCCGCCCACGAGGAAGCCCGGAGGTACGACTGATGGACACGCTCGTCCTCCTCGCGTTCGGCCTGCTCGCGCTCGGCATGGTCGGCAGCATCGTTCCGCTCCTCCCGAGCGGCCTCACGGGTCTCGCCGGCGTCGCCGTCTACTGGTGGCAGACCGGCCAGCCAGGCCCGCTCGCCCTCGCCGTCCTCGTCGTGCTCGGCGTCACCGCGACCCTCGTGGACTGGTTCGGCGGCGCGCTCGCCGCAAACGCCGGCGGCGCGTCCACACGAACCACCCTGATAGCCGCGGTCGTCGGCCTGCTCCTCCTCCCCCTCGGCGGCCCCATCGGCATCATCATCGGCATCGCCGGCACCGTCTTCGTCCTCGAATACTACCGACACGGCGACCGCGATGTCAGCCTGAAAACAGCCGCGTACGCCACCGCCGGCGTCCTCGCGTCCGCGCTCGCCCAACTCCTCCTCACCGGCGCGATGTTCGCGATACTCCTCGCCGTCCACTACCTCTGAACCCGGTGTTTATTTCGAGTGCCCGCGACGCCACGATATGGGCGAGAGCCGTAGCGATTCGGACGTAACCGGCCAACTTCACCACGTCGAACTCTACACGGACGCCTTCGACCGGTCCGTCGCGTTCTGGGACTGGCTCCTCGACGAACTGGGATACGAGCCGAAGAACGACTGGGATGCCGGCCGCTCCTGGAGCAACGACCCGACGTACGTCGTGCTCGTCCGCGTCGACGACGCGGAACGGGCGTTCGACCGGAACGCGCCGGGACTCAACCACCTCGCGTTCCACGCGGCGTCCCGAAAACAGGTAGACGACTTGACGGCGGCCGTTCGGAACCGCGACCATTCGACCGTGCTGTACGAGGACCAACACCCGTTCGCCGGCGGGTATTACGCGCTCTACTGCGAAAACCCGGACGGACTCAAAGTCGAGGTCGTCGCGCCCGACTGACCGTCAGGGGTGCGCGTAGTAGACGACGCACTCCTCGTCCGCGTGGCGGTCTCGCGGCTCGCCACCGTCATCAGAAGCGCTTTGCGCTTCTGATTGGCTGCGAGAATCGCGTTGCGATTCTCGAACGCTCGACCGTTCCGTGGCGCGTTGCGCCACCTCGTCCACGCGCACGAAGCCGACGCGAACAAACTGGAGCGTCTGGTCGGACTCGTACTCGACGAGTCCGGGTTCTGCACGGCCCGACACGTCCCCATCGGGCGTCCGCATCCGCACGGGAACGCTTTCGCTGGCGGGCACCCACTGCACCACGTCCACATCGTGTTCGCGGACGAGGTCGATGTCGTCGTCCGTCACCGTCAGCGAGTCGCCGTCGTACTCGACGGGCCCGTAGCCCTTCAGCCAGAGTTTCTCGCCCTTCGCGGGAAGGTCGTCCTCCTCGACGAGGACTGCGTCGCCGACGGGGATGTCGCGCTCGCCGCAGTCCTCGTGCTCGGGGTGGACGGGCGGGTGCGCGCTGTCCGGACCGCCCGAAATCGGGAGTTCGACGCCGTCGGAGACGAAGAAACACCGCGGGCTCTCGTCGTCGATGCGGTCGCGGTTGTTCGCGTACACCGAACTCATCGCCAGGTCGACGTCCGAGGTCGAGGTTCCCAGTTCCACCATCGCGTCCACGATGGCCTCGCCGCGGATGCCGCGGCGGCGCGTCGAGAGCAGGGTGGGGACGCGGGGGTCGTCCCAGCCGTCGAACTCGCCGGCCGTTATCTTCTCCCGAATCGTGGAGGTGCTCATCTTCACGTCGTACTCGTCCACCTGCACGTGCCCCCAGTGGACGACCTCGGGGTACTCCCAGCCGAAGTAGTCGTAGACGAACCCCTGGCGCTTCGCGGAGTCCTGGAGGTCGATACCGCGAATGATGTGGGTGACGCCGGTGAGGTGGTCGTCGATGCCGGACTGGAAGTCGAGCATCGGCCAGCACCGGTACTCGCTCGCCGCCTCACGAGGATGCGGTGTGTCGATGATGCGGAATGCGACGAAGTCCCGGAGTGCGGGGTTCTTGTGCGTGATGTCGGTTTTCACGCGAAGTACCATCTCGCCCGAGTCGTACTCACCGTCGACCATCGACTCGAACTCCGAGAGGACGGTCTCCGCGTCCTTCTCGCGGTGCGGACACGCCTCACCAGCGTTCTTCAGGTCGGAGAACTCCTCGGCGGGACACGAGCACGTGTACGCGCCGTCCATCTCGATGAGGTCGCGGGCGTACTCGTAGTAGGTTTCGAGGCGGTCCGAGGCCGTGATGACCTCGTCCGGCTCGAACCCGAGGTACTCCACGTCGTCGATGACCTGGTCGTACACCCAGTCGAGCGGGCGTTTCGTCTCGGGGTCCGTGTCGTCGAACCGGACGAGCATCCAGCCGTCGTAGCGCTCCTTGTAGGAGCCGATGACGGCGGGCATCCGCGCGTGCCCGATGTGCCAGGGGCCGTTCGGGTTCGGCGCACACCGCATCCGCACCTCGTCGTACTCCTCGACGTTCGGGAGGTCGGGGAGCGGGTGCTCCTCGCCCTCGTCCTCCGCCTCGAGTTCCGCGAGCCGTTCGGGTGCGAGGTCCTCCAGTCGCTCGCGTTGCTCCTCGGTCGAGAGAGCGTTCACGTCCTCGACGACCGGCGCGATAACTCCGGGAATCTCGTCGCCGTACTCCCGGAACTCGGGGTTCTCTCCCATCATCGGCCCCATCAGGGCGCCGACCTGGGCGTCGCTCCCGTGCTTGAGCGCGTTGTAGAGCGCGTACACTTCCGCCTCCCGGCGGACGCGCTCGCGGAGGTCTTCGTCCATTACTCGCGAGTAGCCGGGACGCGGGGAAATTCGTTTGGATTCTGCGGACAGACGACCCTTCCCTCGTGCGTCGGTCGGTCGCCGTTTCCGCGGGCCCGACGCACGCCACTCGCTACATACCACCCGCTGGTCCCGTCTTCGTATTTGAACGCTCGCACCGACAGCGGGAAACCGTTCGCCTCGTAGGAACACGTATGCCCACGGTCCGGACGAACGGCGTCGAGACCTACTACGAGTCCCGCGGCGAGGGACCGCCGGTGGTGGTCCTGCACGGCGCGTTCAGCGACCACCGCGTCTGGGCCGAGCGTACCCGCCCCCTCACGGACGAGTATCGGGTCGTCGTGTACGACCTTCGCGGTCACGGTCGAACCGGAGGTTCCGACCGCGGCGCGTACAGTATCGACACATATGCCGACGACCTCCGTGAGCTCGTGGTCGCTCTCTCACTCGGCGCGCCGGTCGTCTGCGGGCTCTCGATGGGCGGCATGGTCGCGCAGCGCTACGCCGCTGAGGGCGGTTCGCTCTCCGGACTCGTCACCGTCGCGGCGCTCTCCTCGCGCGCACTCTCACCCGGGGAGTGGGTGGAGCGCCAGGTCGCCCTCCCGGGCGCGCTCGCGCTCGCTCGCTTCGTCGGGTTCGACGCCGTCCAGCCGTTCGTCTCCTGGATTACGAGTCGCGGCGACGACTTCGACCCGGGCGACCTCGACGAGAAAACCCGCATCGAAGACGCTCACGCCAGCGACTATCCCGGCGTTTCTCCGGTGGAAGCCGCGAAAATCCGTCACGCGCTCCTCTCGTGGGGGACGCTCGACACTGACTACGCGAGCATCGACGTGCCCGCGCTCGCGATGTGCGGCGGAAACGAGACCGCGCGAATGACAGCCCACGCGCGCTTCCTCGCGAGCGAGATTCCGAACGCCGACTATCGAGAACTCCCGGACGCCGGGCACAACGCCCACGTGGACAACCCCGACTTCCTCCGGGATGCGCTTGAAGCCTTCCTCCAGGAGACGTCGTAGAACGAACCAACTCACCGGGTGCGGCTCCGTGCGGTTGCGGACGCGATACGGTCGCTGTGCGGTGTCGTTCCGACGCCCGACCGCGAGCGCCGTGGGCGCTCGCGGCCTTTTTATCGCCAGAACGCACGGCGTTCTGGCTGTATAGCGAGAAGCAACGCTTCTCGCGATTAGTGGAGGTTTTTACTCAAGCGGTCGCGCGAAGCGCGACCCGCCGAGTAAAAAAGTCCGTTAGTAGCCCCGTTCGATGAGGTAGTCGGCGAGGTCGTCGAGCGTGGCGTGGGCGTCGTTGTCGGGGAGGCCGCTGAGGTGGTCTTTGCCTTCCCGGACGAGGTCTTCAGCGAGTTCGCGGGCGAACTGGATGCTGCCGGCGTTCTGGAGGGTGTCGACGGCGTCGTCGATTTCGGCTTCGGTGACGTTCTTGGGGCGGTCGGCGTCGACGAGGGTGTCGATGTCGACGCCCTGTTCGCGGGCGTGGAGTGTTACGGCGGTGCGTTTGCCTTCGATGAGGTCGCTACCGCGCTGTTTTCCGAGTTCGTCGCTGGGGACGGTGAGGTCGAGAACGTCGTCCTGAATCTGGAACGCCTGGCCGATAGCGCGGCCGTACTCGTAGAGCGCGTCGACGGTGTCGTCGTCGGCGCCGAGGACGATGCCCGGCACCGATGCGGCGGCGGCGTAGAGGACGGCGGTCTTCAGTTCCACCATGTCGAGGTACTCCTCGATGGTGACGTTGTCGCGAGTTTCGAAGTCCACGTCGTACGCCTGGCCTTCACAGATGTGGGTGCACGTGCACGCGAGCATACGGAGGGCGTCGAGACCGCGCTCTGGCGGCGCTTCGGTGCGGAGCATTATCTCGAACGCCTTCGAGTAGAGCGTGTCGCCCGCGAGTATCGCGGTCTCCGTGTCGTACTCGCGGTGGACGGCGGGGACGCCCCGGCGGAGGTCGTCGTCGTCCATGATGTCGTCGTGGATGAGCGTGAACGACTGAATGACCTCGATGGAGACCGCGGCCGCCATCAGGTCCACTGTGCCGTCGTTGAGCGAGGGGAACGCCTGGTAGTCCTCGCTCAACGGCTCCACGTCGAGCAGCGCCTCCCCGACCAGCATCGAGACCGTCGGTCGGAGACGCTTCCCGCCGGCTTCGAGGAGGTAGCGCGAGGCCTCGTAGAGCCGTTCGGGTTCCGCCATCGGGAGTTCCTCGTCGATGGCGTCGTTCACTTGCTCCCGGCGGTCCTCGATGGCCGCGAGCACCGTTTCCTCTCGTGCTTCTTGCGTCATTCTACGAGCTGAATGATGTTGCCGTTGTCGCTCAGGTGGAGGTCGCGGCCGAGCTTGTACCCCTCGCCCTTCGCGAGCTTCGCGTACTTCCCGAAGTGTTCGAGGTTCTGGTGGGCGGGGATGACGTGCTGGGGCTGGAGAGCGTTCAGCATCTCGTAGTGGCCTTCCTCGCGGAGGTGGCCGGAGACGTGAATCTCGTCGTAGATGCGAGCGCCCTGCATCCGCAGAAGCTGTTCGGACTGGTAGCGCTGGCCCTCGTTCGTCGGCTCCGGAATCACGCTCGCCGAGAAGATGACCTTGTCCCCGTTCTCGATGTCGTACGGCGTCTCGCCGCGCCCCATCCGCGTGAGCATCGCTCGCGGTTCGCCCTGATGGCCGGTGACGATGGGGAGGAAGTTCTCCTTGCCCTCGTTCATGATGCGCTTGAACGCGCGGTCCACGCTCTTGCGGTGGCCGAACATCCCGAGGTTGTCCGGGAAGTTCACGCGCCCCATCCGCTCCGCGGTGCCCGAGTAGCGTTCCATCGACCGACCGAGAAGGATCGGTTCGCGACCGATCTCCTGTGCGAACTCGATGAGGCTCGACACGCGGGAGACGTGACTGGAGAACGTCGTGGCGATGATGCCGCCGTCGTAGTCCTCCATGCTGTGGATGGTGTCCTGGAGTTCGCGTTGCGCGACGGACTCGCTCGGCGTTCGACCCTTCCGACCGGCGTTCGTCGTGTCCTCGATGTACGCGAGCACACCCTCGCCCTCGCGGCCGATTTCGCGGAAGCGCTTCATGTCGATGGGGTCTTCGAGCACGGGGTCGTGGTCGAGGCGCTTGTCGAGCCCGTAGACAACCGCGCCCTCGGGCGTGTGGAGGACGGGGTTGATTGCGTCGATGATGGAGTGCGTGACGTGCACGAACTCCAGCTCGCAGCGCTCGCCGATGGGCATCGTCTCGCCGGCTTCCATCTCGACGAGGTCGTTCTCGACGCCGAACTTCTGCTCGCCCTCGATTTCGTCCCGCACGAGTTCGAGCGTGAACGGCGACGCGACGATGGGCGCGTTGTAGCGGTGTGCGAGCTTACTGATCGCACCGATGTGGTCGAGGTGGCCGTGCGTCGGTACGATGGCCTGCACGTCCCCTTCGAGTTCGCTCATGACGCGGTCGTCCGGAATCGCGCCCATGTCGATGAGGTCGAGGCTATGCATCTGTTCGGTCTCGACGTTATCGTGGATCAGGACCTGCGAGAGGTTGAGGCCCATGTCGAAGATAACGATGTCGTCACCTGCGCGGACGGCAGTCATCTGCCGGCCGACTTCTTCGTATCCGCCGATTGTTGCGATTTCGATTTCCATTGTTAATCACTGAGAGCCGGGTGGCTCTCTGAAACCCCCGCCGGAGTGGCGGCCGCGGGTCGCGGCGTCTTACAGCCGTCGTCCCGCCGCCGGTATCCGTCCGGCGGGACGCTTCTTAGCCCATGGTACGATTCCCGGTATTAAAAGTAGCAGGGTCTTGCGGGACACCGGAACCCGGATAGCGGTGTCGTTACCCGCGGACCGTCGTTCCCGCGTTTTCGCCGCGTAGGAAGTCCGCGAGGTCGTCCGCGCCGAACACGGATGCGGGCGCGCCGAGCGCGAGTAACTCCCGGACTTTTCCCGCCATCCCCCCAGTCACGTCGGTGTCCTCGCTCCCGTCGAGCACGTCCGCCACGTCCTCGTACGCGGTTATCTCGCGAATCACGTCTCCCTCCTCGTCGAGGACGCCGGGGACGGTCGAGCAGAGGCCGACGCGGTCCGCGTCCAGCTGGGCGGCGAGCGTCGTGACGACTTCGTCCCCGCTGAGAATTGTCGCGCCGTTGCCTGCCTCCGTGACCACGTCGCCGTGCAGGACCGGCGTGAACCCCTCGGCGAGCATCGTCTCCACTTGCTTCGTGTAGAACTCCAGGTCGTCGTCGCGGCGCGCCGCGGAGAACGGCCGCACCGGGACGCCCGCGACGCCGGCGTCGTCGAGGTAGTCGAGAACGGCCGTGTTCAGGCGCGCCATCGAGTCGTGAATCTCCCGGACCGCCCGCGCGTCGCGAGTCCCCTCCGTCGTCGAGACGTCGTGTTCGTCCGCGTAGTAGTGCCCGAAACTCCCCGCGCCGTGCACGACGATGAGGTCGTCCACGTCGGCTTGGCCGATAACGCCGGCGAGCCGGGCGAGCGCGTCGAGGTCGACCGTTTCGCGCTCGTCCTTCTCCGTGATGACGCTCCCGCCGAGTTTGAGGACTATCATTCGACGCGCACCCCGTCCTGTGCGAGTTCCGCGCGGAACGCCCGCGTACAGTCCGGCGTGAGCGACAGCGCGGTTTTCGTGCCGTTCTCGTCGTCCAGTGCGACGATGCAGCCGCCGCCGCCCGCGCCCGTGAGTTTCGCGCCGAGCGCGCCGCCGTCCCGGGCCGCCCACACCATGTTGTCGAGCGACCGCCCGGAGACGCCGAGCGCCGCGAGCAAGCCGTGGTTGAAGTTCATCAGGCGGCCGAGTTCGGCGAGGTCGCCGTCCGTGAGCGCGTCCTCGCCCTGTCGGACGAGGTCGCCGATGGCGGCGACGGTGTCGTTCGCGAAGCCGTACTCTTCTCTGAGAGCTCGAACGCCGGAGACGAGTTCGCCGGTGTCGTGGCTCGTCCCGTCGTACCCGACGATGAACGGGAGGTCGGGCGTGTCGAGCGTCCGGCACTCCTCGCCCTCGACGCGAACCGCGCCGCCCATCGCGGAGCAGAACGTGTCCGCGCGGGACGCCTGCCCGGACTGCACGTCGTACTCCACCTGATACGCGCGCTCTGCAATCTCACGGGCGTCGAGGTCGCAGTCGAGTTCGGTCGTCGCCGCCGCGATACCCGCCACCGCGACAGCGGCCGACGACCCGAGACCCGCGCCGAGCGGGATGTCGCTCTCGATCTCGACGTTGAATCCCACCTCAGGTGCGTCCGCCGCGTCCCGCGCCTGCTCGACCGCGGCGTCCACGTACCCGAACGCCGCCTCGATGAGCGGCGTCGGCACGTCCACGTCCGGCCGCTCGTCGCTCGACCCGCTGTACTCCACCGTAAAGCCGTCGAGCGACAAGTCGTCCGCGCTCACCCGGAGACGGTTGTCCTCCCGGGCTTCGACCGTGACGGACGCCCGGCGCTCGATGGCGCACGGAACCGCCGGCTCCCCGTAGACGACGGCGTGCTCCCCGAACAGGTAGACCTTCCCGGGGGCGCTCGCAGTAGTCGACATACTCGAGAGTCCGGGCGACCGAGTGAAAGACCGTTCGGTTCGCTACTCGCCGTACCGGCGTTTCGCGACGACGTAGGTCGCGTAGGCGACGACGACGTAGAGCGCGGTGAACGGGAGGGCGAGCGTCGTGGAGAATGATTCGAGGACGGTCGTCCCGCCGCCGACGAACGTCGTCATCACGCCGATGCCGACCATCGCGATTCCCCACGCCGCGCGGTTTCGCGTGTTGGGTTCGCGCTCCCCGAGGGTGATGGCGGCGAGCATGTAGACCGCGGAGTCGAGGCTGGTGACGATGTAGCCGGCGAGCGCGAGGAGCGCGAGCGCGCCGACGAGTCGGGGGGCGGGAACGAGCGTGAGCGCGGTGCTGAGCGCGGCGGCGTTCCCGTCCGCGGCGAGCGCGGCCGCGACGGGGTCGAGGTTGCCGGGGGCGAGCGCGAGGCCGCCGAGGACGCTGTGCTGGACGACGAGGAAGGCGGCGGGCGCGATGCAGAGTCCGACGAACACCTCCCGTATCGTTCGGCCCTTCGAGATGCGCGCGACGAAACTCCCGACGAACACACCCCAGGCGGCCCACCACGCCCACCAGAAGCTCGTCCAGTTCTGCGGCCAGTTCCCGGGCGAGGTCGGGGCGGTGTAGAGCGAGAGCCGGGGGAGGTTTGACAGCCAGACTCCCATCGCGTCCAGTCCGAGATCGAGCATGAACCCGGTCGGGCCGAGGACGAACAGGACGGCGGTGAGGAGGACGTTCGCGGCGACAGCGACCCGGGCGGCGTTCTGGATGCCGCGGCGGAGGCCGGCGAACACGTCCACGACGAAGACGACCGCGACGGCGAGGAATAAGAGGAGGGTGACGTAGCTGGCGTCGAACCCGAAGACGACGCGGATGATGGAGGAGAGCTGTTGGCCGATGAACCCGAGGGAGGTTCCGAGTCCGCCGACGATGGCGAGCACGGTGACGATGTCCACGAGCCACGCGACGGCGGGGTGGGTGAACGGACGGCCGAGCGGTTCGAGGAGGACGCTCGCTTTCCAGTTGTCGTGTTGCCACGCCACCAGTCCAAACAGCACGGCGAACGGGAGGTACCACGCGATGAGGCCGGGGAGGATGTCGTGGAGGAAGGTGAACGCGAGCGCGAGCGATTCGGGGGATGCGCCGGGGACGGGCGAACTCGGCGGGGGGCTGGTGACGATGCTGACGGGTTCAGCGACGCCCCAGAACAGGACGGCGATGGAGTAGCCGACGGTGAACGCCATTGCTATCCACGAGACCGTCCCGAAGTCGGGGTCGGCGTCCGGGCCGCCGATGCGCAGGTCGCCGTACCGGGAGACGCAGAGCCACGTGAAGAAGACGGTGAGCGCGAACCCGAGGAGGATGAACCACCAGCCCGCGTTCACGGTGACCCACGCGAAACTGTCCGCGAAGAACCCGCCAACGTCGTCGGGGTAGAGGATGCCGGCGGCGGCGAGCGAGAGCGAGAGCGCGATGGAGAGCGCGAACAGCAGTCGTTCCGCGACCGTTGTCGATTCGAGGCCGAACAGCCGTGCGAGTCGCGTCATCTGTCGGTGTACCGACCGCTACCAACTCCTGGATAAAATTATTTTCCAAACTCTATTAGTGAAGGGGATAGTTCTTCACGAGGTGCCGGTACAGTAACTACTACCTTCGACCAGTCCGCGTGGAGGCGTATGTCCGACGACGCGACGCTCGACCTGCTCGCGTACGCCAACTGCAGTCACTCCCCGGCCGTCGAGGACGCGTGGCGACTCCCCGAACACCGCCAGCCGGACGGCTACCGCGACATCGACTTCTGGCAGTCCCTCGCCCGCCGCCTCGACGGCGCGTTCAGCGCGCTGTTCTTCGCGGACGCCTACAACGTCGCCAACACGTACGAGGACAGCATCCGCCCCACCGTCCGCCACGGCGAACAACTCCCCGAGAACGACCCGCTCCCACTGCTCTCCGCGCTCGCCGCCGCCACCGACACGCTCGGTCTCGTCACCACCGCCTCCACGTCATTCTACCCGCCCTACCTCCTCGCGAAGAAACTCTCCACCATCGACGACCTCACCGACGGCCGCCTCGGCTGGAACGTCGTCACCTCCAGCGGCCAACTCGAATTCGAGAACGTCGTCGGCGAGTACGTCCCCCACGACGAACGCTACGACCGCGCCGACGACCACCTCACCGCCTGCTACGGCCTCTGGATGGACTCCTGGGACGACGACGCCGTCGTCCGCGACGCCGCCACCGGAACCTACGCCGACCCCGACCGCGTCCGGTTCGTCGACCACGACGGCCCCCACCACCGCGTCCGCGGCCCGCACATGACCGCGCCCACACCCCAACGCACGCCCGTCGTCTTCCAGGCCGGCCAGTCCGAGCGCGGCCGCGAGTTCGCCGCGAAACACGCCGAAGCGACCTTCGCCTTCCACCTCTCCCGCGACTCGCTCGCGGACGCCACCAGCGACCTCGACGCGCGCGCTCGAGACCACGGCCGCACCATCGACGACATCCGCGTCTACCCCGCGATCACGCCGTACGTCGCCCCCACCGACGCGGCCGCCGAAGCGCACCACGACCGCGTCATCGACGCTATCGACCCCGAGACCGGACTCGTCCGCCTCTCAAACCACCTCAACCACGACTACAGCCAGTACGACCGCGACTCACCCCTCGAAGACATCCCCGTCGAAGGCATCCGCGGCGCGCTCAACGCCTTCCTCCGCGACGACCGCGAGTGGACAGTCGGGGACGCCGCCGCCCGCTACGCCCGCTACCCCACGCCCGAGTTCGTCGGCACCCCCGAATCCGTCGCGGACGACCTCGAAGCCTGGATGGACGCCGGCGCGGACGGGTTCGTCGTCATGGCCCCCGTCGTCCCCAAGACCTTCACCGACGTTATCGACTACCTCCTCCCCGAACTCGACGCGCGCGGCCTCGCCCCCACGCCCGCGGACGGCACGCTCCGCGAGACGCTCGGGTTCGACGGCCCGCGACCGGCCAGCACGCACCCCTCGCGGGACTGACGGCGCTGTCGCTCACCGCACGAGAAACGGGACAGAAACGAAAGAACCCCTTAGATTCCGCTCTCGAAGTCTTCGAGGGCGTACGACGGTTCGGCGCCGCGGCGGTCGAGCGTCTCGTTCGCGAGCAGCCAGTAGACGACGCTGAGGGCGCGACGGCCCTTGTTGTTCGTCGGGACGACGAGGTCGACGTTACTGGTCTGGTTGTTCGAGTCACACATGGCGATGACGGGGATGCCGACCGTGATAGCTTCCTTCACCGCCTGCGCGTCGCCGATAGGGTCGGTGACGACGAGCACGTCCGGCTCGATGTAGCCGTCGTACTGGGGGTTCGTGAGCGTCCCCGGGATGAAGCGGCCCGTACGGGCGCGCGCGCCGACGGCGTCCGCGAACTTCTCCGCGGGGAACCGGCCGTACTGGCGGCTGGAGGTCACGAGGACCTGCTCGGGGTCGTAGTTCGCGAGGAAGTCCGCGGCCGTGCGGATGCGCTCGTCCGTCTTCGAGACGTCGAGCACGTACAGGCCGTCGGTGCGGACGCGGTGGATGAACCGGTCCATGTCCTCGGTCTTCTGCTGGGTACCGATGTGGACACCGGCACCGAGGTAGTCCTCGACGGGGATGAGGAGGTCGGCTTCGGCGTCACTCATGACGTCCTCCGCCGACTCCGTCGGTTCTGCGGCAGGCGCGTCCTCGGCGGCGTCCTCGGCGGTGGCCTCGACGGCCTCCTCCTCGGACGCGGCCTCGGCCGCGTCGGCCTCGGTCGATTCTTCGGGTTCGAGTTCTTCTTCGTTCTCGCTCATAGGGCTTCGTCCGCGATGCGGATGAGTTCGTTCAGCTTAGCGGTTCGCTCGCCGCCCACGGTCCCCGTCTTGATGAACGGGGCGTCCGCGGCGACGGCGAGGTGTGCGATGGTTGTGTCCTCCGTCTCGCCGCTCCGATGCGACACGACGGGCGTGTAGCTCGATTCGACGGCGAGTTCGATTGCGTCGAACGCGTCGCTGAGGGTGCCTATCTGGTTCGGCTTCACGAGGATGCTGTTCGCCGCACCCTGTTCGATTCCCTCCTGGAGACGGTTCGTGTTCGTGACGAACAGGTCGTCGCCGCAGACGAGCGTTCGGTCGCCGACGCGGTCCGTGAGGTCCGCGAACGCCTCGTAGTCGTCCTCGTCGAGCGGGTCCTCGACGTACACGAGTCCGTACTCGTCGACGAGGTCCGCGATGTACTCGACCTGCTCCTCGGTGGAACGAGTCGTGTCGCCGTACACGTACGCGTCCTCGTCGGCGTCGTACAGCTCCGCGCCAGCGACGTCGAGTCCGAACTCGATGTCGAACCCGAACGCGTCCTCGACCTCGTCGACGGCCTCGGCCATCAGTTCGAACGCCTCGGCGTCGCTGATGCTGGGCGCCCACGCGCCCTCGTCGCCCTTCGCCGCGGGCGTTCCGCGGTCCTCGAGGAGTTCGCCGACCGTCTCGTGGACGGCGGCGTTCGCGAACACGGCGTCCCGAACGTTCGGCGCGCCGACGGGTGCCGCGAGGAACTCCTGGATGTGAGTGGCGTCCGCGGCGTGCTCGCCGCCGCCGATGACGTTCCCGAGCGGGACCGGATAGTTCCGCCCGCGGAACGCGCCGCCGAGATGCTGGTAGAGCGGCGCGCCGAGCACGTCAGCGCCGGCCTTCGCCGCCGCCATGCTGATAGCGACGGCGGAGTTCGCGCCGATGGTGGAGAAGTCGTCGGTACCGTCCGCCGCGTGCAAGGCCTGGTCGACCTCGCGCTGGTCCGCGGCGAACGACCGTCCTTCGAGTCGGGGAACCGCGTGCTCGCGAGCCGCGGCCACGGCCTCCTCCGCCGGAAGCTCGATAGCCTCGTACTCGCCAGTGCTCGCGCCCGACGGCGCCGCCGCGCGACCGTGCCCACCGCTCTCGGTGTGCACGTCCGCCTCGACGGTCGCGTTCCCGCGGGAGTCGAGCACCGTCCGCAGCCGAACCGACTCGATGCGCGTCATTGCTCTCTCCGAACCGTGAACGGAAGGACGTTCGCGTCGTACTCCTCGGCCGCGATGAGGATGGGCTCCGTCTGATCGGTGTCGACGAGCACGGGCGCCCCGTAGGACACCTGCAGCGCTCGCGCACCGATGATCCGGGCCTTCTCGTAGCGGTTGAACTCCCCTCTCATTGGTAGGGGCTCACGACGTCCACGAGGTCTTGGTGGCTGACGAACATCCGCCGGCAGCAGTAGCGGTCGAGCCCGAGGTCGTCCAATACTTCCTCGGGGTCCTCGTCACCCTCCTTGGAGGCGGCTCGCGCCTTGAACTCCTCCCAGTGTTCGCCGATGACTTTACCGCAACTGAAACACCGGACTGGTACCATCATGGTTGGATTCCTCTTAGCGGTAGGACTTCTGGTAGCGCGCCCGAGCGCCCGGGCCGCCCCACTTCTTGGACTCGCGCTGCCGCACGTCGTTCACGAGGAGCGACCGATCGAACTCCATGAACGCGTCGCGGAGTTCGGCGTCGTTCCGGAACTCCACGATGCCGCGCGCGATGGCGGTGCGGACGGCGTCAGCCTGTCCGGCGAACCCGCCGCCGTTCACGGTTACGTCCACGTCGACCTCGCCGCGGAGGTCCTCGCCGGCGATGCGGAACGGTTCCAGCATCTTCAGGCGCGAGACCTCGGGTTCGACGAGCTCGACGGGCGTGGAGTTGATTCGCACACGACCCTCGCCGTCGCTCACGGTCGCCCGTGCGACGGCGGTCTTCTTCTTTCCGCTCGTGTTGGTTACCATGTGACGTTAGCACCGAGTTCTTCGGACACTTCTGCGAGCGTGACGAACTTGATGTTCGACAAGCGGTCGAGGGAGGTGCCGTCGAGCACCTCGCCGTCCTCGTCGGTGTGGTTACCGACGTAGATGCGGACGTTCTCGAACGCCTCGCGGCCACGGTCCTGCTTGTAGGGGAGCATCCCGCGCACCGCGCGCTTGAAGATGCCGTCCGGCCGCTTTGGGTAGTACGGACCCGAGTCGGACCCGAGTTCCGCGCGCTTATTGTAGGTCGCGAACGTCGCTTCCTTGTTCCCCGTGATAACCGCCTTCTCGGCGTTCACCACGGCGACGGACTCGCCTTCGAGCGCGAGCTCAGCGACGTTCGAAGCGACACGACCCACGATGCAGTCGCCGGCGTCGACGACGATGTCTGCGTCAAACTCTGCGAGACTCATCGGATCACCCGGACGTTCGACCCTTCGGGGTTCTGCTGGATTGCCTGTTCTAGCTGGACGGTCTCACCGTCTGCGTGCTCGATCTTCGTCTTCGCGCTGCCGGAGAAATCGACAGCGGCAACCGTGACGGATTTCTGAAGCACGCCGGACCCGAGCACTTTGCCGGGCACAACGACGGTTTCGTCCTCGTTCGCGTACCGTTCGATGCGACTCAGGTTCACCTCTGCGTGCGTCCGGCGCGGCTTCTGCAGCCGTTCCGCGACGTCGCCCCAGATGTCCGTACCCTCGTCGCGAGAGACGGACTTCAGCTCGGCGATGAGACTGCTGAGTCGTGGACTCGTCTTACTCATAGTTCTGACTGTATGTATTAGGAGTGGAGTGCAGGGAGCAGGATTTGAACCTGCGAACCTCTACAGGACAGCGCCCTGAACGCTGCGCCTTTGGCCAAACTTGGCTATCCCTGCACGCCCGTTGAGAAGGCGTACCTCCACGTTGTCCCCCGCCCTTCATACCGATTTCGGTCCGACGGAGCGACGGCTCTGCCGGGACGCGAACGACGGTAGTGTGGGTCGGGGAGGTCATTTTGTTATAGTTGGACTGCCTGTTCGAGTTCGTCCGCGCGCGAACTCAGGGAGTTCACGGCACGGAGTACCAGTTCGTCGACGGGCATCGAGCCGTCAGACTCGACGTGGAAGACGAACGCGCCCTGCACGTCGTGGAGCTCGACCTCCTTCCCCTCGTATCGCTGGGTGAGGTCGTGGTCGAACTCCTCCGTCGGGACGAGTTCGCCGTCGTCCTCGATGACGCCCCGAACGATCTCGGGTTCGTCCTCCGCGTACTCGTCCGCGTCACCGACGACTTCGACGCGCTGGAGGTGGCGGTAGCCGACACCCACGCCGCCCTGGTGTTTGGCGTGGTTGCGGCCCCGTCCGAGCACGGCGTCCGCTTCGAGTTCCAGCCGCTGGTCCTCCTTCAGCTCGATGATGGGGACGTTCTTGTCCGCTGGCTCGACCTGTGGGTCGTCGGTGACGAGGTCGCCCGAGTAGGCGACCCCGGGCCCCTCGACGTCGAGCGCGAGCGTGACGCCCTCGCCCTCCTCGAACTCGCCCTCGGGCGTCGTGAGCGGCACGAGACCCAGTCGGAGCGCGAGTTGCTCGTCGAACATCACGCTCGAGTTCTCGACGAACCGAACGGTGTCGATGGAGAGCGTCGGGACGTCCGCGATGATGGCCCGACGGATGCCGTTCGCGAACGCGGGCGTCGCGTTCCGAACGAGGAAGCGGGATTCCCGGTCGCCGTGGTCGATGAATTCGACGTCGAAGTCAGTTGCCATGTGTTAGAATCCCGAGTTCTTGGGGGGTCGCGTCCCGTCGTGCGGGATAGGCGTAACATCCTCGATGCGGCCGATTTCGATACCGGCACGGGCGAGCGCACGGATCGTCGCCTGTGCGCCCGGACCCGGGTTCTGCTGGAGGTTGCCGCCGGGGCCGCGCACGCGAACGTGCACGCCCTCGATACCCTGTTCTTTCGCGTCCTCTGCGATCTTCTCCGCCATCTGCATCGCCGCGTACGGCGACGCCTCGTCCCGGTTCTGCTTCACGACCGCGCCACCGCTCGACTTTGCGAGCGTCTCGGCGCCCGTCTCGTCGGTGATGGTGAGGATCGTGTTGTTGAACGAGGCGTGCACGTGGGCGATGCCCCATTTGTCGTCTGTTTCTTCAGCCATGATTTATTCCTGATTGTCCGCTCGCGCGGGATGAAGCTCGTCCGTGAGCGGGCTGGTTTCGTCGAATTCGATGGCGTCCTCCTCCGCGACCTCGACCTTGTACGACGGCGCGGTAACGCGGTGGCCGTCGACCGTGACGTGGCCGTGGGTGATGAACTGTCGCGCCTGCTTGGGCGTGTTCGCGAGACCCTTGCGGTACGCGACCGTCTGGAGGCGGCGTTCGAGCACGTCCGTCACGTCGAGCGACAGGACGGCGTCGAGTTCGTCCGTCTCGCCGAGAACGCCGATGCGCTTCAGGCGAGCGAGGAACTCCTCGCCCTCCCGGTCCTCGGGGTTCGTGGTACCGAGGAGGTCACGCGTCTCGCGGCGGTACGAACGCAGTTCGGACTGCGCACGCCAGAGCTCTTCTTTGTTCTTCAGGCCGTAGCGGCCGAGGAGGTCGGACTCCTCGGCGATGCGCTCGCCCTGATAGGGGTGGTTCGGCGTCTCGTAGAACTTGGTGTTCTCACCGGGAAGCGCCATTATTCACCAGCCTCCTCGGCCGCTGCTTCTTCTTCGGCTTCTTCGCGGAGCTCCTCGACGTTCACGCCGATGGTGCCCTCGGTACGACCGGTGGACTTGGTGCGCTGGCCGCGGACCTTCTGTCCGCGCTCGTGGCGCACGCCCTTGTAGGACCGAATCATCCGCATCCGGTTGACGTCCTGATTCCGCGTCAGTTCGACGTTGTTGCCGGTGATGTGTTCGGAGTCGCCGGTGTAGAAGTCGTTGCGTCGGTTCATCAGCCAGTCGGGGACCTCGTCAGCGAAGCCCTCAACGGACTCGACGACGGCTTCGATTTCGTCGTCGTCGAGTCGGCCGAACGTCGCCGAGCGGTCGACGCCGGAGTTGTCGGCGACGATTCGCGCGGTGCGTCGACCGAGACCGTCGAGTTCGGCGAGGGCGCGCTCGACGGTCTTGGTGCCGTCGAGGTCCGTCTGACCGATGCGGACGAAGTACTGAAGTTCCTCGTCTTCGTCCGGTTCTTGGTGGTCTTCTGCACTCATAGTTTGATTTCGTGGT
Source organism: Salarchaeum sp. III (assembly GCF_036418315.1). Classification (NCBI taxonomy): domain Archaea; kingdom Methanobacteriati; phylum Methanobacteriota; class Halobacteria; order Halobacteriales; family Halobacteriaceae; genus Salarchaeum; species Salarchaeum sp. III. Next base: position 234,861 of record NZ_JAZHPG010000026.1, on the reverse strand, counting down.
GTTCGTTGCGGTTGAGGCGTCGTGGCGGGGATTTGAACCCCGGAGGCTTACGCCACAGAGTTAGCAACCCTGCGCCTTGACCAGGCTAGGCTACCACGACCCGTTCTCGTGTGTACTGTCGCCCTTCCGGACTCGGGACCTGACGCCCCTACAGTGACTGCATCAGTACCGAACCGCCGCCCTTACTTAAACATCACGAACCACCATCGGCGGCATCGGGACAGCGTTACGCTGTCACGTATTTCTCGTTGACTTCCCAGCCGCCGTCGCCGTCTCGGACCATGTACTCGCCGTAGAACGGCACGCGCTCGTCCACGGTCTGCTCGAACGCCTCCCGGATTTCGGGTTTCGTCATCTCGCCCATCGATTTGAGGTCGTCGTTGCGGTTCAAACAGCCCTTGAGGTAGCCTTCGTGTGTGACGCGCACGCGGTGGCAGTTCGCGCAGAAGTTCGCGTTCCCGACAGGGTCGACGATTTCGACCATTCCGCCGTCAACCCAGTAGCGCTTCCGGTCGTGCATCTCCCGGTGCTCGACCTCGTCCGCCTGCTCGGCGAGCCAGTCGTGCACGCGCTCGATGTCGATCGCCCACTCGGGCTTCCCGACGAGTTCCGGCATGAACTCGATGAGTTGGAGCTGTAGTCCCGGGTTTTCGGAGACGTGGTCGACCATTCCCTCAACGTAGCCCGCGGTCTTCTCGAAGACGACCATGTTGAGCTTCACCGGATCGAGGCCTGCGTCGAGCGCGGCGTCCACGCCCTCCAGCACGCGGTCGTACGCGCCGGACTGCGTGACGTGCTTGAACTGCTCTCTATCGAGCGCGTCCTGACTGACGTTCACGCGCTCCAGCCCCGCGTCCACGAGGTCCTCGGCGCGCCCGGGGAGGAAGGTACCGTTCGTCGTCATCGACACCTCCATCCCGTCCGGCGTCCGCCGAATAATCTCCTCGAGGTCGTCGCGCAACATCGGCTCTCCGCCGGTGAACTTCACGGAATCGACGCCGTACTCCGCCACGACTTCGAGGAACCGCACCACGTCGTCCGCGCTCATCTCGTGGTCGCGCGCGTCCATCGGCCCCCGCGTGTCCCCCAGTCCCTCGTTGTGACAGTAGACGCAGTCGAAGTTACAGCGGTCCGTCAGGGACACCCGGACTCCCGTGACGTCCCGGCCGAACGAGTCCTCGCGCATACACGTAGATGACCGCCGGACGTGCATAAAATCGTGGGTAGGAGCGCGTTTCCGTAACCAGAATCGGTTACGTCCGCCGGTACGCAATCCTTATCCACGCCACACCACCTACTCCGCGCCATGACTCCCGAGGACGTACGCGACATCCTCCGCACCGTCGAGGACCCCGACCTCGGCGGCGACATCGTCTCGCTCAACCTCGTCAACGACATCCAGGTGGACGGCGACACAGCCAGCGTCTCCCTCGCCCTCGGCGCCCCCTACGCCCCCAACGAAACCGGTATCGCGAACCGCGTCCGCGACGCGCTCCACGACGAAGGCCTCACCCCAGACATCTCCGCGCACACCGACACGGACAGCTCCGTCCTTCCCGGCGTGAAGAACGTCATCGCCATCGCCTCCGGGAAGGGCGGCGTCGGCAAGAGCACTGTTTCCGTCAACGTCGCCGCCGGCCTCGCCGACCGCGGCGCGCGCGTCGGCCTGTTCGACGCCGACATCTACGGCCCGAACGTCCCCCGGATGGTCGACGCCGACGACCACCCGAAAGCAACCCAGGAAGACACCATCGTCCCGCCCGAGAAGTACGGAATGAAACTCATGAGCATGGCGTTCATGGTCGGTGAGGACGACCCCGTTATCTGGCGCGGCCCGATGGTCCACAAGGTCATCACCCAGCTCGTCGAGGACGTTGAGTGGGGAGCCCTCGACTACCTCGTCGTCGACCTCCCACCGGGAACCGGCGACACCCAACTCACCATGCTCCAGACCGTCCCCCTCACCGGCGCCGTCGTCGTCACCACCCCACAGGACGTCGCCGTCGACGACGCCCGCAAGGGCCTCCGCATGTTCGGCAAACACGACACGCCCGTCCTCGGCATCGCCGAGAACATGAGCACGTTCACGTGCCCCGACTGCGGCAGCCAACACGACATCTTCGGACGCGGCGGCGGCGAGGAGTTCGCCGACGAGAACGACCTTCCCTTCCTCGGCTCCCTCCCGCTCGACCCCCGCGTCCGCGAGGGCGGTGACGGCGGCCGCCCAATCGTTCTCGACCAGGACAGCGAGACCGGTGACGCCTTCCGCGACCTCGCCGGAAACGTCGCCAACATGACCGGCATCCTCAACCGCCGGAGCCTCCAGTAACAATGCCCACTGACGACGAAAAACGGGACGTCCTTCGTGATGTCGCCAGCGACCTCCGCGACGAGAGCGACGAAGGAGAGAAAATCGCCGCACTCCTCCAGCGCGTCAGCGACCTCTACGACGAGGACGAGGACACCACGCCCCAAGAAATCTACCTCAACATGCGGAACATCCTCCAGGTCAGCGAACAGGGCGGCCTCGACCGCTAACGCCGCCACCACCACACGCCACCGAGCAACACCACACCAAGAACTCCCGCCCCGAGCAGCGGGATGTCTTCCGGAACGCCCTCACTCCCCGAACCGCCGTACGAATACCCGCCGTTCGGCCCGTCCAGACTGAACGGCTCGTACACCTCCTGTTCGTACTCCGTCTCCGACCCGGCCGCCCCACTGAACTCCACCTGCTCCAACGCACCCTCCGTCTCGTTCGGCTGCCCCATGAACAACCGAATTTCCCCTTGGACCTCCGAACCGATCGGCTCCAACAACTCCAACGTAACCGTCTCAGACGTTCCCGGCAAGGGGTTTGCCATACTCGACGTTGCAGCTGTTTCTTGCGTGTAACCTACGACATGTGATACGTATACGTTCTTGCTCGGGTTTTCGACGGTTACGTAGGCGACTGTCGATTCGTTTCCGCGTGCAGTCCCGGTATCGACTTCGATATCAGTGATTTTTGGGACTGGGACGTTTGCGGGGTTCAGGGTCGAATACGTTCTGTTGAACTCAAACTGGGCGCTTCCACCCGCGGTAACGAGGTGTATCGAGTGAACGTCTTGCTCGACACGTATTCCGTCGGTGATGTTGTACGCTTGGTGGCGTGATTCGTCTGGCTTAAGTGTGAACGTGCTTCGGCTGTACTCCCAGCCGTCGACGTCGAACGAATACGTGGTGTTCAGTGTTCGATCCGTAGGGTTCTCGATATCAACGCGTAGCTGTTTGGTGCTTTCGCCGAACGAAACTGTGTACTCAGCACCCATTAGCGAGTCGAACGTTTTCGTATCCACCTCCGTCGGCGTCGATGCGGCGTGAACGCCAGTCGTCAGAACCGCGACGACGAGAATCGCGAGCAAGCATTTTTTATCCATATACATTTGGTATTTTATATTATATTTGGGTATTTTACTCTACTGGTTCGTATCCGTCGACCGTTTTCGTCGTTGTATTCACGACTGTTTCCGCAGTGAACGTGCGTAGCTCTTCGTTCACGTACGGGATGCTGACCTCCTGACGAATCGTGAGTCGGGTCTTACTGACCGCCGATTCACTACGCGGGTCGTCGACCCATTCGGTTTGCGTGCCGGTTCGTTTTTGCATCGTCCACTCGATGATCGGTTCTGAGTCGCTGATTCGTCGCGTCGGGTCTGTGGCGAGCGATGCGGCGTCAAGGATGTTGCTCGTCGTGTCTACGTCGACCCACTCGTAGGTAGCTGGCGAGGTTTGAACCTGCCGTGTCGCCGTGTACGTCGTCACCCGTTCGGTGTACGTCCGGTCGTAGCCGTACCGGTATTCGGTTCCGTACTGGGCGTTCTGTACTTTCACCCGCGAGGTCCGTCCGGTAAACTCGTGATCCCAACTCCGCTTGAACAGCCCCCAGTACGTCTCAGTCTCTGTCGTCCAGTACGTGTACGAGACGGTCTCCTGGTACGGTTCGTGCACAGTCTTCCAGCGTGTCTCAGTGACAGTCGCCCAGTAACACCCGAAGAAGTCGTTACACCGCCGAACTTTCTCCGTGACTTCGTACGGGATGCGTCCCATCCGATACCGCGTCACGGTTTTTGTCCCGGTTCGCTGCACGCGACGGTCGTACTCGTATTGTCGATACGTCTTGTAGTCCGCGTCGTCGATGAGCACGCGCCGCGTCTCTCCCGTGAACCAGCCGTCTCCCGAACGGGAGTTCCGCCACTCGTACTCGGTCACTGTACGCTCCTCACTGGTCGTCGACGACGGCCCCTCGCGCCACGCGTCGTTCTCCGCGAGGAACACATTCAGATAGCCTCGATGTCGGAACGTCTCGTACCGAGTCTCGTACTGTGCGGGTTCAACAAGCCGGCGTTCCGCTATAGTATGCAACGTTCCGACCTGTTCTTTCCGCGTGATAGCGTACCCTGACCCAAGCAGTTCATTCTTTTTCTGCTCGCTCTGCACCACTTGCGTCGTGTACGTCGGACGCTCAACCAAGTACTCCGCGTCGATGACTGTCTCGTTCACTACTCCGGGTGTGCCGTGCGGAACTCTCGAAATACTCGGCAGAGTTTTTCGCACCACGTTCCAACTTCCTCCGTCCCTGTTGAACAGCTCGACCACCGGTTGTCCTCCCTCGAACGCCTCGACCGGAACCGAAACTGTTCCACTGAACTGAACGCCCGTCCCTCTTCGTGGCCCGCCGTACACCAATCCGTAGTCCTTCTTCCAAGAGACGACGTGACCGCTACCCGGTACACGAATACCAATGTCGAGATTCAACTCGTAGGTGTTCTTCGGAAGCATCGCTGCGATCGAAGACACACGGAACAGAACTGAGTCACCCAACCGATACGGGCCTGCAGAAACCTCGGTAATATTCTCTATGTCTGGAACATATCCATCCAAGAAATTGTATGTCTGCTCTGACCTACCACTGTTCCCGTCCCGGACGACTAATGTGGATCTCCCTAATGCTTTAGTTTTCGCCACCTCTGGTGAAAACTTCTCTACGGACACATCTCCTCTCCATTCGAATTCAAGTGGAGTATCGTCTGGGTCGAACGTTCTGCTGGCGTTGATAACTATACCCCGCTCATCGAAATTCCCGGTGACTCCTTCGCTATCGATGGTATATCGGATTACGGGATCGCTGGGATAGGCTTCGAACGATTGTTGTACGGGTTCTGGGATGAGTGTCCCGTGCCACGTGACAGTGTGGATGACTTGGCCGACTTGGGGTGTCTCGGCGGCCCAGTACGTGTGGACGGTGAGTACGTCTGTTCGTCGGTTGTACGCTCGGTCGCGTTCGTGGTTGTCTTTTGGGAGTTCGAAAACGCCGGTAACGGTGGGATTGCCTATGAGTTTTACATCGGCGGGTGTTGCGCCGTTGAGTGCGATTCTGGTGATGTGGTGGGCGGTGTATTTCTCGGGGTCGAGTCGGTGGTCGTATGCGGTTCTGTTGTCGCGTTCGACGAATTCGGCGGAGAGTATTTCGGGTGGGCGGGGGACCGAAATCGTTTTAGTTTCGATAGTGGTCTGGTTGCGGGTGTCGGTGGCGGTGACGGTGATAGTGTGGTTGCCGGGTTCGAGCGTGGGTTGGCGGTATGTGGTGCGGAGGGTCGTGTGGGTGTGTTTGATGTGGTCGAGGTCGGTGCGGGCGCGGTGGTGGACACGGGTGCCGTCGATGCTGATGGTGAGCGTGTCGAGGTTGTCGAATGCGTCAGTGGCGCGTGCGGTGATGGTGAGTCCGGGGCCGGTCTGGGTGTCGGGGATGGCGACTGTGGGTGCGGGGTCGGCGATAACGGTGCTGGTGTTGTCGGGGAAGCGGATGGTGGGGGTGGTGTCGACGGTGGCGGTGATGTCGTGGACGCCGGGCTGGAGCGTGAGTGTCGCGGCTCGGCCGAGGTGTCGGCGGGTATCGTCGACGCGTATGACCGGCGTCACGCTGTCGGGGGTGTCGATCACTCGATAGGTCCCGGTGAGGGGCTCGGCTCCGGTGAGGAGTCGCGGGCCGCGGAGACCGGGATTCACGTCGGGGGGCTGTTGGATTTCGGCGGGTGGGATGTCGGTTGTCGGGTCGGTGCGTTCGGTCGTCGTGTTGCTGTCAGTGAGGGCGCTGGTGTGTGTTCGCGCGGTCGCGTGGCGGTCGTCGGTGTCGGTGACGCGAACGCGGACGGTGTGGTCGCCGGTGCGGTTGAAGTAGTGAGTGAGCGTGTCGGTTGTTCCCGCCCCGTTGAGAACGGTTGTTCGGACGCGCGTCTCGTCGACGTACCACATTAGCGCCGCGAGGGGCGCGATGCCAGGTGAGGCAACTGCACGGTAGGTCGCGCCGTGTCCGGTTCGCGCGGCATCGGGGCCGTTGAGTGTGACTGTCGGCGGGTCGCCGGGGTTGACGGTGACGTAGAGTGTGTCGGTGGCGCTCGCGCCGTCGTCGTCGGTGATCCGGACAGTGACAGTGTAGGTTCCGGTGGCGTGTGGCGTGAACGAGGTGCGCGGACAGGTCGGACAATCCGGCGTGCGCGTCGTGTCGTTCGGACGGCGTATTGTCCACTCCGTTTTGGTGAGTTCGCCGTCGGGGTCGTGGGAGCCGGTGGCGTCGAGGTAGACCGGGGCGCCGCGGGTGACGGTCTGGTCGAGGCCGGCTTCCGGAAGCGGCGGTTCGTTCCCATCGGCGGTGACGGCCACCGGGAGAAGCACGAGGAGAATGAGGACAGCCACGATATATTTCCGCATTTATACACTGTTGTATTTACCCGATTGTATTTGAACGTTCGTTTTCTCTGAGGGGTGTGTCGGCGTAGTCGAATTCCTGCCTGGTCAGGGGGAGAGCGTTCGCAGGCCCGTTTTTCACGATTTTTCCCTGCCAATGGATAGCAAACGATTTAGTGAGTCCCGCCAAATTTTGCGATAAGGCCCAGACTGTAGGGGGGCCAGAAACCTACTATGACTGACAACGAACTCATCTGGCGAATCGCGGGCGGTTCCGGCGACGGAATCGACTCGACGAGCCAGAACTTCGCGAAGGCGCTGATGCGTTCGGGCCTCAACGTCTTCACGCACCGGCACTACCCGTCGCGCATCCGCGGCGGCCACACGTACGTCGAGATTCGCGCGGCGGACGAGAACGTCCGCTCACGGGGAGACGGTTACAACTTCCTCCTCTCGCTCGGCGACTCCTTCGCTCGGAACCCGAAGGAGGGCGCGTACTACGGCGAGGAAGAAGTGAAACCGCTCTCCGAGAACCTCGACGAACTCCGCGAGGGCGGCGTCATCGTTTACGACTCCGGCCTCCTCGACACCGACGACATCGAGAACTTCGACGAGCGCGTCGAGGAGAACAACTGGCACGTCTACGACCTGGACCTCCGCGGTCTCGCGAAGGAACACGGCCGCGAGATTATGCGGAACACCGCCGGCGTCGGCGCGACCGCCGCCATCATCGGCTTCGACCTCGACTACATCGAGGAACTGATGGCCGACGCGATGGGCGGCGACATCCTCGACGCCAACATCGAGGTGCTCCGCGACGCCTACGAGACCGTCCAGGAGGAGTACGACGTGGACGCCCACGACGTGTCCGTGCCCGAGGGCGAACACGAGGAAGAACAGGTGCTCGTCTCCGGCAGCCACGGCATCGCGTACGGCGCCCTCGACGAGGGCTGCCGGTTCATCTCCGGCTACCCGATGACGCCGTGGACGGACGTCTTCACTATCCTCACCCAGCTCATGCCCGACGTGGGCGGTATCAGCGAGCAGGTGGAGGACGAAATCGCCGCGGCGGCGCTCGCGGTCGGCGCGAGCCACGCGGGCGTGAAAGCGATGTCCGGCTCCTCCGGCGGCGGGTTCGCCCTCATGTCGGAGCCGCTCGGACTCGCGGAGATGACGGAGACGCCGCTCGTGCTCGTCGAATCGATGCGCGCCGGCCCCAGCACGGGAATGCCGACGAAGCCCGAGCAGGCCGACCTGGAGCACGTCCTCTACACGAGCCAGGGCGACAGTCACCGCGTGGTGTTCGCGCCCTCGGACCCCATCGAGTGCTACGAGCAGACGCGGAAAGCGTTCCAGGTCGCGTGGGAGTACCAGATTCCGGTGATGGTCATCTACGACCAGAAGCTCTCCGGCGAGTACCGGAACGTCCCCGCGTCGTTCTTTGACCAGGAAGCGAACCCAAGCCTGGGGTCGACGCTCACCGAGGACGAAATCGCGGAGGCCGCGCACGACGAGTTCGGGAAGTTCGAGCGGTTCCGCCACGACCCCGAGAACGGCGTGAGCCCGCGGTCGATTCCCGGCCAGAAGGGCGGGCACTTCCTCGCGACGGGGAACGAACACACCCCGGAGGGACACATCAGCGAGGACCCCGACAACCGCGTGAACCAGATGAACCGCCGGCTCCGCAAGATGCGGACCATCCGCGCGGACCTCGACGAGGACGCGCGTCAGGACACGTACGGCGACGAGTCCGCGGACTTCGGTCTCGTCTCCTGGGGCAGTCAGACGGGGACGGTCGAGGAGGCCGTCGACCGCCTGAACGACTCCGGGTATTCGGTGAAGGCTCTCTCCATCTCGGAGATGGCGCCGTTCCCCGAGCGCAAGGTCCGTGACTTCCTCGACAGCGTCGACGAGGCACTCGTCGTGGAGATGAGCACGACCGCGCAGTTCCGCGGCCACATCCAGAAGGAGACCGGGAGCTACGGCGGGATGCTCTCCAGCCTCCTCAAGTACAACGGGAACCCGTTCGAACCCGGGGAGATCGTGGAAGCGGCCGAAATAGAGATCGAGGACCGACTCGACGAACCATCCAGTCAGACGCGGCTCGAACCCGCGGCAGGTGACTAACAATGAGTGCATTCAGCGCAATCGGTAACGACCGCGAGGTCGACCAGAACGAATTCACGCCCGGTATCGAACCGCAGCCGACCTGGTGTCCGGGCTGTGGGGACTTCGGCGTCCTCAAAGCCCTCAAGGGCGCGATGGCGGAACTCGGGAAGGACCCCGAGGAAGTCCTGCTCTGCACCGGCATCGGTTGCTCGGGCAAACTGAACAGCTACTTCGACAGTTACGGCTTCCACACGATTCACGGTCGCTCGCTCCCGGTCGCGCGCGCGGCGAAGCTCGCGAACTCCGACCTCGAAGTCGTCGCCGCCGGTGGCGACGGTGACGGGTACGGTATCGGCGGGAACCACTTCATGCACACCGCCCGGGAGAACCACGACATGACCTACATCGTGTTCAACAACGAGGTCTTCGGGCTGACGAAGGGCCAGACGTCCCCCACGTCCCCGCAGGGCCACAAGTCGAAGACCCAGCCGGAGGGGAACGCGAAAGCCCCGATTCGCCCGCTCTCCCTCGGTCTCACGTCGGGCGCGTCATACGTGGCGCGCACGGCCGCCGTGAACCCGAACCAGGCGAAGGAGATTCTCGTCGAGGCGATGGAGCACGACGGCTTCAGTCACGTCGACTTCCTCACCCAGTGTCCGACGTGGAACAAGGACGCGAAGCAGTACGTCCCCTACGTGGACATCCAGGACTCCGACGACTACGACTTCGACGTGTCCGACCGCCGCGAGGCCCAGGAGATGATGCACGAGACCGAGGACGCTCTCTACGAGGGTACCGTGCTCACGGGCCGCTACTACGTGGAGGAGGGCCGTCGGTCCTACCAGCAGGAGAAGCGCCACCGCGGCTCGATGCCTGAGCAGCCGCTCGCGGAGCGCTACTTCGACGACGACGCCGAGTGGGAGCGGTCGTTCGACTACATCGACCGCCACAAGTAGCGTTTACTCCTTCGGAAGATATTTTTTCACGGACGCCAAAGAGAGGGTGTGAGTAGTGAATCGACCGAGGACCGCATCCTGTCGGCGCTCGAAGCGGACGCGCAAGCCTCGTACGCTGATATCGCCGAGGACGCTGGTGTCTCGAAGCCGACGGTCCGGAAGTACATCAACAAACTCGAAGACGAGGGCGTTATCGTCGGGTATTCGGCCGACGTGGACCCGAAGAAGCTCTCGGGACAGAGCATCGCGATGGTCGGTATCGACGTCGCGAGTGAACAGTACGTCGAGGCGACGCGCGCGTTGAAAGAGATGGAGAGCGTGCACGCGCTCTACACGTCCAGCGGCGACCATATGCTGATGGCGGAAGTGCGCGCGGCGGACGGCGACGAACTCGGCGCGGTCATCTCCGACGAGATTCTGGAAATCGACGGCGTCACCGCCGCTCATCCCTCATTCCTCCAGGAACGTCTCAAATAGCGGTCTGCGTCAGGAGGTCGTCCAGTCGGGAGACGGCTTCTTCGAGGTCGCTCGTGCTCGTCGCGTAGGACGCACGGAGCGTGTCCGCCGCGCCGTCGCCGAAGTCCGGCCCCGGCGTCATTGCGACACCGGCCTCTTCCAGAAACACGTCCGCAATCTCGAACGCGTCACCGGGCAGGTGGCTCACGTCGAGCAGGAGGTAGTACGCGCCGCCCGGCGTGTAATCCATCGAGAGACCGAGGTCGACGGCGGCGTCCACGAGGAAGTCGCGGCGTTCCCGATACGTCTCCTTGATGCCGTCGAGCCAGTCGTCTCCCATGCGGAGCGCGGCCTCCGCGCCGTCCTGGACGTGGTTCGGCGCGCAGATGACGATGTTCTGCGCGAGCCGATTGAGCGTCTCCACCAGGTCGGGCGGCGCGACCATCCAGCCGAGCCGCCAGCCCGTCATCCCGTAGCGCTTCGACACGCCGTCCAGCACGATTGCGTCGTCCGTGTATTCGAGGACCGTGTGTTCGTCGGCGTCGTACGTGAGGCCGTGGTAGACCTCGTCGGAGACGAGTCGCGTGTCGGTGCGGCGCGCGCGCTCGGCGATCGCGTCCAGGCTGTCGCCGCTCATCACGGCGCCGGTGGGGTTGCTCGGCGAGTTCACGAGCGCCGCCGCGGTGTCTCGGGTGATGGCGGACCGGAACGCGTCCACGTCGGGCGCGAACCCCGCGTCGGGGTCGAGCGAAACGGTCGAGATGGTGCCGCCGGCCTGCCGGACGAAGTTCGGGTAGCACGCGTAATAGGGGTCGGTGAGAACGACCTCCTCGCCGGGGTCCACGACCGTGAGCATCGAGAGGAGGAGCGCGGGCGACGACCCGGGCGTGACGATGATTCGCTCGGCGGGCACGTCGACGCCGTACCGGCGGTCGTAGTGGTCGCTGATCGCGTCCCGCAGGCTCTGTTTTCCGCGGCTCGACGTGTACTCGGTCGGGCCGTCCCGGAGCGCCGCCGCCGCTGCCTCGACTGCCGCCGCAGGAGGTTCGAAGTCGGGTTCGCCCACCTCCATGTGGACGACATCCTCCAGTTCGCTGGCACGTTCGAGGACGGACATCGCTGTGAACGGTGTCGTGCGGGTCGCACGCTCCGAAGGCATACGTTCCGAACGTTCCTGCGGGTACATAAGCGTGCTTCCTGTCGCTGTCACGTGACACGGCCGCCGGGAGTGTTTAGGGCATCGCCTCCGTCTCCATCGTATGGCGACCTACGAGCGCGAGGTGCGCGTTGACGCGCCGCTCGACGACGTATGGGCGTTCCATTCTCGCGTCGCGGGCCTCGAAGAACTGACGCCCGCGTGGGCCGGCCTCCGCGTCGAGTCCGTCGTCGGCCCGGACGGCGCGCCCGACCCGGACGTCCTCGATTCCGGCTCCCGTATCCGAATGTCCGTCGGCCCGCCGTTCCTCCCTGGCCCACGACAATCCTGGACGTCCGTCATCGCCGAGCGCGAGGAGCGCGACGGGTTCGCGTACTTCGTGGACGAGATGGAGGGCGGCCCCTTCGAATCGTGGCGGCACACCCATCTGTTCTACGCGGAGTCCGACGACCGAACGCTGATTCGGGACCGCGTCCGGTACGAACTCCCGTTCGGCGCGCCCGCCGTGCTCGGCCGCCCCGGCCTCGACGCGATGTTCCGCGCGCGTCACCACCGAACCCGCGAACGTTTCTCCGGCCTGTAGCTTTATCCGGTTCGCGACCGGATTCTAAGACATGTCTGACGTACTCGTCGTCGGCGGTGGCGCGGCAGGACTGAGCGCGGGACTGTTCACCGCGAAGAACGACCTCGACACCACGGTCTTCGACACGGACGGAACGTGGCTCCACAAGGCCCACCTGTTCAACTACCTCGGCATCCGGTCCATCGACGGGAGCGTCTTCCACGAGCGCGCGCGCAAGCACGCGAGCGACGACCACGGCGCGGAACTCCACGACGACGAGGAGGTCGAGTCCGTCACGAAGACCGAGGACGGCCGCTTCCACGTCGTGACCGGCGAGGGCGAGTACGAGTCGGACTACCTCGTGCTCGCGACGGGCGCGAACCGCGACCTCGCGGAGGAACTCGGCGCGGACTTCGACGGCGACGTGGTGGATGTGGGCGTCGACATGGAGACGAGCGTGGAGAACGCGTACGCGACCGGCGCGATGGTTCGCGACCAGGAGTGGCAGGCCGTCATCTCCGCGGGCGACGGCGCCGCCGCGGCGCTCGACATTCTCTCGAAGGAGGAGGGCGAGCACTTCCACGACTTCGACACGCCCGCCAACGTCTAGAAACGCACTTCTTTCGCGACCCGTGAGTCCCCCGTAGTGAGTGGCTTCGACCGACTGGCGGCGCGCACCGACCCGATGGCGGCGCTCGCCGTCGCGGTCGCCGCCGTCTCGACGAGCGCGATTCTCGTGGAGGCGTCGAGCGCACCGAGCCTCGTGAAGGCGTTCTACCGCGTGCTCTTCACCACCGCTTGCATCCTCCCGTTCGCGCGCGGCCACGGCGATGCAATCCGGTCGTTCGACCGCGCAGACCTCGCGGTCGCGGTCGTCTCCGGGGTGGCGCTCGCGCTGCACTTCGCGGCGTGGTTCGAGAGCCTGAACTGGACGAGCGTCGCCGCGTCGGTCACGCTCGTGCAGACCCAGCCGCTGTTCGTCGCGCTCGGCGCGGCCGTCCTGCTCGGCGAGCGCCTGACGCGGCGGATGCTCGCCGGCATCCTCGTCGCCGTCGCCGGCGCGGCGGTGATGGCGCTCGGCGAACCCGCCCTCGGCGGCGCGAGCGTTCTCTCTACGTTTCTCGGGTCGGGCGCGCTCTACGGAGACCTGCTCGCCGTCGCGGGCGCGCTCGCCGCGTCCGTCTACGTGCTCGCGGGCCGGTCGCTCCGCCAGCGCGTCGCGCTCGTCCCCTACACGCTCGTCGTCTACTCCGTCTGCACGCTCACCCTCCTCGGGTTCGTGCTCGCCGCCGGCCACCCCCTGCTCTCGTATCCCGCTCCGGAATGGGCGTTGTTCGCGGCGATGGCTCTCGGCCCCGGTCTGTTCGGGCACACGGTCGTGAACTGGGCGCTCGAACACGTCGAGTCCAGCGTCGTCTCCGTCAGCCTCCTCGGCGAACCACTGGGAAGCACGCTGCTGGCGCTCCTCGTGTTCGCTGAAGTCCCGGGCGCGGCCACGATAGTCGGCGGCGCCGTGGTGCTCGCCGGTATCACCGCGACCGCGCGAGCACGACAGAGCGCATAACTCGCGTCCGCACCGATCCGCCCGACTATTACCGAAAATTCTGGATACTCCACGAGAACCTAGTTTCGTACAGTTCAACGTTCCGTGCGTTTACAGCGATAACGTTCTGTCGGTGGTTTAATGGGCGAGCGCGTCGACCCACCGAGTATGGACGTAGACGACATCGAAACGGTCACAGTCATCGGTTCCGGGAACATGGGTCACGGCATCACGGAGGTCGTGGCGATGGCCGGCTACGACGTCACGATGCGGGACATCGAGGAGGACATCGTACAGGACGGCTACGAGTCCATCGAGTGGAGTCTCGACAAACTCGACGAGAACGACCGCCTCGACGAATCCCCCGAAACCATTCTCGACCGCATTAGCACCGCGGTCGACCTCGAAACCGCCGTCGCGGACGCGGACATCGTCATCGAGGCCGTCCCCGAGCAGATGGACCTCAAGAAGGACGTGTTCGGCGACCTCGACGACTACGCCGAGGACGGCGCGATTCTGGCGTCCAACACGTCCAGCCTCTCCATCACCGAAATCGCGTCCGCGACCGACCGCCCCGAGGACGTCGTCGGCATGCACTTCTTCAACCCGCCCGTGAAGATGGACCTCGTCGAGGTCATCTACGGCGCGGAGACCGCGGACGACACCGCGCAGGCGACCTACGACTTCGTCGAAGCCGTCGACAAGACGCCTATCTTCGTGCGCAAGGACGTGAACGGCTTCGTCGTGAACAGCGTGCTCGGGCCGTTCGGCGAGGAGGCCGCGTGGATGGCCTCGGAGGACCTCGCGACCGTCGAGGAGATCGACGCCGCGATGGTCTACGGGCGCGGCTACCCGATGGGGCCGTTCGAACTCGGCGACCTCACGGGCATCGACGTGGGCTACCACGTCCGCAAGGAAGCCGGGAAGGAGATTCCGCCCCTGATGGAGTCCAAGGTCGAAGCCGAGGAACTCGGCCGGAAGACCGGCGAGGGCTACTACCAGTACGACGACGGCGAGGGCGTCACGTACGAGCAGGGCCAGGGCGAGGACGTGGACACGCTCCGCATCGAGGCCCGGATGGTGAACGAGGCCGCGAAGCTCATCGGGAACGACGTGGCGACCCCGGACGCCATCGACACCGGGATGAAACTCGGCGCGGGCTTCCCCGAGGGGATCTGCGTGCGCGGCGACAAACTCGGCCTCGATACGGTGCTCGCGAAACTCGAAGACCTCCACGAGGAGTACGGCGCAGAGCGCTACGAGCCCGCGGACTACCTCATCGAACTCGTCGAGGACGGGAAGACCGGTAAAGAAGCCGGTGAGGGGTTCTACGAGTACAACACGGGCAGCGGCCCCGGCGACTACAACACCATCAACTGGGAGCTCACGGACGACGGACTCCTCGACGTCGAACTCGACCGCCCGGAGCGCATGAACGCGCTCAGCAACGACCTGATGGACGCCGTCGTCGACCTCCTCGAATCCGTCGACACCGAGGACGTTCGCGCGGTGTCCTTCAAGGGCGCGGGCGACCGCGCGTTCAGCGCCGGCGCCGACGTGACCGGGTTCGCGGACATCGAACCCGCGAAGCGCGCCGAACCCACCGAGGTCTTCCAGGTCGTCGACGAGTTCCCGCGGCCGACCATCGCGAAAATCGACGGCTACTGCCTCGGCGGCGGGTTCGAACTCGCGCTCGCCTGCGACCTCCGCGTCGCCACCGAGGACTCGACGTTCGGCTTCCCCGAGATCAACCTCGGTCTCCTGCCGGGCGGTGGCGGCACGCAGCGCGCGCTCCGCATGATCGGGGAGGCGCGCGCGAAGGAACTCGTCTTCCGCGGCGAACACATCGACGCCGAACGCGCCGAGAACTGGGGACTCATCAACCGCGCCGTCCCCGCCGACGAGTACGAGGACACGTGCGCGGACTTCCTCGACGACCTCGTCTCCGGGCCGCCGCTCGCGCTCCAGCACGCCAAACGCGTGATGAACGAGGGCGCGGACGAGGACCTCGACGCAGGCCTCCAGATGGAGAGTCAGGCGTTCGCGCTCCTCCTCACCACGGAGGACGCCCGCGAGGGAACGGCGGCGTTCCAGGAGGACCGCGAACCCGAGTTCACGGGCGAATGAAGACCGCGTCCGGTCTCGGGTTCGACGAGTTCGTCGGCAGCCACGGCTACCTCTCGTGGCTCGGCGTCGAGTTCGACGAGGTCGCGGAGGGTCGCGTCGTCATGCGCGTCCCCTACGACGAGAAACTCCTGAACCCCGAAACTGAGGACTCCGGCGGGTCGGTCCACGGCGGTATCGCGGCGACGCTCGTGGACACGTCAAGCGCGTTCGCGCTCCGCACGACCTTCGACGACCCGAGCGACGTGTCGCTCAGCACCACCGACCTCGACGTGAAGTACCTCCGTCCCGCCACCAGCGACCTCGTCGCGGAAGCCGAAGTCGTCCGTGCGGGCGGCTCGATGGGCGTCACCGACGTCACGGTCAAAAGCGAGTACGAGGGCGAGCTGGTGGACGTGGCCGTCGGCGCGACCTCCTACCGGCTCTTCCGGTGAGGCCCGTCTGACGGCCGTGTGACGGTGGGTTTTTGCCCGTACTCGCCCTCGACGTAGGTGTCTCGTGCGGGCGACGGCTTCCGATTCGGGGAGTCCCACGCTGCCCGCACGGGACGCGGGACGGGCGTGCTCCATGGGTATGGGGTGAGCGCGCCCGCGACCCGCGACGCGCTAGAACTCGTAGTCGTCTTCCTCGCCGCCGAGCGACCGCTCGCTCGTCTCCAGCATCTCCTCGCCGAACATCTCTTCTTCCTCGCGAGACCCCTCTATCTCGGGCTTGTACACTTGGAGGCCGTGCGTGAGGATTTCCTCCGCGGCTTCCTGACGGCTCACGAACTCGCCCTCCTCGACGAGACGGTCCAGTTCGACCTCGACGTTGTCCGGAATATCGACTTCCACGCGTGGCATACACGCGGCTTCCACCTCCACGAATAAAGGCGGTGGGGTCGAGACGCCGCATCGACGACCCCAGAAAACAGGCCTTCCGCGCGGCCTCACCGCTCGCATGTTCGGTCAGCCCTACGGGCTGACCTACTCCTCCTGGGGGAGCGCGTCGAACAGTTCGGGATTCGTACCGAAGTGAAGGACGTTCGTCACGACGGAGTTCCGGATGTTCGAGACGACTGCGCCGTGGTCCTTGTAGAAGTCGTGAATCCACCGGGATTCCGCCTGCCGAGTGGGGAACATCATCACGGACTTCCACTGGTACTCGCCGTCGGAGAGGAAGTAGAAGAGCGTGTTCTCGTGGTCGCGGATGTACTCCATGGCGTCCCGCCAGCCCTCCGCGAAGTGCTCTGGGTTGAACTTGAACTCCATGAGCGCGAAGATGAAGTACGCCTCGTTCGGGATGATGGCCTCCCGGAACACGCCCGCGTCACGCATCTTCCGAATGGATTCGGAGACGGTGACGTGCGAGACGTCGATGTCGTACTCTTGGTCGAGGATGTCGGTGAGGTCGCGCGAACTCACCTGCGGGTTCTTCGCGAGTTCCTTCAGGATGACTACGTCGCGTTCTTTGAACTCCCAGTCCGGCGCTCGTTCCATGCTCATAGGAACGCGCGTAGTTCCGCCGTATATGCCTTCGGTCTGTCCTCCATCACCCAGTGGTAGGCGTCGTCCAGCGTCACGACCTCGCTCTCGCCGGACACGTCCCCGGCGAGGCGTTCCGCGTACGACACGGGTTGGAGGATGTCGTCGCCGCCCCACAGACAGAGCGTGTCCGCCGTGATATCGCTGTAGTCGAGTTCCGTGGTGTGGTTCGTGTTCGTCGCGACCGCACACCGCGCGAGCGACTGCCGGCCGTCCTCGTTCATCCACGGCGCTTTCATGCCCTCGATGAACTCGGCGTGCTCGGATTCGTCGCCGTGCACGCCGCCCGCGAACGCGAAGTCGAGGTTCTCCTCCAGTTCGTCGAACGGCAGTTCCGCGGTCTTCGGGAGGCCGAGGTCGTTAATGAACTCGACCGGCCACGAGTCGTAACACACCGCGTTCGACACGACGAATTTCGACACCGCGCCGGGGTGATGGGCGGCGTACCGGCTGGCGACGCCGCCGCCGATGTCGTGACTGACGAGGTTCAGCGGCGTCCTGATGTCGAGTTCGTCGACGAGTCCCTCGATTACCTGTTCCTGTGCGCGAATCGAGCGGTCGAACCCATCCGTCTGCTCGCTCGACCCGTAGCCCGCGAGGTCGGGGACGATGACGCGGTAGTCGTCGGTGAATTCGGGCGCTATCTCCCGCCAGAGGAACCCCCAGGTCGGGATGCCGTGCACGAACACCAGCGGCTCGCCGTCCGCGGGACCGTCCTCGTAGTACGCGACCTCGACACTGTGGCCGTCGACGTCGACTGTGACCGTGTCCTGTCGCGCGCGGTACTCCTCGTGGTTCATCAGAGTATCTGGCCGGCGATGATGTTCTTCTGAATCTCCGAGGTGCCCTCGTAGATTTTCGTGATGCGGGCGTCCCGGTAGTAGCGTTCGACGGGATGGTCGGTGACGAACCCGGCGCCGCCGTGCACCTGAATCGCGTCGTCCGCGACATCCACGGCGTTCTCGGACGCGGTGAGCTTCGCCATCGACGCGAACCGCGTCGCCTCCTGGTCGTCGCCGTTATCGACCGCGGCCGCGGCCCGATACGTGAGCGAGCGCGCGGCCTCCGTGTTCGCCGCCATCTCGGCAATCATGTGACTGACGGCCTGGTAGTCCTTGATGAGCTGTCCGCCCTGCTCGCGCTCGTTCGAGTACGCCTTCGCCTCGTCGATAGCGGCCTGCGCGACACCAACGGCCTGGGACGCGACGCTCGTCCGACCGGACGCGAAGAAGTCCATCAGCTGGTAGAAGCCCTTGTTCACCTCGCCGATGACGTTCTCCTCGGGGACGCGCACGTCGTTCAACTGGACTTCCGCGAGGTCGCTCGCGCGAATCCCGAGCTTGTTGTCGATTTTCGTCGTCTCGAAGCCGTCCGTGTCGGTGGGAACGAGGAACGCCGTGATGCCCTTGCGCTGGGGTTCGACCTCGGTGTCCGTCTTCGTCATCACGACGCCGACGTCCGCAACGGTGCCGTTCGTGATCCACATCTTGTTCCCGTTGATGACGTACTCGTCGCCGTCCTTCTCCGCGACCGTCTCGATACCGGCGACGTTCGACCCGTGCGCGGGTTCGCTGATGCAGGAACAGCACGCGGACTCGCCGTTCGCGATCTTCGGCAGCCACTCCTCCTTCATCCACTCGTCGCCGTACTTCCGAATCATGTTCGACCCGAACCCACGGCTCCCGATGGCGCTCCCGATACCGGGGTCGGCGCGCCAGAGTTCTTCGGTGACGATGATGCTGGACAGCGTGTCCATCCCCGCGCCGCCGTACTCGACGGGAATCCCGGGCGCGACGAAGTCGAACTCCGCCGCCTTCTCCACGAGGTCGTACGGATACGACTTGTTTTCGTCGTGCTCGCGCGCGACCGGCTCTATCTCGTTCTCGCCGAACTCGCGAACCGCCTCTCGAATCGCCCGATGCTCGTCTGAGAGCTGGAAACTCATACGCGATAATTAGACTCTACCGTTTAATAAGTTTGCAAAAAATCTACCTTCGTTAACCGACCGGCGCCTTCACCAGTCGCTCACGCACACACACCACCGCGCACCGCTCGGGTGTTCGGCGACGCCTCGCGTTACTCGGCGTCGCCTACTCCTCACGGGTCGCACCGCTCCGCGTTCGGACGTTCGGTCAGCCCTGCGGGCTGACCTACTCCTCTCCCGCGAGTTCGTACTTCTGCACCTTTCCAGTGGTGGTGCGCGGGAGTTCCTGTACGAACTCAACCTCGCGCGGGTGCTTGTAGGGCGCGAGGTTGTCGAGGCAGAACTGCTTGAGTTCGTCCGCGGTCACGTCCGCGTCGGGCGTCTTGACGACGAACGCTTTCACGGTTTCGCCGCGGCGCTCGTCGGGGACACCGACGACGGCCGCGTCGGCCACGTCCTCGTGCTCGAAGAGCAACTCCTCGACCTCGCGCGGATAGACGTTGTAGCCGCCCGTGACGATCATGTGCTTCTTCCGGTCGACCACGTAGAAGAAGCCGTCCTCGTCGTGGTAGCCGATGTCGCCCGTGTGGAACCAGCGCTTCCCGTCCGCCTCGGTGAACGCTTCCTCGTTGGCTTCGGGGCGCTCGTAGTAGCCCTTCATCACGTTCGGGCCCGCGATGACGAGCTCGCCGGTGATTTCGTGGAGTGCGACCTCCTCCTCGTCGACGGGGCCTTCCTCGACGGCGTCGACTGTCTCGAAGTCGTCGTCCACGATGCGGGCGTCGACGCCGGGCAGCGGCTTGCCGATGCTGCCGGGGCGGCGGTCGTCGGGGTGGTTCGCGTGCGTGACGGGACTCGTTTCCGTGAGCCCGTAGCCCTCGCAGAGCGGCACGTCGTAGAGGTCGTCCCAGGTCTCGAGGACTTCCATCGGGAGGCCGCTCCCGCCGGAGTTCACGAACCGCAGACTGGAGAAGTCGAACTCGGCGGCGTCCGGCTGACTGACGAGGTCGTTGTACATCGCGGGGACGGCGTGGACGAGCGTGATGTCCTCGTCCTCGATGAGGTCGACTGCTTCCGCGGCCTCCCACTCGGGCATCGGGTAGTACGCGCCGCCGTTGAACAGCGTGCCGTTCATCGTGACGGTCATCCCGTAGATGTGGAAGAGCGGGAGGACGCCGAGATGGCGGTCGTCCGCGCGGATACCGTCCGGAATGGGGGCGTCGGCCACGTCCGCGTCCCAGTAGAGGTTCTCGTGCGTCAGGAGGACGCCCTTCGGCGTACCCGTCGTGCCGGACGTGTACGGCTGACAGGCCACGTCGTCGTCGTCGCGCTCGACGGGGCCGAACGTGTCCTCGGCGAGGAACTCCTCGAACGCGGTCGAGGTCTCGGTCTCCGCGCCGACGGTGACGACGAACTCCACGTCGGTGTCCTCGCGCACGTCCTCGACGTGTTCGACGAGGCTCGGGAGGGTGACGACGGCGTTCGCCCCGGAGTCCCCGAGGAGGTGTTCGAGTTCGCGCGAGCGGTACTGGGGGTTCATCGGCACGACGATGCCGCCGGCGCGCATGATGCCGTGGAAGGCGGTGACGAACTGCGGGAGGTTCGGTAGGTACACCGCGACGCGGTCGTCGGGCTGGATGCCCTCTCGTTCGAGCGCCGCCGCGAACTGGCCGGTGCGCTCCCAGAACTCCTCGTAGGTCTGTTCGCGCCCCTCGTAGTGGATGGCGACGTTCTCCGGGTGGTCGTCTACTGCGCTCCGGACGTTCTCGACGAGATTCATGGTCAAAGCGACGGCCGTCCCCGCCTTAGGTATTGTGAACGTTGTTCATCGAGCGTCGAGTTTACCTTAGTTTCGTTCACTCGGACGCCGGTCGAGCGAACAGTTAACACACATCAGTCGAAACCCCGAGTATGGAGAACCCGGGCGACAGCCGACAGCAGGCGGTGTACGGACAGGGAATGCTGATGGGCGAGACGCCCGACATTCCGCCGAAGTTCGAGGAACTCGAACGCCAGGCGCTCGACGCGATGAGCGACGAGGCGTACGCGTACGTGAAGGGCGGCGCGGGCAGCGAGGACACCGTTTCCGAGAACCGGCGGGCGTTCCGCGACCACCGTATCGTTCCCCGAATGCTCCGCGACGTGTCCGAACGCGACCTCTCCGTCGAGGTGCTCGGACAGACGCTCCCCGCGCCGGTCGTGCTCGCGCCAATCGGCGTGCAGTCCATCATCCACGAGAACGGCGAACTCGCGACCGCGGACGCCGCCGCCGACACCGGCGTCCCGATGTGCCTCAGCTCCGCGTCCTCCGAGACGCTCGAAGACGTCTCTGACGAACTCGGGGACACGCCGAAGTGGTTCCAGCTCTACTGGTCGAGCGACCGCGACATCGCCGCGAGCTTCGTCGAACGCGCCGAAAACGCCGACTACGACGCGCTCGTCGTGACGCTCGACACGCCGATGATGGGGTGGCGCGAACGCGACGTCTCCCAGGGATACCTGCCGTTCCTCGACGGCGAGGGCGTCGCGAACTACACGAGCGACCCCGCCTTTCGCGACCTGCTCTCCCAGCCGCCCGAGGAGAACATGGACGCCGCGTTGAGCGAGTTCCTCGCCGTCTTCGGGGACGCCACGCTCACCTGGGACGACCTCGACTGGCTCACCGACCAGACAGACCTCCCGATAGTGCTCAAGGGCATCCTCCACCCCGCTGACGCCCGCCGCGCCGTCGAGAAGGGTGCGGACGGAATCGTCGTGTCGAACCACGGCGGCCGCCAGGTGGACAACGCCGTCGCCGCGCTCGACGCCCTCCCCGGAGTCGTGGACGCGGTCGGCGACGACGCGGACGTGCTGTTCGACTCGGGAATCCGCCGGGGCGCGGACGCCATCGTCGCGCTCGCGCTCGGCGCGGACACCGTTCTGCTCGGCCGCCCCTACGCGTACGGCCTCGCGCTCGACGGCGCCGAGGGCGTACAGGAAGTCGTTGAGAACTTCCTCGCCGACTTCGACCTCACGCTCGCGCTCACCGGGAACACGAGTCCCGCCGACCTCGACCGCTCCATCTTCGTGGATTCATAGTTTCGCCGGCGCGAGCGCCTCGACGGTGCGCTCGACGAGCGCCGGACTCGCGTTCGACGGCGTCACGACCAGCGGCTCGTCAACCACCGGGAGCGCCGCGACCTCGCGCAGTCGTTCACGCGCCGTTTCGGGCGTGCCGGCGACGCCGAGCGCGTCCACCATCGCCTCGTTCACGCGCTCCCTGGCCGCCGCGCGGTCGCCGGAGCGCCACGCGTCCGCGACCGCCTCCGCCTCGTCGGGGAACGACTGCGCGACCGCGTTCTTGTAGCCGTCCGCGCTCCCGACGTAGTACGCGAGGTGGCCCCTGATGGCGTCGTACGCCTCGGCGCGGTTCTCGCTTACGGCCGACGGCACGTACGGCACCACGTCGATGTCGTCGGGGTCGCGGCCCGCCTCGCGCGCCGTCCGCGCCACCAGCTCGAACGCGGGTTCGAGGCGCTCGAACGGGATGTTGTGCGGGAGCCAGCCGTCCGCCACGCGACCGGTCGCGCGCCTGGTCGCCGGCCCGAGCGCCGCCGCGTACACGGGCACGTCCGCGTCCAATCCCGGGAAGTCCTGCACCGAGAACAGCTCGCCGTCGTACGACACGCGGTCGTCGGTTTCGAGAAAACGCCTCGCGAGTTCTATCGTCTCGTGGAGGCGCCGCGGCGGATTCGCGAACGCCGTTCCGTGCAAGTCCTCGACGGCTTTCGCGGTGCTCGTCCCGATGCCGAGCGTGACCTGGCCGTTCGTCGCCTCGCTGATGCTCGCCGCCGCACTCGCGAGCGCGGCCGGAGACCGCGAGTACGCGTTCACGATGCTCGTTCCCACGTCCACGTCCGTCCGTTCGGCGATGCGCGCGAGCGTGACGAACGCGTCCGTCCCCCAGAGTTCGCCCGTCCACACGCCCCGGTATCCCAGTTCCTCGGCGCGCTCCGCGAACGCCACGGGGTCGTCGCCCGCGAGCTGGACGCTCGCTCTCATCGAATCGCCTCCTCGATGTCGCTCGCGGGCATCGGCGTCGTCCAGTCGTCGAGCACCCATGCGGCTTCGACCGCGCGGTCGGCGTCGAGGAGGAACGCGCTCCGCTTCGGAATCCGCACGCCAGCCATGTTCTCGCGGCGCGCGAGCACGCCGAACTCCTCTGCCAGCCGGCCGTCCACGTCCGCGTAGATGCGGAACGGGCTGTCGAGACTGCGGAGGAAGGCGTTCTGGGCGTTCGGGCCGTCCCGGCCGACGCCGACGACGGGCACGTCGAAGTCGTCCCAGCCCCGGCGGTCGTACTGCCGCCACCAGTTCTCCGCGATGGCGCTGAACGCGAACCCGTAGAACACGAACAGCACGCCGCCCTCACTCACCTCCTCGATGGAGGTCGCGGTGAACACTTCGCCGTCGCAGAGCAAGCCCTCGCAGTTCCGCGGCCGGTCGCCGGGTTCGAGCGTCATCGGCCTCCTTCGTCGATGTCGTGGGGGTTCAGGCCCTCGTCCTGGATTGCGGGCGCGCCGAACGCGAACACGACTCCGGTCTCGTCGCCGACGTTCCGGTGGCCGTGCCCGACCATCGGTCCCGCCGCCCACCACGTCCCCGGCCCGGCTTCGACGACCTCCGTGTCGCCGGACCGCCCGAGTTTGAGGCTGAACGTCCCCTCGGCGACGTAGAACAGTTCTTCTTGCTCGCTGTGCGCGTGATAGCCGATTTCCTCGCCGGGGTCGATGTGCCACACCTTCGCCCGCATCTCCTCCAGGCCGAGCGCGTCGTCGACGGGGAGCATTCCGTGGTCGGGCGGCGTTTCGTCGTTCTCCGAGAGGTCGACTTGCTCCACTTCGCCCTCGCGGACGTACGCGTACTCCATGTGGAGTGCTACCGCAAAACGCGGGATAAATCTATGGCCGCCGGGCTATGGACGGTGCTTCGAGAGGACGTTGATGCAGGAGACGCTCCCGGTGGCGTCCCGGCCGATGCCGATGTTGTGCTGGAGGCCGTACTCGGGGTCGTTCTCCACCTGCACCGCGCCCGCCTCGCCGCGGAGTTGTTCGTAAATCTCGTTCACCTGCGCGACGCCGGTCGCGCCGATGGGATGGCCCTTCGCGAGCAGGCCGCCGGACGGATTCACGGGCTTCTCGCCGTCCAGGTGGGGCTTCCCGGATTCGACGAACGCGCCGCCCTCACCTTTCTCGCAGAACCCGAGGTCCTCGTACGTCACGAGTTCGGTGATGGTGAAGCAGTCGTGAACCTCCGCCACGTCGATGTCGTCGGCCGTGATGTTCGCTTCCTCGTACGCCTGCTCGGCGGCCTGCCGGGTCGCGGGGAATCCGACGAGCGACTCCGCTTTCCCGCGCTGGAAGGTGTCGGTCGCGAGTCCGCTTCCGGCGACCCAGACTGGGTCGTCCGTGTACTCG
Source organism: Salarchaeum sp. III (assembly GCF_036418315.1). Classification (NCBI taxonomy): domain Archaea; kingdom Methanobacteriati; phylum Methanobacteriota; class Halobacteria; order Halobacteriales; family Halobacteriaceae; genus Salarchaeum; species Salarchaeum sp. III. The sequence goes on along the minus strand of NZ_JAZHPG010000026.1, from coordinate 210,326 downwards.
TCGACCACGTCCTCGCTCACGATGACGGTCGCGGCCGCGCCGTCCGTGACGGGACAGCAGTCGTAGAGGTTCAATGGGTAGGTGACCTGGGGGCTGTTCACCACGTCGTCGACGCTGCACGTGAACCGGTAGTGCGCGTGCGGGTACTTCGAGCCGTTCTCGTGGTTCTTCACGGACACCTCGGCGACCTGCTCGCGCGTGGTTCCGTACTCCTCCATGTGTCGGGTCGCGCGCAGGCCGAAGAACGCGGGCATCGTGACGCCGCGGCCGCGCCACACCTGTTCGAGGGACGCGCCCTCGATGAGTCCGCCCGCGGAGTCCCGCATCTTCTCCGCGCCCAGCACGAGCGCCACGTCCGCCGACCCGGCGCGCACCGCCTCGACCGCGGACCGGAACGCCGTGCTCCCGGTTGCACACGCGTTCTCCACGCGCGTCACCGGCATCTCGAACAGGCCCGTCGGATGGCTGAGACCCAGGCCGGACGAGGCGTTCTCGGCGATGTCGAGCGTGCCGAACCACGCCGCGTCGATGTCCTCGCTGTCGATACCTTTGTCCACGTCGTCCAGCGCGTTCAGGTACGCCTGTTCGGCCATGTCGTCGAACGACTGGTCGAACAGCTCCCCGAAGTCTATCATTCCCGCACCGGCGACCGCAACGTCGCGGCTCATAGGCGGTCACCCCGCGAGCGCTTGAATTTGAAGGAGTGGATTGGCAGGCTGTCCACGTCGAAGATGCGGCGGAAGTCGGCCTCGGCCTCCATCCCGATGTCGATGTTGTCGGGGTCGGTTTCCGTGAACAGGCCGTAGACGCGGGCGGGGTTGCCACCCGACGTTTGGGGAACGTCCATAATCGCGAGCGGGAGCGGTGTCTCGAACTCGTCCGGGAGGCGTTGCTGGACGACGTAGGACTGGACGGTGCCGCGCTCTTCGAGTTCGGTGTTCGTCCACTCGCCGACGGTCCCGCAGCGCTTGCAGATGTCGCGGAACTCGGGGAAGCTCACCCAGCCGCAGGCGTTGCACTCGCGGGCTTTGAGGCGTTCGTTCGCGTCCCGGTCCCGGGTGAACGGCGGTTCGTACATCAGGCGTCACCCCCGCGGAATCCGCGGTGTTTGCCGTACGGGACGTACTCCTTGCTCTCGATGTAGTCGTCGGTGGGCATCTCGGGTACTGAGTCGGTCGTGCGTTCGATGCTGAGCGCGTCACAGCCGCCGGGGCCGTAGCCGGCGACGAGGACGGTGTCGCCCGCGTCCGCGGCGTCGAGGCTCGCAGCGAGGTCGAGGAGGACGCCGCCCGCGCCCGCGAACCCGACCGCGTCGAACGTCGAGTCGAGGTCGGCGTCGAGGTCGAGCGCACCGGCGGCCTTCGACGCCCACCGGCCGTCAGGCGCGGGGAACGTCGCGCGGTCGAACGAACCATCGAGCGCGCCCGCGGCGGTCGTGACGGCGTCGAGGTAGTGTTCGCGATTGAATCGTCCGTCGCCCTCCTCGGGGGTCTCGCCCGCCTGCTTGAACCGGCCGACGAACCCGGTGGTCGCGACCGCGGTGTCCGCGAGGTCGGCGACGCCGTCGCCCTCGCCGAGGACGAGCGCACCCGCGCCCGCGCCGCCGGTCCGTTCGGCGCTCGTTCCCGCGTCGGCGGTGAGAACGTCGCTCGCGACGACGAGCGCGGTGTCGGCCCGGCCCGCCTTGATGGCGTCCCGCGCCGCGAGCACGGCGTTCGTCGCCGCCCGCGCGCTCCCCTGGAAATCGCCCACGCGGCTGTCCGTTCCGGCGCCGACCGCGGACGCGACGTGCGGGGCGACGCCGCGCTCGTCGAAGTCGTCGCTCGTCGTCGCCGCGTACACGGCGTCCGGCGCGTCCACGCCGGCGTGCGCGAGCCCGTTCTTCGCCGCCTGCACGCCCAGCGTCGTCACGTTCTCGTCGTGCGCGGGGACCGCGGTCTCCCCGCCGCCCGCGCGCTCGCCGTACTGTTCAGCGATTGTCGACCGCTCGATTCGGTAGAGCGGCACGTACGAACCGTACCCCCGTATCGAAACCATATCTAACAATGTCTGTGTATTCGCGAATAATAAATACCGACGTTCGATTGAGTATCTGGATAGTTTTCTACCGCTAAAACAGCCCGGCCCGGAATTTATAACGAACGTTGTATATTGTTACTGTGTGTCAATACCAGATCGAATCGACGCGTACCACTTCTACGAGGACGAGTGGAACGACTACGGCGAACTCCGGGACGGATTCGAGTGGGAGGTCCCGGAGCGGTTCAACATGGCGCACTACGTCTGCGACCGCTGGGCATCGGACGACGGCCGCGTAGCGCTGTTCGCGGAGGACGGCGACCGCGAACGCACCGTCACGTTCAGCGACCTCGCCGACCGGACGAACCAGCTCGCGAACCACCTCCGGGAGCGCGGCGTCGAACCCGGCGACTGCGTCGGCGTGAACGCGCCGCAGAAGCCGGAGACTGTCGTCGCCCACCTCGCAGCGTGGAAACTCGGCGCCGTTTCCGTCCCGCTGAGCACGCTATTCGGCGTCGACGGCCTCTCCTACCGCCTCGACGACTCCGACGCGGTCGCGTGCGTCGTGGACGAGTCGAACGCCGACACCCTCCGAAGCGTCAGAGACGACCTCGACGACCTCCACACCGTCCTCACCGTGGACGTCGACGACCCGGGCGAGGGCGAAACCGACCTCTGGGCGGCTATCGAGGGCCTCGAGCGAGACTTCGATGTCGCTGACACGCACGCCGAAGACGACGCCATCATCATCTACACGTCCGGCACGACCGGCGACCCGAAGGGCGTCCGGCACGCGCACCGCGTCCTCCTCGGCCACCTCCCGCTCTTCCTCACCTCGTTCTGCAACCTCGACCTCCGCGAGGACGACGTCGCGTGGACGCCGTCCGAGTGGGCGTGGGTCGCCTCGCTCTTCGACATCGTCTTCCCCGCGCTCTACTACGGCCGCCCCGTCGTGGCGTCCGCGGGCGGTCCGTTCGACCCGACCGACGCCTTCGAAACCATCGACCGCTACGACGTCTCCATCCTGTTCGCGCCGCCGACCGCGCTCCGGATGATGATGCGCGTTGAGGACCCCACGAGCACGCACGACACCGACTCCGTCCGCGTCATCGCGAGCGGCGGTGAATCCCTCGGGCAGAGCATCGTCGACTGGGGTGAGGACGTGTTCGCGGGCGCGGCCGTCCACGAAGCGTACGGACAGACCGAAGCGAACCTCCTCATCGGCGACTGCACCGCGCTCACCGAGTTCCGCGAGGGAACGATGGGACTGGCGGCCCCCGGCCACGACGTCCGAATCGTCGACACGGAGTCCGCGGAACCGACCGTCGACCCCGGCGACACCGGGGAGATAGCCGTCCGGTACGACGGCGACCCCGTCTGTTTCAAATCGTACCTCAACAAGCCCGAAAAGACGGCGGGAAAGGTCCGGAACGGCTGGCTGCTCACCGAGGACCTCGGCGTGATGGACGAGGACGGCTACGTGGCGTTCGTGAGCCGGACGGACGACGTCATCATCTCCGCGGGCTACCGCATCGGCCCGGAGGAAATCGAGGAGAGCCTCGCCGGCCACGACGCCGTCGCGAACGCCGCGGTCATCGGTGTGCCGGACGACGAGCGCGGGGAAGTTCCGAAGGCGTTCGTCGTGCTCGCGGACGGCTACGAACCGAGCGACGAACGCAGGGAGGAACTCAAGTCGCACGTGAAAGAGCGGCTCGCGAAGTACGAGTATCCGCGGGCGGTCGAGTTCATCGAGGAACTCCCCAAAACGACGACCGGGAAGGTGCGGCGCGCGGACCTCCGCTAATCCCAGTTGTGGAGCGCGTCGAGGAGAATCTCTCGAACGTCCTCCTCCGTGACGGGCCGTGGGTTCGTGCGGAGGAGCCGCTTTTGGGTTTCCACGGTTTGTTTCGCCAGCCAGTCCACGTCGTCCTCCGTGACTCCCGCGAGTTCGTTGAGGCCGCTCGGCAGGACGTTCAAGTCCTTCTGGAGCTGGATGTACTGCTCCTTGAGGGCGTCCGCGGCTTCGCGGTTCGTCATACCCGTGGTGTCCACGTCGAACATCTCCGCGAGGTCCGCGAACCGAGCGGGGTCGCTCGCGGAGTTGTAGTCGATGGTGCTCGCTGGCGTCAGCACGGCGATGGTCTCACCGTGTTTCGTGTGATAGCGGTTTCCGACGGGGTACGCCATCGCGTGACAGAGGCTCGCGCCCGCGGTCAGGCCCGCGATGGCGCCGAACAGCGCGCCCTGCAGCATGTTCTCCCTGGCTTCGAGGTCGTCGCCGTTGTGGACGGCGGTACGGACGTTGTTCGAGAGGAGGTCGATGGCCTTCTCCGAGAACATCTCGGTCAGGGGCGTGCGGCCCGCGTAGACGGGGCGTTCGGCGGGGTCGGTCGCGCGCATCAGTGAGTCGTACTCGTGGGTCGTGTAGCCCTCGATGGCGTGGCCGAGCGCGTCCATCGCCGTCTTCGCGGTGAGCTCCGGCGGAAGCGTCGTCGTGAACGTCGGGTCGATGACCGCGGCGTCGGCGCGCACGTGGTTGCTGGAGATGCCTTCCTTGATGTTCTTCTCCTCCACGGAGAGAATCGCGACGGGAGAGATTTCCGCGCCGGTTCCGGCGGTCGTCGGCATCAACACGAGCGGCGGCCCCGAGTTCGTGACCGGTTCACCCTCGCCCGTGGGCTCGGCGACGTAGTCCAGTGGCTCGCCGCCGTTCGCGACGATGGTGCGCGCGATTTTCGCCGTGTCCATGCAGCTTCCGCCGCCCAGTCCGACGTAGAAGTCGTACCCCTCTTCGCCTTTCTCGTCACGCACGAACCCGACGCAGTCCTCCACGTCCGAGACGGACGGCTCGCGCTGTGATTCGTCGTACACGTCCACCGCGAACCCGGCATCGGTGAGGGTGTCGACGACGCGGTCGGCGTGTCCGAGTTCGACGAGCGTCTCGTCGGTGACGACGAGGCCGTGCGCGTCCTCCGGGACGCCGAGGTCGCCGAGCTGGAACCCGAGTTCTTCCACCGAGTCGCGGCCGAACCGTATCTCCGGCATCTGGATGTGCCAGACCGTCTCCGGGGAGAGTTCGTGTCCGTCGGCGGAGACCGAGCGTTCGTAGCTCATCTATGACCACCCTCCCTGAATCGTCTCGAACTGAGCGGGGTCGTGGCCGTAGACGACCTCCGCGTCGTGGCGGCGTTCGAGGTCCTTGAGGCGTTGGAGGCTCTCAAACCAGTGCTGGTGGCTCCACAGGAGGCTTGCGCCGAGCGGTGTCTCGTCCTCGTAGTTCTCGCTCTGGTATATCTCGTCGCTCGCGAACACAACTGTTCCGGCATCGTCGAGGTGAATCATCGTTCCGGTCATGCCGGGGGTGTGACCGGGAAGTCGGATGAACTCCATGTCCTCGAAGTGCGACTCGCGGTCCTGGTGGAGGATCTGCCAGTTCAGGTCGTGGTCGAAGTCATCGAGGATGTACGCGCCACTCCCCTTGTCGGTCTTCGCGCTGTAGTACGCGAACTTCACCTCTTCTTCGTGCACGTAGACGGGAACGTCGGTGCCGTCGAAGTGATGGAGGCCGCCCGCGTGGTCGAGGTGGAGGTGCGTCTGGAACACTGCGTCGATGTCGTCGAGGCTGTAGCCGGCGTCAGCGAGGTCGCCCTCGAGCGTGTGTTCGCGTACGTCGTGGGGATAGAACGCCTGTTTCAACCCTTCCGGCCAGTGGCCGTCGAGTGCGTCCTCGTGGTTGCCGGTGTCCCAGAGGATGGTCGCCTCGGGGTGGTCGATGACGAGGTTCCACACCGGGATTTCGATGTAATCGGTGTCCGGGTTCGGTTCGTCGTGCGAACCGAGCGTGTTCCCCTCGATGAGGTAGTTCAGGTCACATTTCAGTCCGCCGCGGTCGATGACCTCAATGGTAGCGTCCACCATGAATGAATAATAACGAATATCCGTAATAGTTCTAGGGTTGCCGACGCGAACGGCGGCCTACTCGACCGGCCGGAACTTCACGCCGTACCGCGGCACGCCCTCCTGCTCGTAGAGTCGACGCACCACGGCTTCGACCCGGTCGCCGCGCGAAATCTCGTTCGGGTCGCAGTCGCAGAACATCGCGGGGAGCCGCGCCCCCTCCGCCAGCTCGACGATGCCGGTGGCGAACGCGCCCTCCCGGGTCTGGTACTCGTCGAACTCGGGCGGCGCGCCGCCGGAGATGACGGTGACGGCCTGCACCGTCCCCACCCCGTCGGGTTCGACTTCCTCGAAGTCGGCGTCCGCGTTACAGGACGCGCAGACGCCCTCCGCGGGGAAGTTGTGCGCGCCGCACGCCGGACACTTCTCGAGCACGAGGCGATACCGGGCGTCGTTGCTCCGCCACCACGTCGGGAGGCTGACGTACGCGCCCATCAGGCGTCACCCCCGATGTGACCGCGCTTGCGAGCGTACTGTGGATAGTCGATGCTCACGGTGTCGCGCTCGTCGGGCACCGGGAGCGCACCGTCGAGGTGGACGGCGTCCGCGCCGTTCCCGTACCCGACCACGGCGACGTCCGTCTCGTCGGCGTCCCACGCGGCGAGCAGTCCGAACAGGGGGCTGGCCGCGCCCGTATCGCCGAGGTCGTGCGCGCGCTCGTACACCGACGCGTCGCCCTCGACGGCGCGCGCACCCCGGTAGGGGAGGCCGCCGTCGGGCGCGGTCGGCGCGAGCGCGTCCGGCGTCCCGCCGAGTCCCGTGACCGCTTCCGCGAGACTGGTGCGGTAGGCGTCGCGCTCGTACTCGGTCGCGCCGTACGTCTCCACGTCCCGCGACCCCCGCGGTCGGTAGCGCGTCCCCGGGAACTCCTCGGTGTAGGACGCGGTATCCTGCACGGTCACGTCGCCGTCGGGGCCGGCGACGAACGCCACCGCGCCCGCGCCGGCCGCGTGGTCGATGCCGTCACCGGGGTCGCCGAACGGGCTGTCCGCCGCGACGGCGAGCGCCGCGCCGTCCGCGTCAAGCGCGTCCCGGAGCGCCTGCACGCCGCCCCGCGGACTCTGCGTGTGCGCGACCGCCGTCGCGTCGCGGGGGAGGCCCAGCAGTTCCGCGAGCGTGCCCGCCACGTCGCCCTCCGCGAGCGGCGGTGTCGTGGTGGCGAACGCGACGAGTCCGAGGTCGTCGCGCTCGTACGTGCTGGCCTGGATGGCGTCTCGCGCCGCGGCGTGCGCCATCGTCACCGAATCCTCGTCCGCGGCCGCGACGGCCTTCGTGTCCACGCCGCGCGCGTGGACGGACGCGAGCGCCGCGTCCAGCTCCTCCGCGCTGATGCGCGCCCGGGGCGTGTACACCCCGAGGGAGTCGAGCGCGTTCACGCCCATCCCTCCTCGAAGACGTGGACGGCGACGGCGCCACCGCTCCCCCCGACGTTGTGCGTCAGGCCGCGGGAGAGCCCCGGGACCTGGCGGTCGCCGGCCTCGCCGCGGAGTTGCTTGAACACCTCCACCACTTGCCCGCCGCCGGTCGCGCCGATGGGGTGGCCCTTCGACTTCAGGCCGCCCGAGAGGTTGACGGGACGCTCGCCGTCGGGTTCGGTCGCGCCGGACGCGACGTACGGCCCGGCCTCGCCGCGCTCGCAGAACCCGAGGTCCTCGTACGCGAGGAGTTCCGCGATGCTGAAGCAGTCGTGGACCTCCGCGAACTCCACGTCCTCGGGACCCATGTCGGCCTCGTCGTACGCCTGCTCGGCGGCGCGCTGGGTCGCCGGAATCTCCGTGAGGCTCGGCCGCTGGAACAGCCCAACGCGGCCGCTCGACTGACCCGCGCCCGCGATGCGAATCGGGTTGTCGGTGAGTTCCTCCGCGGCGTCCCGGGACGCCACCAGAACGGCGCTCGCGCCGTCGGAGGTCGGACAGCAGTCGAACAGGTTCAGGGGGTCGGCGACCGCCGGCGCGTTCATCGCGTCCTCCAGGCTCGTCTCGAACCCCAGCTGGGCGTGCGGGTTCTTCGCGCCGTTCGCGTGGTTCTTCACCGCGACCCGGGAGAGGTGTTCGCGCGTCGTTCCGTGTTCGGCCATGTGCGCGTCCGCCATCTGCGCGTACACGCCGGAGAACGTCGTGCCGGCCATACGCTCCCACTCCGTCTCGCCGGAGACGCCGAGCCACTCGCCCGTTCGCTCGCTACTCACGTCGTTCATCACCTCGAACCCGCCCGCGAGCGCCACGTCCGCGACGCCCGCGCGAACGGCGAGCACGGCCTGCCGGAGCGCGACGCCGCTCGCCGCACAGGCGTTCTCCACGCGCGTCGTCGACGTTCCATTCAATCCCGCGAACTCCGTGACGGCGGGCCCGGGAAGGCCGAGCTGGCGGCCGCCGACGCCGAGCGTGCCGACGTACGCCTCGTCCACGTCTTCCCGGTCGAACTCCGCGTCCGTGGAGTCGACGGCCGTGTCCACGGCCTCCTTGAACAGGGAGCGATACGACTCGCGCGGGAACGACCCGTAATCGGTCTGGCCCGCGCCCACGACGTACACCTCCTTCATACGGTCGCGTTTCCCGGGGCGGATTCAAAACGGTTCCTCATGCGGCCAACCGTGCGGGCGACCTCACTCCTCGTCCCGGCCTGAATCGTCGGTGGTTTCCGACTTCATCAGCGGCTCGCCGCTATCGTCCGGTAACGCCTCAACGTCTATTTCACCGGGGCCGTCTGTGTCGTCTTCCTCCTCAGTCATTCGTCATCGCCCTCCTCCGTGTTCTCTCCCAGCATGACCGTTTCTCCCGAGTCGTCCGGAAGTGACTCGACCTCTATACCGTCCGGACCCTCGTCTTCTTCATCACTCATGCTAACTCATGGCACGTATAGCGTGAAAAGTATCCCGGCTACGAGCGTCGCCACCCCGAGAAGGGACGCGTACGTCGCTATATTCACGCGTTTCGCCTTCCGGGCTGACACGGTCTCCGCCTGCGCTATCCACTTCGGATACTGGTCGGTCGTTATCCACCAGAGGTATTGAACTTCGCTAAGACCCTGGGCTTCTATCGCTTCGAACGCCTCCTGCCCGGGTCCCGCAGTGACGCGCCGTTTTCGCTTCGCCCAGAGCGCGATAACCGTACTCACCACGAGTAGTAGTGCACCCGCAACCGACCCGGCGTTTACTATCGCGACGGGAGACATCTTTGAAACTGTTAGGCCGGTTCCGATCGCGGCCACGACCAGGCCGTTGAACCGAATGAGTTGCCACGCGTTCGTCGATATTTCGTCAAACGTAGCGAGCTTCTTGTCGAGTGTTCTCTGTGCATCCTCATGCGCACGACGGTACGCCGCTACGTCGTACGAATCTCCGTCAGACATGTATCGTGATGTTACGCGACATACTAAGAATCCTATCCCGCAGAAGTGATGCGCGGTCTCCTGGGGGTATCAGAGGTGGTCCGCCACCGCCGCCATCGCGTCGTCCGCGACACCGACGCTGTCCGTGAGGCTGAGGAAGCCGTGCGCCATCGAGGGGTAGTGGTGGTGTTCGACCGGCGTCCCCGCTCTGTCGAGGGCGTCGGCGTACGCCGTGCCGTCGTCCCGGAGCGGGTCGTGGCCCGCCGTCACCACCGTCGCGTCCGGGAGGTCGGAGTGGTCGGGGGCGCGGAGCACGCTCGCGTACGGGTTCGCCGCGTCCACCGGACTCCGCACGTACCGCTCCCAGAACCACTCCATGTCCGCTCGCGTGAGCAACGGCCCGTCCGCATTCTCGCGATACGACTCCGTGTCGAACGCGTGGTTCGTGATGGGGTAGAGGAGCGCCTGATGGGAGAGAGCGGGGCCGTCGTGGTCGCGGGCGCGGAGCGCGACGGCGGCGGCGAGGTTTCCGCCCGCGCTCGTTCCAGCGACCGCGATGTCGCCCGCGCCGTCGAACGTGTCCGCGTGCTCGTTGACCCACTCTAGCGCGGCGTACGCGTCGTCCAAGCCTTCGGGGAACGGGTGTTCGGGCGCGAGTCGATAGTCGACGGAGACGACGACGCGGTCGGTGCGCGCGGCGAGCTCCCGGCAGAGGTCGCCAGCGGAGTCGAGCGTTCCGAGCGTCCATCCGCCGCCGTGGTAGAACACGAGCGTCCCCCGCGGGTCGTCCGTATCTCGGTAGACGCGCAGGGGTATCTCGCCGCGCGGCCCCGGGATTGCGAGGTCGCGCACGAACCCGACCGTTCTCGACGTGCCGCCGAACACGTCGTCCTCCACGCGGCGCGCGGACGCGACGCTCATCGCGTGCCACGGCGGAACGCCCATCGCCTCTATCTCGCGGATTTCGGCCGCCAGGTCGTCGTCCAGCGTCACGGCCGACTCGACGCAGTCCCGCCTAATAGACTCCCGGGACGAGGCGGTACGGAACGCGCTCGCAGTAGTCGTCGTAGCCGTCGAGCTCGCGGCGGAGCGCGCGCTCCTCCACGCGGATGCGGTACGCGTATCCCGCGCTGACGCCCGCGGCGACCGCGGTGACGCCCGGCCACGTGCCGAGCGAGAGCGCGACGCCGAGAATAGCGAGGAAGCCGCCTGTGTAGGCGGGGTGGCGGACGACGGCGTACGGTCCACGTGCGACGACGGTCTGGTCGTCGGTCACGGTCACCGACCGGTCGAAGGCGTCGCCGAGCGTGCGGATGCTGTACCAGCGGAGCGCGACGCCCGCGAGCGTCACGAGCACGCCAGTCCAGAACACGGACATCGCGAGTCCGCCGAACGTCGCCCACGTCGGCGCGCGGAACGCGAGCCAGAACGCGGCCGCGAACCCCAGGCCCACCGCGACGGACAGCACGACCCGCGAGTTCGCGTCGAGGTCGAGGCCGTCGTCGCTCCCGCGCGCGTCGTCCACGACTTCGGGAAGCGTCCAGGCCGCGTACACCGCGCCGAGCACGTACACGTACGGCGGCGTCAGGCCGACGACAGTCACGTCCGTGGCGTCTCCGCCCGCCGTGAAAAAATCACTCCTCCAGCAACTGCGGTTTCCCGAACGGCAGGCGTCCGAAGAGGACGTAGTGTACGAGGGTGGCCGCGACGAACAGGACTGCGAGCACCGACAGCAGGCGTTTCGCGTTCATACCCGTCCTTGGTTCTCGGTCGCCATAATCGTTGTCCGACGACCGGAATTCCACATCGCTAAACGTCGCCGGGCGATACCGGTGGGTGATGTCCGAGAGAGACCTCGAACGAAACCTGACGTCGATACACAGCATCGCCGTCATCGTCGGTACCATGATAGGTGCCGGTATCTTCGTCGTCACCGGCGAAGCCGCCGCCATCATGGGGCCGGCGGTGCCGCTCGGCTTCCTCGTCGGCGTCCCCGTCGTCCTCGCGACCGCAGTCGTCTACTCAGTCTACATGAGCGGCCCGCTCGGCGACCACCCAGGCGGCGCGTACATGCACATCTCCAGAACGTGGAACTCGACGCTCGTCGGCTACGTCTTCATCTGGTTGAAGACGGTGGCGTTCATCGGCGCGCAAGCCGTGTTCGCCACCGGGTTTGGGAACGCGATGGGGTACTGGCCCGTCTTCGACTTCCTCGGCGCGACCGAGTGGGCCGTCGTCTTCCTCACTGCGTTCTACCTCGTCCACCTCGTCGGCGTGGACGTGTTCGGCCGCACACAGGCGGCGATGACCGGCCTCCTCGTCGCCATCCTCCTCCTGCTCGGCCTCCCAGGATTGCTCCACGTCGACCCCGGGAACTTCAGTCCGCTCTTTCCCGCGGAGAAGTTCGGGAGCGGGTTCGTCGCGCCGTTCGTCGCCGGGACGAGCGCCATCTTCTTCTCCTACATCGGCTTCGAGTCGCTCGCGCAGACCGCGGGCGAAACCGAGAACCCCCGCGAGACGCTCCCGAAGGTGTTTACGGGGAGCGTCGTCGGCGTCGGCGCCATCTACCTCCTCGTGAGCGTCGTCGTCATCGGCGTCCTCCCCTGGCGGGATGTCGCCGCCTCCGGGACGCCGCTCACGGACGCCGCCGCGACCTACTTCCCCGTCGGTACCGCCGGCATCGTCGCCGTCGGGAGCATCCTCGCGTACGCCACCACCGCGAACTCGGGCTACGTCGCGCCGTCCCGCATCCTCTACAGTCTCGGCCGCGACGGCCTCATCCCGGACGCCCTCACGCACGTCAACGACCGCTTCGGCACGCCGGACGTGGGCCTCACCATCACGTGGGGCATCTCGGTCGCGCTGGTCGCCACGTCGACGTTCAGCTACGCGCTGAACGTCTCGCTCGGCGCGCTCGTCCTGATGTACCTCGCGCACTCCCTCTCCGCGGTCGCGCTCCCGCACGTCAACCCCGACCTCTACGAGCGCAGCAACCTCCAGTTCTCCCCCGCCGTCCTCGGCGCCGTCGGCCTGTTCAGCGCCGCCGCGATGGCCGTGTTCGCGTGGCAGACGCTCTCCTTCGGCTCCATCGGCGACGCGCTCGACCTGCTCGCCGCCGGCCGAATCGGCGACGCGCTCCTCGCGAACAACGTCCTCCTCCTCGCCGCGTGGCTGCTCGTCGGCCTCACAATCTACGGCGGCTACCGCGCCCGGCGCGCGGACGAACTTCCGGACCAGCTCCCGGTCGGCTTCCTCGACGAGGAGTGAGGAAGGCCTACGACCACCCCGGTTCTCACGTCGCGTATGGACACGACACGAGAAGCTGCGCGCGAGCGTGACGCGGCCGACCCCCTCGCCGCGTACCGCGACCGATTCAGCGTTCCCGACGACTACTACGTCGACGGCAACTCCCTCGGCCCCATCTCGACGGACGCCGAGGCCGCGCTCGACCGCGTCGTCGAGGAGTGGCGCGACCTCGGCATCCGCGGCTGGCTCGACGGCGACCCGCCGTGGTTCCGCTACGGCGAGCATCTCGGGAGCCGGCTCGCCCCGCTCGTCGGCGCGCGCGAACACGAGGTCGTCGCCGCGAACAGCACCACCGTCAACATCCACACCCTGCTAGGAACGCTCATCAACGGCCTCGACGACCCGCTGGTGCTCGTGGACGAACTCAACTTCCCCACGGACACGTACGCCGTCCGCGCCCAGCTCAGGAATCGGGGATTCGACCCCGACGCCCACACTGTCGTCGTCGAGAGTCGGGACGGCCGCACCATCGACGAAGCGGACGTGGAAGCCGCCCTCACCGACGACGTGGACCTCGTCTTCCTCCCCTCGGTGCTCTACCGGAGCGGCCAGCTCCTCGACCTCGAACGCATCACCGACGCCGCACACGCCCACGACGCCTACGTCGGGTTCGACCTCGCGCACTCCGTCGGCGTCGTCCCGCACGACCTCCACGACATCGGCGCTGACTTCGCCGTCTGGTGCAGCTACAAGTACCTGAACGCCGGCCCCGGCGCAATCGCCGGTCTCTACGTCCACGAACGCCACCACGAGCGCACGCCCGCGCTCGCCGGCTGGTGGGGTCACGAGAAGGACACCCAGTTCGAGATGCGAGACACCTACACCCACGCCGGAACCGCGGGCGCGTGGCAAATCGGAACCGTCCCCGTGTTCGCCGCCGCCCCCCTCGACGGCAGCCTCGACGTGGTCACCGACGCCGGTATCGACGCAATCCGCGAGAAATCACTCGCGCTCACCGACTCCCTCGTCTCGCTCGTGGACGACCGACTGAGCGACGCCTTTTCGATAGGGTCGCCCCGCGACCCCGACCGCAGGGGCGGTCACGTCGCCATCGAACACCCCGAGGCAGCGCGCATCACCGAAGCCATGAAAGACAGGGGCGTCGTCGGCGACTTCCGCCCGCCGAACGTCTTCCGCGTCTGCCCGAGCCCGCTCTACACGCGCTTCGAGGACGTGTACGACGTGGTCGAGGAACTCCGCGCGGTCGCGGAGACAGAGGCCTACCGGGACGTTTCTGAGGAGTCGCAGAGCGGGCTGTAGCGCGCCGTCAGGGGTACGATTCGGTTCTCGTGAGCAACGTCTTCCCGAAGTATAGCTTCAGAATCTCTCCCTCGTACCGAACGAACGAGTGCGTGTGATTCGCGTCGGTGGCCCCGACCGATTGCAGTAGCTCCGTGTACGCTCGCTCGTCGAGCGTGACACCGAACCGCTCTGGAACACCATATGCAGGCGTTTCGGACGCATTTTTGGCCTCGTTGAGCGCATCCCAGAACTCGTCCGGCGCGTCGAGTGCCGACGCCGGAATCGCCCACTCCGTTCGATTGTCCGGGACGTTCTCGGCGTGTACGGCACCATACTGGCTCGCACTCGGTACCGAGACGCATCCCGCGACAGGGAGTAGTAGGAGGAGGGCGAAGATAATCTGCACGCGGTCGTGAACCATCTCCCGGATTTATATTCCGACCCCCAGGAGTAAAAACATTTTCTCGAACTGTCGGTTCCTTTGAACTGTTGCTGAATAGCTAAGTTCCTCCCCCGACGAGGCCCGGTATGGAGTTCGACCTCTCCGGGAAGACGGTAGTCGTCACAGGTGGCACGCGCGGCATCGGTCGCGCCATCGCGGAATCGTTTGCGGACGCGGGCGCCGACGTGGTGCCGACCTCGCGCAGCCACGAGGACGTGCAGGAGGCTGCGGACGCGATGCGGGAGTACGGCGTCGAGTCGCTCGCCGTCCCGACGGACGTGACCGACGAGGCGGCGGTTCAGCGGCTGTTCTCCGATACCGCCGACGAACTCGGGAGCGTGGACGTGGTCGTGAACAACGCCGGCGTCAACCCCGACGGTGCGCTCGGCCCGCCCGAGGACGTGGACACCGACGACTTCGACTTCGTGACGGACGTGAACCTCCGCGGTGCCTTTCTCTGCGCGAAGCACGCCGCCGAACACCTCCAGGACGCGGGCGGGTCGCTCGTGAACGTCGCAAGCGTCGGCGGACTCGTGGGACTGCCGCGCCAGCACCCCTACGTCGGGTCGAAGCACGGCCTCGTGGGGTTGACGAAGTCGATGGCGCTCGACTGGGCGCCCGACGTGCGCGTGAACGCGCTCGCCCCCGGCTACGTCAGCACCGACCTCACGGAGGAACTCGAGGAGAACGAGCGCCTCCGGGAGTCCATCGAGCGCCGCACGCCGCTCGGGCGGTTCGCGGAACCCGAGGAAATCGGCGGGCCGGCGGTGTTCCTCGCGAGCGACGCCGCCGCGTACGTCACCGGCGAAGTCCTCACTGTGGACGGCGGGTGGACGGCGCGCTGACTCCCGCCATCCCGCAATCAGGACACGCGAGTGATAGGAATGCGGCCGCCTCTGTTCGTTTTGGGTATACTTTCCGTGACAGCCAGCAACATACTTATTGTTCATGCGGATTCTACGTGCTATCGGGTGCGGATTACCAATGGTTAACGACTCCCACGAAGACACGTATCGCGCGACGGACGACCGTCGCTTCGCAGAGTTCGACCGCCGAGACTTCCTCAAAGCCAGCGGGGTTGCGGGAGCCGCGGGACTCACAGGATTCGCGGGCTGTATGGGTGGCGGTGGCGGCGACGACACCCTCACGTTCGGCGCTATCCACTTGCTCTCCGGGTTCGCCGCGGTCTACGGCGAATCCGCCCAGCTCGGGTACGAGATGGCGCGCGAAGAGATAAACGATGACGGCGGTATCGACGGCATGGAAATAGAGGAGATAATCTCCCGGGACAGCGAGGGTGACGGCCCGACCGGCGTGGAGGCCGCGCGCTCGCTCGTCCAGGAGGAGAACGTCGACGGCCTCCTCGGTCTCGACTCCAGCGGCGTCGCGCTCTCCGTCGCGCCCATCGTGGGACAACTCCAGACCCCCCTCATGATTACGCACGCGGCGACGCCGTTCGCGACCGCGACCGAGGGCGAGAACGCGGTCGGGAACGACTACGTGTTCCGTGACGGCGTGAACCTCGCGCAGAACATCTACGGCGCGTCCGTCACCGCGAGCGACACCGACGCGACGACGTGGACGACCATCGGCCCGAACTACGCCTTCGGTACCCAGACGTGGGACTACTTCAAGGCGTTCACGCAGGGGATGGACCTTGGGTACGAGTACCTCGACGACGCGACCGCGTACCCCGAACTCGGCGCGAGCGACTTCACACCCTACATCAACAAGGTGTTGAACGCGGACCCGGACGGCGTTATCACGAGCCTCTGGGGCGGCGACCTCATCACGTTCATCAATCAGGCGAAGAACTCGAACTTCTTCGAACAGATCGACAACGTCCTCATGACGGTCGGCGCCGCGACGGACGTGCTCCGCCCGATGGAGAGCAATATGCCGGACGGCCTGCAGGCCGGGACGCGCTACTGGTTCGACGCTCCCGACAGCGAGGCGAACAACACGTTCGTCGAGAACTTCCGCGACCGCAACGACGGCCGCTATCCCTCGTACAACGCGCAGAACGCGTACACCGCGCTCTACCTCTACAAGGAGGCTATCGAGGGTGCGGGCAGCACGAACGCCGACGACATCATCGGCCAGTGGGACGGCATGGAGCACGAAGCGCCCGTCGGCGACTTCACCATCAACGGCCAAAGCAATCAGGCGGTCCTGCCCGCCGTTTGGGGGACGACCAGCTACTCCGAGGACCGTGGCATCACGCTCCTTGACCCCGTCGAGCGCATCGACGCGCCGGCGGACGAGCTGCGGTCGCTCCTGGAAGGAACCGACCTGCCTGCTGGAGTCTAACCCAGCATGGCACTACCGATTCAAGAAATACTCACGGGATTGAGCCTGGGGAGTCGCTACTTCCTCGTCGCTATCGGACTCAGTCTCATCTTCGGCGTGCTCGGCGTGCTGAACTTCGCGCACGGCGCGCTCTACATGATCGGGGCGTACGTCTCCCTGACGGTCGTGCAGAACGTCACCGGGAACTTCTGGGTAGGACTGGTCGCCGCCGGGCTCGCGGTCGGCCTGGTCGGCGCGATAATCGAGATGGGGTTGATTCGGCGCGTGTACGACCGCGACGAACTCGACCAACTCATCCTCACGTTCGCGCTCGTGCTCATCGTCTCGGACCTCACGCGGACCGTCTGGGGGTCGGGGAATCAGACGATGGCGACGCCCGAACTGCTCGCGTCGAACGTGCAGTTCCTCGGCATCAGCTATCCCGCGTACCGGCTGTTCGTCATCGTCGTCGGGTTCGCCGCGATGGGCGTGTTCTGGTTCGCCATCCAGCGCACCTACCTCGGACGGCTGGTGCGCGCCACGTCGAGCGACCGCGACATGGCCTCGTTGCTCGGCGTGAACGTTCCGCGGCTCTACACGGGCGTGTTCTTCGTCGGGAGTTTCCTCGCCGGTATCGGGGGCGCGCTCGCCGCGCCGATGCAGGCGTTCACGCCCGCGCTCGGCGACCAGGTCATCATCAACGCGTTCATCATCGTCGTCATCGGCGGCCTCGGGTCGTTCACGGGGGCGTTCGTCGGCGCGATGTTCATCGGACTCCTGCAGAGCTTCGGCGTCCTCGTCGCAACGGGCGTCGGGCAACTCCTCCCGTTCCTCGCAATGATTCTCGTACTCATCTTCAGACCGGAAGGACTGTTCGGGGGTGACGGACAGTGAGCGACGAGACCGTTCTCGGGCTCCCGGTGCGGCGAACAGCGCTCGTCGTGTTCGCCGTGCTCGTCGTCGCGCCGTTCGTCCTGCCCACGTTCCAGACGTACGTACTGTCGGAGGTGCTCGTGCTCGCGCTGTTCGCCACGGGCTTCAACCTCCTCTACGGCTACACGGGACTGCTGTCGTTCGGGCACGCGATGTTCTTCGGGGGCGCCGGGTACGCGCTCGGTATCTTCCTCCGTGACGTGGCACCCAGCCTCCCGTTCGGCGGCGCGACGCCGCTCGTCGCGTTCGTCATCGCGGCCGTGCTCGGCGTCGTCGTCGCGACGGCTATCGCGGTTCCGGTCGGCTACCTGAGCGTGCGCCTGGAGGAGATTTACTTCGCGATGCTGACGCTGTCGTTCAGCATGGCGCTGTACACCATCGTGAACCAGAACTACTTCGGCGTCACCAACGGCAGTGACGGCATCCTCGTCCTGCTCGACACGGCGAACCTGTTCGGGTTCCAGCTCGCGCTCTACGACAGGGTGACGTACTACTTCATCATCCTGCTCGTGGTCGCGCCCTCGATGTACATCCTGTGGCGGGTGGCGAACTCGCCGTTCGGCCTCGTTTCGGAGGCGATCCGGGAGAACTCGGAGCGTGCATCCGGCCTCGGCATCGACGTGCGGCGCCACCAGTGGGCGGCGTTCGTGCTGTCCGCCGTGTTCACCGGTATTGCGGGCGTGCTCGTCGCGCCCCTGCACAGTTCGCTCTCGCCCGGTGCGAGCCTGCACTGGTCTATCAGCGCTGAACCCGTCATCATGACCGTGTTCGGCGGTCCCTACTCGTTCGTCGGGCCGGCCGTCGGTGCGCTCTTCTACCGGTACATCCGGTGGGGCATCACGCAGTTCCCGATGCTCGAAGCGCACTGGCAGCTCGTGTTCGGGACGCTCATCCTCGTTATCGTCGTGTTCGCGCCACGCGGCGTTTCCGGCCTCCTCAAGTGGGCGGTGAACCGCGTTCGCGGGGACGGAGGTGAGTCAGCGTGACGACCGTCCTCAAGACGGAGGAGTTGCGCCGCGAGTTCGGCGCGCTCTGCGCGGTCGACGACGTAAGCGTCGAAATCGACTCGACGGAAGTCACGTCCATCATCGGGCCGAACGGCGCGGGGAAGACGACGTTCTACAACCTCCTCTCCGGTCGGCTCGACCCGACCGCGGGCGAGGTGTTCCTCCGTGGACGCAGCGGAGAGCTGGAGAACGTCACCGGTCTCGCGCCGCACGACATCGCCCAGCGCGGCCTCTCCCGGGCCTACCAGATAAACAATAACTTCGAGGGGTTGTCCGTGCTGGACAACATCCGGGTCGCGCGCGTCAGCACGACCGACCGGTCCACGGAACTCCTCTCGCGTTACCACGAGGACGAGGAACTCCGGGCGGCCGCCGAGGACGTGCTCGAACTCACCGGCCTCACCGACGTGGCCGAGACGGAGGCGTCGAACCTCAGTCACGGCGACAAGCGGAAGGTCGAGATAGCGCTCTCGCTCGCAACCGACCCCGCCGTCGTCCTGCTGGACGAACCGACCGCGGGCATGAACCCCTCCGAGTCGGAGGGGATGGTCGAACTCATCAAGGAACTCGACGAGACGACCGACACGACGTTCGTCCTCACTGAACACGACATCGACATGGTTCTCGAAATCAGCGACCGCATCCTCGTCCTGCACCGGGGCGAACTCATCGCGGACGGCACACCGGACGAAGTGATGGCGAACGAGGACGTGACCACGGCCTACCTGGGTGAACGCCAATGAGTGAGGGCGACCGCGTGCTCACCGTCGACGGCGTGCACGCCTACTACGGGAACAGTCACATCCTCCACGGCGTCGACCTCGACCTCGACGAGGGAGAGGTCGTCACGCTCCTCGGACGGAACGGCGCGGGGAAGACGACGACGATGCGGAGTATCGTCGGCGTCGTCCCGCCCCGAGAGGGAACCGTGACGTACCGCGGCCAGCAGATAAGCGGGATGTCGGTCGACGACATCTCCGACCTCGGCATCAAACTCGTGCCGGAGGACCGGCGCGTGTTCCCGACGCTCACCGTGCAGGAGAACCTCTCACTCGCGAAGCGTCTCGCGCCCGACAGCGACCGCACGGTCGACGAGATGTACGACATCTTCCCGGTGCTCGCGGACCTGAAGTCGAGCAACGGCCAGAACCTCAGCGGCGGCGAACAGCAGATGCTGTCCGTCGCCCGCGCGCTCGTCCAAGACCCGGACGTGCTCCTGCTCGACGAACCGACGGAGGGCCTCGCGCCCGTCATCGTCGACGACCTCCGCGAGGTCCTGAACAACGTCGTGGAGCAGAACGTCACGGTCCTTCTGACGGAACAGAACGTCCAGTTCGCGTTCGACCTCGCGGAACGCGGCTACATCATCGACAAGGGCGAAATCGTCTTCGACGGCGAGATCGAGGAGATAGAGCAGCGCGAGGACCTCCTCGATGACTACCTCTCCGTCTCCAGCGGTGAACTCGACTAGATGAGTACGGACCTCACTCTCCGCCCGTTCTTCTGGCGGGCGACACGGCTCTTCCCCGAGAAACGCATCGTCTCCCGAACGCACGACGGCCGGTTCGAGTACACGTACGGCGAGTTCGGCGACCGCGTACGTCGACTCGCGGGCGCGCTCACCGAACTCGGCGTCGAGCAGGGCGACCGCGTCGGCACGCTCGGCTGGAACCACCACCGGCACTTCGAGGCGTACTACGCCGCCCCGCTGCTGGGCGCGCAGCTCCACACGGTGAACCTCCTGCTGCACGACGACCACCTCGAACACATCGTCACCGACGCTGCGGACGACGTGCTCCTGGTGGATCCGGACGCGTTCGAGGCGGTCGAACGCCTCCACGACTCCTTCGACTCCGTCCGTCACGTCGTCGTGATGGACGACGAGGTCCCGGAGACCGACCTGGGGAACGTCCACGCGTACGAGGACCTCCTCGACGGCGCGGACCCCGTGGACTCGTGGCCGGACGTGTCGGAAGACCAGGCCGCGGGCATGTGTTACACGTCGGGAACCACGGGCAAACCGAAGGGCGTCGAGTACACGCAGAAGATGATTTACTCGCACGCGATGATGACGATGACGCCCGCGGCGCTCGACATCGCGGAGGACGACGTGGTGATGCCGGTCGTGCCGATGTTCCACGTGAACTCCTGGGAGTTCCCGTACGCCGTCACGATGGCGGGCGCACAGCAGGTGTATCCCGGACCGTCGCCCGACCCCGCGGACCTCGTGAGCCTCATCGAGGAGGAGGGCGTGACGCTCACCGCGGGCGTCCCCACAGTGTGGATAAACGTCCTCGACTACCTCGACGACCACGACGCTGACCTCAGCAGTCTCGAGCGCATCGTCGTCGGCGGGAGCGCCGCGCCGAAGGGCGTGATGGAGCGCTACGAGGAGGAGTACGGCGTCGCCATCGAGCACGCGTGGGGGATGACGGAGACGATGAGCATCGGCTCCGTCAGCCGCCCGAAGTCGACGATGGACGTCTCGCAGAGCGAGGAGTACGACCTCCGCGCGACCCAGGGCCTGCTCTCACCCGGCCTCGAAATGAAGGTCGTGAACGACGCCGGTGAGGAAGTCCCCTGGGACGGCCAGACGCCGGGCGAACTGCTCGTGCGCGGCCCTACGGTCGTCGACGAGTACTACAACCGCCCCGAAGCCAACGAGGAAGACTTCCAAGAAGGATGGCTGAAGACGGGCGACATCGTGGTCGTGGACGAGGACGGCTACCTCGAAATCGTCGACCGCGCGAAGGACGTCATCAAGTCCGGCGGCGAGTGGATATCCAGTATCGAACTGGAGAACCAGTTGATGGCGCACGAGGACGTGGTGGAGGCCGCGGTCATCAGCGTCCCCCACGACACCTGGCAGGAACGCCCGCTCGCGTGCGTCGTCCGCCGCAACGGCAGCGACATCGGCGTCGAAGAACTCCGGGCGTTCCTCGAATCGGAGTTCCCGTCGTGGTGGCTGCCGGACGACGTGGTGTTCGTCGACGAGGTGCCGAAGACCGCGACCGGGAAGTTCGACAAGAAAGTCCTCAGAGAGCGCTTCGACGACCCCGACCTCCCCTATACGCCGGGCGAGGACTAGGGGGCGAGCGCCGCCACGTCCTCTTCTGTCGCCTCGACGAGTCCGCCGTGATAGCAGAGCACGCGGCCGTACTCGTACTCCGCGAGGTGTTCGACTGACTCGTACGCGGTTTCCATGTCCGGCGTCACGCGCTCGTTCGGGCCCTCGATACCGTCCTCGCCGCCGATGAGCGCGTCCGCGGCGAGCAGGAGGTCGGCGTCGGGAACGTGCAGGGAGACGTGGCCGGGCGTGTGACCGGGCGTCTCCACGACTTCGACGGGGCCGGCGTGCGTGCTGAGCGTGACGCCCTCGACGAGTTCGACCGCCACGTCCACCGGCGGGTAGCGTTCCCCGCCGCCCTTGAGCGGTTCCTCGCGACCGTCGATGGCGGGTACGTCCCCGCCGTGCGCCATCGTCACCGCGTCGGTCTCCGCGAGGAGTTCTGCGGCCGCGCCGACGTGGTCGCCGTCTTGGTGCGTGAACAGGAGAACGGAGATGTCCGTGACCGCGTGACCGATGTCGTCCAGCGCGGCGCGCACGTCGTCGGCCTGGTCTGGGAGGCCGGCGTCCACGAGCACGACGCCGTGCGCGGTCTCGATGGCGACGGCGTGGAACACGCGCGTCCCGTCGTCGGTCTCCAGCGGTAGTTCGAGGTCGTGCACGCCGTCCGCGAGTTCCGTGACCATACACGAGGTGTCGCGCGCCCGAGCCGTAAAGCCACCCGCCGCCGCGGCGCTCACCGGGACGAGAACACCGATACGGCTCGGCGCCGTACGGCGCGTGTGAGCCTCAGGATTCGACGGTACGAACCCGGCGACCGCGACGCCGCGGACGCGGTCATCGAGGCAGCGCTCCGGCACGCGAACGCCTACTTCGAGGACGCGCCCGCGCTCGTGGACGGCGACCGCATCGCGGAGTACGTCGACGCCGGCGGCGAGTTCCTCGTCGGACTGCTCGACGGCGAGCTGGTAGCGACCGCCGCGTTCCGCCCGCCGAAGGGTATCGCGGCCGACCTCGCCACCCTCGACGAGACCACGGCGGAGGTGAAGCGGATGCACGTCCACCCCGACCACCACCGCCGCGGGTTCGGGCAGGCGATGTACGACGAACTCGAAGCGCGCGCCAGCGAGGCGGGATTCACGCGGCTCGTCCTCTCCACGAGCGCCCGCCAGGAACCCGCGCACGCCTTCTACCGGCAGAACGGCTACGAGACCGCCGACCGCACGAGCGTCGAAATCGACGGCGGCGACCTCGACATCCTCGTGTTCGAAACGGACCTCCAGCAGCCCTGAGGACTACGACTCCTCGAAGTCGAGCGCCGCGGAGTTGATGCAGTACCGCTTCCCGGTGGGGTTCGGACCGTCTTCGAACACGTGGCCGAGGTGGCCGCCGCACTCCGCACAGCGCACCTCGATGCGGCGCATCCCCATACTGTCGTCGTCGCGGAACTCGACGCGCCCCTCGACGGCGTCGTAGAAACTCGGCCAGCCCGACGACTCGTCGTCGAACTTCGTGTCCGAGTCGAACAGCGTCGTCCCGCAGCCCGCGCAGACGTACGCGCCGTCGTCGTCCTTCCCGATGAACTCGCCCGTGAACTTCCGCTCCGTTCCAGCCTCGCGCAGGATACGGTACTCCTCGTCGGTGAGTTCGTCACGCCACTCGTCCTCGGATTTCTCGACCATACGAGGCGGGAGGGGCGCGAACGGGAAGAAGGGTCCGCCTACTCTGCGCGGGTGGCGCTCGCGGTATCGGTGCCGACGAGGAGGTGGCCGGCGGCGAGCGTGAGGACGGCGCCGCCGACACCGAGGAAGGTCGGGGGGACGCCGAGTGGGCCGCCGAGGAGACGCCAGCCGACGCCGAGGCTGGTGCCGAGCACCATCGACGCGATGATGACGCGGCCGTCGAGACCCCGCCAGTAGAGCCCGAGGTAGACGGGGATGAGGAACGCGCTCGTGAGGAGGATGGCGCGGAACTCGTAGAGCGAGATGATGGTTCCCGGGGGGTTGACGGCGATGGCGGTCGCGGCGACGCCGAAGAAGACGGTGGCGTACCGGGAGACGCGGAGCTTCTTCTCGTCGGCGACATCACCCGCGAAGTAGCCGTAGATGTCGCGGGCGGTGGTGACGCCGGCGGCGTGCAGACGTGTGTCCGTCGTGGAGAGAATCGCGCTCATGGTGGCGAGGATGATGACCACGCCGACCTCTGTCGGGAGGTATTGCGTGATGAGCACGGGGAACGCCTTGTCGACGTTCTGGAGGGTGATACCGGCGTTCTCCAGTGCGACGGAGGTGGCGCCGCCGAGGAGGACGAGGATGACTTCGAAGATGCCGAGCAGGACGCCCGCGGCGGCGAGGTGGAACTTCGCGGTGCGGATGTCTCGGGTGGCGTTGATGCGGATGATGTTCGACTGGCTCGTGAACACGGTGCCGAAGAACGCGACGATGCTCCCGAGGATACCGATGACGGTGTAGACGCCGCGGCCGAGCGGCGCGGTGTTCGCGGCGTCCATCGCGGCGAACTGCGTGTTGATGGACGTGATGCCGCCGAGGTCGAACGCGAGGAACGCGAGCGCGACGATGCACATCGCGTACATCAAGGTTCCCTGCAGGAGGTCGGTCCACGCGACGCTGACGAGGCCGCCCATCACGGTGTACGCGATGAAGACGAAGCCGATGACCCAGACCATGTACTCGTAGGGGACGCCGGTGATGGTGGTGACGAGGAGGCTCGCGCCGACCAACTGCATGATGAGGTAGAGCCAGGCGTTCCCGAGGAGGATGACGGCGGAGACGGGTCGCGACCACTGGCGGCCCGTGAGGTCGGCGATGAGGTCGGGGAGCGTGACGTGATTCAGTTCACGGACGCGGCCGACGACGAAATAGAGCGTGCTGATACCGAGCATCAACCCGAAGCTGATGCCGGCCATGACGGCGTAGCCGACGTCGTAGATGGAGCCGATGAACCCGACGACGGCGACGGCGGAGACGAAGTTCGCGACGTACGACCACGTCGCGAGCCACGGCCCCAGGTCGCGGCCGTACACCCAGAAGTCGTCCACGTCGCTCGTGCGCGTGTATCCCCAGGCGCCGATGGCGAGCACGACGAGGAGGTAGAGCGCGAACGTCCCGAGGTAGAAGGGATTGACCGCCATCACGCGACCTCCTCGCCCGCCACGGGTTTCCCGAGGAAGACGTGTACGATGAGGTAGTGAAGCATGCCGATACTGCCGGCGAGTGCGGTGGCGACGAAGACGAGGAAGGTTGTCGTCGGGAGACCGAGAACCGTCATCGGCCCACCTCCGGTTCTGCGTCGTGTGTCATCGAAACGGCTCTACTCAGGCCGGGGAGTTATGGGAGGCGTCCGCGTCCACGCCGGCCGGTGTTTGTGACGCTCGGTACGGGTGGAACGCGGATGCGAACTGGGTGCGAGCGTCGGAGCCGTCGTGTCGCCGGTCTCGCCAGGACTCCGGGATGCCGGAAAGCGTTTCCGCTGGGACGACCGTGGTCTCGTGGGCCGCGGTGCGTGCCACCGAAACCCGGTGTATTTGGTATCGGGACACGAATCAGGGTGTGTGGAACTCGTCTGCGACGCCTGCGGGGCAACGTACCCGGAGGGCGACCGCCAGCACTGCGACTGCGGGGAGACGCTCTGGTACGAACTCGCAACCGACTTCGCGTGGCCGGAGGACTCAGAGAGCCTCTGGGCCTACGGCGACCTGTTGCCCGCGGGCGACCCCGCGGGAATCGAGCGCGCGGCCGGCGGCACGCCGCTCGTGCGCGCGCGACGGCTCGACGACTACGCGGGCTGCCGCATTCGAGTGAAGGACGAGTCCGCGAACCCGACCGGGTCGTTCAAGGACCGCGGCACCGCCGTCGCCACCGCCGCCCTCCGCTCGCGCGGCGCGGACGCCATCGGCACGGTCAGCCACGGGAACATGGCGATGAGCACCGCCGCGCACGCCGCGAGCGCCGGCATGGACGCCGTCGTACTCGTGCCCGACGACATCCCCGAGGAACGCCTCGGCCACATCGCGCGCTACGACCCCGAGCTGTACGCCGTCTCGGGCGACTACGGCCGGCTCTACGAGGCGTCCTTCTCGCTCGCGCCGACGTTCGTCAACTCCGACTCCCCGCTCCGCGTCGCCGGTCAGAAGACCACCGTCGTCGAACTCCTCCACCAGTTCGACGGCGTGCCGGACGCCATTATCGTTCCCGTTTCCTCGGGCGGGCACGCGAGCGGCGCGTGGAAGGCCGTCCGTGAACTCCGCGCCGCTGGCGCTATCGGTTCCGTTCCCGAACTGCACTTCGTGCAGGCCGCGGCCTGCGACCCCATCGCGCGCGCCTACCGCGACGGCGCCGAGACGGTGTCCCCCATCGCGGACGGCGGCGGGGAGACCGTCGCGTACTCCATCGCGAACGCGGACCCGCCGAGCGGTAATCGAGTGCTTCGCGCCGCCCGCGACACCGGCGGGAGCGTGCTCTCGGTCGCGGACGACGCGATTCTCGACGCGCAGCGCGAACTCGCCGCACGCGCCGGTCTCGCCGTCGAGGCCGCGTCCGCCACGTCGCTCGCCGCCGCCCGCGAACTCACCGAGCGAGGACGACTCGACCGGTCCGACGACGTGGCGGTCGTCACCACCGGCACGGGCTTCCGTGAACGCCCGCCGACGCCCGACACCATCCATCGGGTCACGCAGGACGAGCTCCGCGATCGGTTCAGTTAGTCCCGGAACGCCACCGCTTCCGCGTCCGCCTCCCGCACACGCACGCCCTTCTCGGAGAGGTGGCGGGTGCGGCGGCGCGCGTGGTCCTCCTCCTCGGTTCCCCGCGTCGCGAGCACGTAGACGAGCGCGCGGCCGGCCGGCCGCATCGTCCGCCCCGCCCGCTGTGCGCCCTGCCGCCGACTCCCGCCGAGTCCGGACGCGACGATGGCGAGCTCGGCGTCCGGCAGGTCGATGCCCTCGTCGCCCACGCGGGAGACGATGAGCGCGTCCCGCTCCCCGCTTCGGAACTGCGCGAACAACCGCTCCCGTCGCGGGTGCGGCGTCTCGCCGCTCACGAACGGAATATTCAGTGCGTCGGCAAGCCGGTCGCCCTGGTCGAGGTAGTCCGCGAAAATCAGCGTCTTCGCCTCCGGGTGCGCCGCGCGCAAGTGCCGGATTTCCTCGACCTTCGCGGGGTTCGCGGCCGCGCGCATTCGGCGCTCGTGGCCGTCAGCGGACGCCCACTCGTATCGGTCGTCCTCGTCCAGCCACGGCACGTACCGAATCTCGACCTCGGGTTCCTGAACGAACCCCGCGTCGAACAGCGCGTCCCAGTCCGTCCCGATAGGCGGCCCGACGAGCGTGTAGATGTCCGTCTCCCGGTCGTCCTCCCGAATCGGCGTCGCGCTCAGGCCGAGGCGGTGCTTGCTCTGGAGGTTCGCCGCGCGGCGGAACACCGGACTCGGGATGTGGTGGGCTTCGTCGAGGATGATGAGCCCCCACTCCCGGGAGTCGAACAGCTGCCGATGCCGGTCCATCCCCGCCGTCTGGTAGGTCGCGATGGTCACAGAGCGCAGTTCCTTGCGGCCGCCGTGGTACTCGCCGACCTGCTCCGGGGTGAGCGTCGTGTGTTCGAGCAGGTTCTCCCGCCACTGCGACGCCAGTTCGCGGGAGGGAACGAGAATCAGCGTCTCGCCGCCCACGGACTCCATCACGCCCATCCCGGCGACGGTCTTCCCGCTCCCCGGCGGCCCGACGAGCACGCCCGACCCCTGGCGTTCGAAACGCGCGACCCAGTCCGCCTGGTAGTCGCGGAGTTCGAGCAGGAGTTCGACGTCGAGCGGTTCGCCGCCGTCGAGGTCGCGCTCGTCCTGCACGGGATACCCGGCCTCGTAGAGGATGCGCTTCACCTCCGAGACCGACTCCGCGTTCACCCAGGACGTGTCGTCGCTGATGGGCGCGCGCAACTGGGAGTCGTCGAGCTTCTGGCGAGCGACGTTCCCCATCACGTCGTCCGACGCCGCTTCGAGAACGGTGTAGCCCTCCTCGTGCGTGCGGAGCGTGAACTGGTGGGCGCGCCGCCACTGACCCTCCACGAACTCCTCTACGGGGTCGGAGCGCCGGTTCGTCACCTCTCGCACCGCCGCGAGCAGGTCGTCGAGCGAGTCGTAGGGCGAACTCCACACGTCCTCCTTGCGGACTCTGTACCGGTACGCGCCGTCCCGCGTGGTGTCCGCGAGCTGCGCGAACTGACTGAGGCGGGCGCGCGTGAACTGCGTGGGCTGGTCCACGACGATCTCGCGCTGCTCGGGGAACACGATGACGCGCTCCGTCTCCGCGGTCGCCGCGTAATCCGACGGGTAGTAGACGACCGGGTCGTTCGACACGTCCCGGCGTTCCACGCCCTCACCGACGAGGTCGTCGAGGCCGTCGCTCGCGTCGGACTGCGACTCCTCGCGGTGGGTCGCCACGTCGGTCGCGGTGACGACCGGACTCCCGACGGATTCGAGCGCGTCGTAGAACGCGGACAGCGAGAACTCCTCTGACACTACACGGTCTTGGAGCGCGACGGAAAAGAAGGGCGCGGATTAGCCGCCGAGGTAGGCGTCCCGGATGTAGTCGTCGCCGCGGAGGTCGTCCGGCGTGCCGTCCTTCTCGATGCGGCCGTTCTCCAGGAGGTAGATGTGGTCCGCGTGGTTCATCGCGAACGTCACGTTCTGCTCGCACAGCAGGACGGTGACGCCGTCGTCCCGAATCTCCTCGATGGCCTCCGAGATGTCTTCGAGGATGACGGGCGCGAGGCCGAGCGTCGGTTCGTCGAGAATGAGCAACTCGGGGTCACCCATCAAGGCGCGGCCGATGGCGAGCATCTGTTGCTCGCCGCCGCTCATCGTGCGCGCGTTCTGGTCCTTGCGCTCCGCGAGCGTCGGGAACACGTCGTAGACGTACTTCAGGCGCTCCGCCTCTCCGTCTCCGTGGCGGTACGCGCCGAGCGTGAGGTTGTCCTCCACGCTCATGTACCCGAAGAGGTCGCGGTCCTCCGTGCAGTGGATGAGACCGTCGGCGACGAGGTCGCTCGCGTCCACGGACGACACTTCCGTGCCGTCGTACGTGACGCTCCCGTCGTACGGCCGGAAGCCCGTCACGGTGTTCGCGAGCGTCGACTTCCCGGCGCCGTTCGGGCCGATGACGCTCACGATACGTCCCTCCTCGACGTCGAGGCTGACGCCGCGGAGCGCCGTCACTTCACCGTACGACACGGCGAGGTCGCTGATGCTCAGAATCATCTCTCATCACCTCCGTCAGACTCCGCCTGACGTGATGACGATTCGCCGAGCGAATCGTCACCTCCCAGGTAGGCTTCCTGCACTGTCTCGTCGGTCCGTATCTCCTCGGGGGTGCCTTCCGCGATTTTCGCGCCGAACTGGATGACGATGGCGCGGTCGATGAGGGAGAGCAGGCCGCGCATGTTGTGGTCGACGACGACGAGCGTGATGCCCTCGTCGCGGAGGTCCGTAAGGAGGCTGCTCAGTTCCGCGACCTCCCCGCTCGACAGTCCCGCGAACGGTTCGTCCACGAGCAGGAGGTCGGGGTCGGTCGCGAGCGCGCGGCCTAACTCCAGTCGGAGCAGGCCGGCGTGCGGGAGTTCGTCCGGCGTCTGGTTGATGCGGTCGCCGAGGCCGACGCGCTCGCAGAGTTTGCGCGCGCGCTCTTCGGTCTCGCCGCGGAGGCCGGAGAGCGAGAACAGTTTGTCGGGCGCGAGCGCGAGCGCGACGTTCCGGAGGACGGTGCGGTCGTCCAGTGGCTTGAACGACTGGAACGTCCGCGCCATCCCGCGTTTCACCATCTCGTAGGCGGGTTCGCCGGTCACGTCCTCGCCGTGGTAGTGGACGCTTCCGCTCGTCGGTTTGTAGGCGCCGGTGACGCAGTTGAACGTCGTGGACTTCCCGGCGCCGTTCGGACCGATGAATCCGAGTATTTCGCCCTCCTCCACGACGAAGGAGAGGTCGTCGACGGCGGTGAGGCCGCCGAACTCCTTCCGGATGTTGTTCAGGACGAGCAGGCCGTCGTTCGGCTCGTACTCAGTCATCCCGACCACCCCGGAAGAACTCGCGGAACGTCTCCAGCGTTTGCTCGACTGGCGTCCGGCCGCCGTCCGCGGCCGTGCCGTCCGCGCCGATGAGGTTGCGGCCCGCGACGATACCCCAGCGGAGCACGCCGCCCGGGAGCGCGAACAGGATTATCAGCGTCCCGACCGCGAAGATGACGAGGTCGAGGTCGCCGACGCTCACGCCGAGTCCGGGCACCGTGAGGTCGACGTTGCTGAGTTGGCTGCGGAAGACGCTGAGGAACATCCCGCCGAGCGCGGCGCCGACGATGGTCCCCATCCCGCCGAGGACGGCGGCGATGATGACCTCGATGCTCACCGTCTGCGCGAGCAACTGACTCGGCGTCGGACTCGCCATCGGCGTGTGGACGAACACCGCGCCCGCGAGACCGCCGACGCTCGCGGACAGCACGAACGCGAACGTCTTGAACTTCGCCGGGTTCAGGCCGGACGCCGCGACGGCGTCCTCGTCCTCCCGAATCGCGGTGAGGATGGACCCCGCGTCCGAGCGCGTCACCGCGAGCAGGACGGCGAGTATCGCGACGAACAGCGCGAACGCGATGTAGAAGAACACGTACGTCTCCTGTGTGAACCCGCTGGTCGACACGAGCGGGTCGGGGTTGGAGACGCCGAGTTCCCCGCCGAAGACGTCGCTCCGCCAGATGAATACCTGGAGCAGGATGAGCGGTGCGACGAGCGTTACGAGCGAGAGGTAGGGGCCTTCGAGGCGGAGCGCGGGCACGCCAACGAGGAGACCGGCGACCGCCGCGAGCACCGTTCCGAGCACGACCGCGGCGAGTGGCGGGACGCCCCAGCCGAGGTTCAGGAGCGCGCTCCCGTACCCGCCGATGGCGAAGAAGAGCGCGTGCCCGAAGCTTATCTGGCCCGTGTAGCCCGACACCGAATCCCAGCTCATCGCGAACATCCCGATGAACAGCGCAATCGTGACTGTGCGGATGTGCAGGAGGCCCTGGTCGCCCGCGTACAGGAACCCCATCCAGAACGGCGTGAGGCCCAGCAGCGCGAGCGCGACGAGGCCGAGTTGTTGGCGGAGCGGGAGCGACAGCGGATTCAGCTTCGAAGTGAGTGTGTCCGACATCGTTACTCGGTGAGTTCACGGCCGAACAGGCCTTCAGGTTTCGCGAGCAGTATCAGAACCAGTACCACGAGCGACGCGAGCCCGCTGAGCGAGGAGTCGACGTACGACATCGTGAACGTCTCCAGGAAGCCGATGATGTACGCGCCGATGACGCTCCCGCGGATGGAGCCGATGCCGCCGAGCACGACGATGCTGAACGACAGCACGAGCGGCGAGCGCCCCATGCTCCACGACGCGGTCTGAATGGAGCCGAGGAAGAGGCCGGCGAGTCCGGCGAACGCGCCCGCGAGTACCCACGTGTAGAGGTACATCCGGTCGCTCTCGATACCGACGAGCGAGGCTCCCTTCGTCGACATGCTCGTCGCGAGGATGGCCTTCCCGGTCTTCGTGTAGTTGACGGCGAAGAACAGGAGGCCGATGATGACCCAGGAGAGCGCGAACACGAGGAGGTTGTTCGCCTGGATGCCGCCCGCGATGGACACCTGTCCCGTCAGGAGGGAGGAGATGACCGCGGGCTGCGTGCCGAACCCCGTCTTGATGATTTCCTCGACTGCGATGGCGGTGACGAGCGTGAGAATCATCACCGTTATCGGGTCGTCCTCGACGCGCTGAATCATCCCCTTGTAGAGCGCTGCGCTGAACAGCGCGGGCACGAGGAGCGCGGCGAGCGCGCCTATCCAGATGCTGTACCCGAACACTTCCGAGACGTAGTACGCGCTGAACGCGCCGATGGTGACGGTCGCGCCGTGCGCGAGGTTGAGGACGCCGCCCACCCCGAAGATGAGGGTGAAACCGATGGCGACGAGCGCGTACAGCGCGCTCATCATCACCGCGTTCGCGACGACGTCGGTCAGTGGCAGCGCCATCTTACACCCAGGGTGGACTCTCGTACGACCCTTCCGCGAGGCTGTCCGGGAAGATGGCCGTCTGACTGCCGCCGTCGCCGTCCTCGTTCGGCTTCCACTGGAGCCAGAGCGGGCGGACGCCGTCCTCGGCGTTCTCGTCGTACACGATGTCGTGCGGGTACTCCTCGTCCTGCCCGTAGTACCGGAGCGTGCCGGCGGTGCCGGTGAAGCTGGAGCTCTCCAGTTCGCTGACGATGTCGTCCGGGTTCCGGGATTCCGTGCTCTCGACTGCGGCCGCGTACTGCTTCACGGCGTCGTACGCGATGTAGCCGGTGTACACGGGATACTTTCCGACCTTCTCGTTGTACGCTTCCGCGTACGGGACCGTTTTCTCCGTGATTTCGGAGGTCGGCGTCGCGGTGTTCTGGGTGATGCTGTACGCGCACGCACCGTTGACGAGCCCCCAGTAGGACGGGAGTTGCATCGGCACGTGGATGCCGCCGAACGCGAACGGCCGCTGCTGTTTCGCGTACTGGGCGATGGCGGTGCTTCCGGAGTGCGCCATCGCGACGAACGCGGCGTCCGCGTCCGACGCCTCCACTTGGTCGTAGATGGTGGAGAAGTCGCTCGTGTCGCCCGCGTAGCGCTTCATGCCGGCGACTTCCACGTCCGCGTCCGCGAGCTGGTCCCGGAGGACTTCGTCGACTGGTTCGGTCCACGAGTAGTCCTCAGTGAGGACGTAGACGGAGTCCCAGCCCATGTCGGAGAAGTTCGCTTCCGCGAAGTCAACCATGTTCGCGCCGAGGAAGTGCGCGTTCACGGGACCAGTGCGGAACCAGTACTTGTACTGCTCGTAGTCCTCGGTCAGCATCGTGGACGCCTCCGGCGTTGCGGCGCCCGCGGTCATGTGGACTTTCTGCTGGCCGGCGATGCTGTCCATGATGTTGAGGAGGACTTCGCTCGTGAACACGCCAGTCGTGAAGTCGACGTTCTCGCTGACAGTGAGTTCCTCGTACTTCGTTTTCCCGCGCTGGGGCTGTTCGTTCGTCGTCTTCACGAACACTTCGACGTCGTTCCCGAGGACGCCGCCGTTCTCGTTGAGTTCGTCCGCGGCGAGTTCCGCGGAACGCGCGATGGAGTTCCCGATCGGGTTCTCCGTGCCCGTGTGCGAGGTGAGGACGCCTATCTTGAACGTGCCGGACGGGGCGTCACCACTGCTGCTGCCGCCGCCGAGACAGCCGGCGGACGCCGCGAGACCGACCGCGCCAGTTCCTTTGAGGAACGTCCGCCGGTCCGCGTTCGAGCGGATATCGCTAACGATGTTTTGCTCCCCTTCAGGTTCGTTACCAGAACAACCTGAATTGTTGCTCTGGCTATTTTCGTTAACCATTGGTACGGTATGGCCTTACACGACGGAACACATAAGTGTGGGTGGTGGTATCACAGGAAAGACCGGGCAAAATTCGCTCCTGGTGTCGTGCGAGAGTGCATAGAACGACCGCCGAGGTTTTTTAGAAGAACACGTGTGTGAATATATAAAAAATATTTATCTAAAAATCCGTGATATGAATGATTGCAATGTCCGAAACGAACGACGGCAAAATCGCAGCGTTCCTCACTGACAACCCCCGCATGATTGGCGTCCTCTTCACGATGACGCTCCTGCTCGCCCAGACGGGCGCGGTCTCCGCCAGCAACGTCGCCATCGCCGGCCCCTAATCCAACCGAGAGAAATCGAACGTATCCGCCCAGTGTAACGCCCCCTCGAACCGAATCGGCGTTCTTCTGTCAACGAACTCCACTAGCTCCGACACGCTTAGCGTGTACTCCAGCCCATCCTTGACTGGCGCGAGGTAGTACATCGACTCGTCGCGTATCGTCGGCGCCATCATCGTCCCGAGATTGAACCGGTTCGCGAGAAACGTCCGATAGACGATGTCCACGGTCCCGTCCCGCACGTCCGTGATCTCCACGAGGTCCGGGAGGTTCGACTCGGGCTGGACGATTCCGAGCCCGCCGTCGCCGACGGTGACGTACTGGCCGCCCGCGTAACTCTCGTTGCGCGCGGTCTCCAGCGCGACGTTCAGCGGGTAGCCCGTGTTCAGAAGGCGCGCGAGCGTCCGCCCCATCGTCACCGCCGCGTTGTTCAGCACGTCGCTCAGCGTGACGATACCGCCGATAGCGCCGGCTTCGACGAGCCGCGCGCCGACCCGGTACGAGGAGCACGCGTTCAGGAAGAACGCGTCGACGCCCGTCGTCTCGATGCGGTCGAGGGCGAGCTTCCCGTCCGCGCACTCGATTCCCTCCTCGTCGATGTGACCGATGTAGTGCAGGAAGTCCGTGTCCGCTGCCAACACCTCCTGGAGTTCGGCCCGGGTGAGGTCGTCGTGCTGTCGCACGTCGAACGGGAGTTCGTCCCGCGACCCGTACACCGTGTCCGCCATGTCCCGCTCCTCGACCATGTCCGGGTCGTTGCAGACCACGGTGATGCTGATGTCGTCGGACGCGAGCGAGCGGTCGAGCCGGTTCTCGTACGCCTCCACCATCGCCTTACTCGCTCCGATGGGCGTCCCCTCACCCGCCCACGTCTGCTCGATGGAATCGGCAGCGGACGGCCGGACGTACCGCCCGGCGTTCGTCCCGTCGTCCCTCCCGCCGTCCGTCGCGCGGTAGAACTCGCGGACGGTCGCGGCCTGTTCGGTCGCGCTCGTCACCGCGTCGTCCGTCGGTGTCCGCACGACTGCGAGTTCGTCCACCAGATAGGGAAGGAGTTCGAGGTACTCGCCGGTCGGCGTCACGTCCGCCGTGAGCTTCCACGTCGGACAGTACGGCTCCACGGACTCGAACGGCACCGAGAGATAGGTGGCGAGCCGCTCCGTCGGGGACGCCTCGCGCACTTCCGGGAACGAGATGTCGAGCGACGCTTCGAGCGCCGCGCGCTCGAACAACGGCACCTCGTAGTAGCCCTCCGTGCGCGCCACGCAGTCCAGCACGAACACTTGCTTCAGCGTGCGCGCGACCGTCGCCTCGTACCCGTCCTCGCGGTCGAGCGAGTACGTGAACCCGTCCGTCGTCCGAATCTCGGGGGTCTCGCCCGCCACCAGTCGCGCGCCGATGTAGTACGCGAGCGACGCCGCCGGATAGATGTACTCGAAGCGCGGCGGCACCGCCAGCTGTACGTTCGTCTCGGGCGCCTCCAGGCTGGATGGAATCACGAGTTCGTCGCCGCGCTCCAGCCGCGGCGGATGTCCGCGCAGCGTCGGATACGACCGGTCCGGCGCCTGGGTTTTCAACGCGTGCCCGAACGCGTTCACGGCCGCCATCACGTCCCGCGGGTCGTCCGTCGTCGTTATCGTGCCCGCGGGGGAGTCGTGGAACGACCGCGCGCCCACGTCGACCCGCGTCTCGCCATCGAGGTCGATGACCGTGCGGTCCGCG
This sequence comes from Salarchaeum sp. III, assembly GCF_036418315.1. Classification (NCBI taxonomy): domain Archaea; kingdom Methanobacteriati; phylum Methanobacteriota; class Halobacteria; order Halobacteriales; family Halobacteriaceae; genus Salarchaeum; species Salarchaeum sp. III. The sequence continues at coordinate 175,262 of NZ_JAZHPG010000026.1, read as the reverse complement.
TCCGACCGAATCGTCATCGGTCCCGCCGCGCGGACGTAGAGCTTAATCGGCGCCGCGAGGTCGAGCACGTACTCCCCCGCGGGGAGTTCCTCGAACGCGAAGTGGTCGGTCTGCGTGACGTGCCCCCCGTCCGTCGTTCGGACGTGAATCGCGACGACCACCGGGAACGTAATCGTGTCCGTACGGAACGACACGGCCGCGTCGAGCGGCATCGGGAACCGCTCCGCGACACTCCCCTGCCGGACGTTCTCGACGTCCGTCTCCACGCGGATCTGCGTGCGCTCTATCGGGTCAAACACGGACAGTCCGCCCTGCGGGGGGGTCTCGATTCGCGCGCCGACGCCCGTCATCTCGTCGAACACATCCCCGACTCGCTCCTCCATACGAATCGCCTTACGCGGCGAACCCGTCAAAAGGGTGTTGTCGGCTCAGTCGTCGAGCGCGACCCACTCGGACACCACGTCCTCGTCGCGGAGACTCCACCGTTGCTCCACGCCGTCGGTCACGCGGAGTTCGACGACCGCGTCGAACAATGGTTCGAGCAGGCGGACGTGTCGGTCGTCGCGGGGTTTCGGGAGGTGGAAGTGCGCCATCCCGCGCTCGCGGCGAACGCACTCGGAGAGCAGGTCGACGGTTTGGAACGTCGGGAACTCGCCGACGGCATCGATGAGGGTCTGGACTGTGTCGACGCCCACCCGAAGTTCCCCGGCGGCGAACTCGCCGTCGGAGGAGGCGATGGTGTCGAGAACCGCGCGCCCGAGCGCGTTCGCGTCGCCGGCGGCGACGTGCGTCTGTGGCGTGATGGCGGGCGTGACGCCCGCGTCCGCGACGGCGCTGCGAGCGTTCGTACCGTGCGTGATGACGGTGTCGCTGTCGCCGCAACGCGACTCGCCACAGCGCGCGGGAAGCGTGGCGCCGGCACCGCCGCCGACGACGAGCACACGCTGTCGGGGCGCGTGCTCGCCGTCGCCGAGCATTCGGCAGGACGCGCGAGCGTAGGCTTCGCCGGGCACGTCCCCCACGACGAGAAGCGAACTCCCCTCTTCCTTCAGGCGTTCGAGAACGCCCTCGAAATCGGCGTCCGTTCGCCCCGCTCCATACATCGCATAAGTCGTCGCAGTGACAGCAAATAAACGTTTGGTTCGCTACTCGTCGTGGACGAGCACGTCGACAACGGTGGGTCCTGACTCGGCGAGCGCGGCGTCGAGCGCCGCGTCGAGGTCGTCCTCGGGGTCGACCCTTACGCCGGTCGCGCCGTGACTCTCCGCGTTCTTCGGGATGTCCACGGGCGGGTCGAAATCCATCCCGACGTACTCGTACTCGCCCTCGCCGAACAACCCCTGCATGTTGTCCTTGAGGATGCGGTAGTTCCGGTTGTCCGGAACGACGACGGTGAGGTCGAGGTCGTAGCGCGCCGCCGAGTAGAGGCTCTGCGGGTAGTAGAGGTAGGAGCCGTCGCCGACGTGTCCGACGACCTGCCGGGGGTCCTCGCGCATCGATTCCGCGAGCGCCGCGCCGACGGACGCGGGGAGGCCGTACCCGAGACCGCCGCCCTTGTTCGAAATCGCCTGTTCGGGTTCGAGCGGCCACCGCGTGAGCAGTTCGTACTTCGCGGTCACGCCCTCGTCCACGATGTACGCGTCGGGCGCGGCGTCCCGGAGTGCGTCCACGAGTTCGCCCTTCGACCGCCGCGGGTCGTCGGTCTCGCCGTCGCCCGCCATCTCCGCCTGCGCCATCTGCTTCATCGCGGCGACGCGCTCCAGCCGCTCCGCGCGTTCGGCGTCGCTCACCTGAGACTCGACCTCCTCGGCTATCTCCGCCATCGTCTCGCCGGGGTCGCCGAGCACGGCCACGTCCGCGGGCTGGTTCTTCCCGAGCTGCCACGCGTCGTCGCCGACGTGGACGAACGTCGCGTCCGGCACGAGGTCGCCCAAGTGCGCGGTGAGCGTCGTGTTCGTCGAACACCCGACGAACGCGACCATGTCGGTGTCGAGGAGCGTGCGCGCGGTGTCCTCGTCCGGCGGGATGTAGGACACCCACTGGTCGTGGCTCGCCGGGAAGTCCACCTCGCACGCGAGAATCTCGGCGTGCACGCGCGCGCCCGCCGCCTCCGCCAACTCGACCGCGGCGTCCACGGCGTCCGTTCCCGCGCGGGCGACGCCGTCACCGACGACGAGCACGGGGTTCTCCGCGTCCGCGAACGCCGCGGCCGCCCGCTCGACCTGCGTTCGGTCGCCGCGGCCGCCGGTCGGAATCGCCCCCAGTCGGTCGGGCGACGCGTCCGTCTCCGCCATCATCACGTCCAGCGGGAGGCCGAGGAAGACCGGGCCGGTCGGCGGCGTCAGCGCGACGCGGAACGCCCGGCGGAGCATCGACGGAAGCGCGTCGACGTCGAGGACTTCCGCGCTCCACTTCGTGAACTGCTGGGTCATCTCCACGAGGTCGCCGGAGAGAATCGGTTCCTCGTGGCGGAACTCCGTGGAGTGGTTGCCCGCAGTGACGACGAGCGGCGCGCCCGCGACGCTCGCGCCGTAGATGTTCCCGAGTCCGTGCGCCAGTCCGGGCGCGACGTGCAGGTTCGCCACCCCAACGGGGAGCACGTCCGCGTCGTCGTCCGCGTGGTAGCGCCGCGTCGTCGCGTACCCCGCGGCCATTCCGACCGCCACGTCCTCGTGGAGTCCGAGGACGTAGTCGAGGTCGCTGCCCCCGAATGCCTTCATCACCGGGAGTTCCGTGGTTCCCGGGTTCCCAAAGACGTGCTGGACGCCGTACTGTTCGAGGGTGTCGACGAAGAGGTCCGCGCCCGAGTACGCCATCAGATTTCGGGTGACTCCTCGATGCGCGGGACGCCCGCCGCCGTCACCGTCTCGCCGACGATGTAGGAGGAGGCGGGGCTGGCGAGGAACTGCGCGAGGTCGGCGATTTCCTCGCTCGTGCCGATGCGTCGCTGCACGTCGTCGCGCTCGATGTTGTCCGCGCTGACGCCCATCTGGGACTCGACGCCGGGCGTCGCGACGAACCCGGGCGCGATGCAGTTCACGCGCACGTCGTCGCCCGACCACTCGTAGGACAGCGTCTTGGTGAGGTTGATGACGCCCGCTTTGGCCGCGCCGTAGTGACTCATCATCGGGCTGCCACGCTGGCCCGCGACGGACGCGAGGTTCACGACCGCGCCGCCGCCGTTCTCCCGCATGTGCTCGCCGGCGGCCTGCGTGCAGTGATAGGTGCCGGTGAGGTTGATATCTACTATCGTTTTCCAGCCGTTCTCGCTGATGTCCTCGAAGGGCGCCATGAAGGACGCGCCCGCGTTGTTCACGAGCACGTCCACGGACCCGAACTCCTCGACGGTCGCCTGCACGAGCGCGTCGACGGCGTCCCGGTCGGTCACGTCGCACTCGACGGCCAGGGCGGTTCCGTCGTAGTCGCCGTCGTTGATGTGGTCGCTGACGGGGTCGACGTTCTCCTGCTCGCGCGAGCAGACGACGACGTTCGCGCCGTCGGCAGCGAACCGTTCGGCGATTGCGCGACCGATGCCCGACGACGCTCCGGTGACGATGGCGGTGTCGCCCGCCACGCTGAATCTGCTTACCATTGTTAAGACATCTACCTGTTTCCGGTTCATCGGTAATAAATCCGCGTACGCCAGAACGACCGTTAACGTAATGGCAATTGTTACATAATAACAGGGCATGGAGGTTCCCGACTACCTACAGACCGTCGACACAACCAACGTCGCCACGTTGTTCGACGCGACGGCCGACCAGCGACCGGACGCGACAGCCATCGAGGGTGAGGAGCGCTCGTTCACGTTCAGCGACCTCCGCGAGCGCTCCGCGGCGTTCGCGGGCGGCCTCCACGACCGCGGCCACACTGAGGGCGACCGCCTCCTCCTCTACCTCCCGAACTGCCCCGAGTACGTCACCACCATCCTCGGCGGCCTCCGCACCGGCGTCGTCGTCTCCCCCGTCAACCCCCAGTACAAGGCCCGCGAACTTGCACACCAGCTCGACGACACCGACGCGAGCGTCGTCGTCACCCACCCCGCGCTCGTCGAGCACGTCCACGAGGCCGCCGCCGACATCGACGCCGACCCCGACGTGCTCACCGTCGGCGACGCCACCCCGGAAACCACAGCCTTCCACGAGGTATCCGGCGAACCGATGACGGCGGACGTGGACGCGGACACGACCGCGATGCAGCCCTACACCTCCGGAACCACCGGACAGCCGAAGGGCGTGCTGCTCACGCACGGAAACCTCCGCGCGCAGGCGTTCTCGGGCTTCCAGTTCACCAACCTCCCGCCCGAGGAACAGCGCGAACTCGTCTTCCTCCCGCTCTACCACATCACGGGCTTCACTCACTCCACCTGGCAGACCCTGATTCGCGGCGGCACAGCGTTCGTCCGGAATCCCGCGGAGTGGAGCGCCGAGCGCTGTATGCGGGAAATCGAGGAGAACGAGATTACGAGCTTCATCGGCGTCGCGACGATGTTCGTGGACATGGTGAACGACGAATCGTTCGGCGAGTACGACCTCTCCTCGCTCGACACCGTCAACGAGGGCGGCGCGAAGATGCCCGTCGCCGTCCAGGAGCGCTTCGAGGACAGCACGGGCGTCGCGATGAGCGAGGGATACGGGCTCACCGAGACCACCGCCGCTACTCACACCGGCGTCGGGTCGTCGTACGGGTACAAACCCGGCACCATCGGTCAGCCGCTCCGCATGACGGACTCGAAAATCGTGGACGCATCGGGCAACGAGGTCGAACCCGGCGAGACCGGCGAACTCCTCGTGCGCGGCCCCCAGGTGATGAAGGGCTACCACGACCTCCCGGACGCGACCGACGAGGCATTCACTGACGAGGGCTACTTCCGCACGGGCGACATCGCTCGACGCGACACGGAGAACTACTACGAGATCGTCGACCGGAAGAAGCACATGATCAACACCGCGGGCTACAACGTCTACCCGAGCGAGGTCGAATCACTCCTCTACGAACACCCCGACGTGGCCGACGCCGCGGTCGTCGGCATCCCGGACGACCGCCGGAACGAGACCGTGAAAGCGTTCGTCGTCGAGACACCCGGCGCGGACGTGACCGCGGACGACATCCGAGAGTTCTGCCTCGACAACCTCGCGGAGTACAAACACCCACGGGAGGTCGAGTTCGTCGACGACCTCCCGCGGACGGCGAGCGGGAAGGTGCAGAAGTTCAAACTGGTGGACGAGGATGCGTGAGGGCGTCGCGTTCGTCACCGGCGCGAGCCAGGGTATCGGCGAAGCCATCGCGCGCCGGTTCGCGGACGACGACTACGCGGTCGCGCTCGCCGCGCGAAGCGACACCACCGACATCGCCAGCGAACTCGGGGACGCGCTCGCCGTCGAGTGCGACGTGACCGACGAGAACAGCGTCGAATCAGCCATCGACGCGACCATCGCGGAGTACGGTGGGCTGGACGTGCTCGTGAACAATGCGGGCATCGCCGGCCCCACACAGCCGGTCAAGGACATCGAGCGCAAGGAGTGGTCCGCGACCGTCGAAACGAACCTCACCGGCCCGTTCCTCTGCGCGAAACACGCCGCGGGCGCGCTCCGAGACAGCGACGACGGAAGTATCGTCAACGTCTCGTCGGTCGGCGGGAAGCGCCCCTACCCGAACCGAAGCCCGTACGCCGCCTCCAAACTCGGACTCGTCGGGCTCGGCCGCACGCTCGCCGCCGAGTTCGGCGAGGACGGCGTCACCGTGAACACCATCTGTCCCGGTCCAGTCGCGGGCGACCGCATCGAATCCGTCATCGAGAAACAGGCCGACGCACGCGGGACGACGCCCGAGGAAGTGAAACGACAGGAGTACCTCGGCGACCTCATGCTCGACGAGATGGTGACGCCAGAGGAAGTCGCGGACGTCGCGTACCGACTCGCCGTCCAACACCGACACGTCACCGCCCAAGACGTTAACGTGGACGCGGGTATGACGTGGTACTAGATGGAGTACGACGCGGTCTTCTGGGACATCGGTGGCGTGCTGCTCGACGTGGACTCGGTGCGCGAAGCCCACACGCGGTTCATGGAGCGCTTCGTCGCCGCACACGGCCTCGATGTCGCCCCGCGGGTGGCGCTCGAAGAGTGGCGCGGCGTCGTCGGTCGTCAGTTCCGCGAACGCGACGGGAACGCCTACCAGTCGGCGCGCGAGGCGTACGCGTTCGCGCTCGCCGAACTCGTCGGCCGCGACCTCAGCGACGACGAGTGGTTCCCGCTCTTCCGCGCGACATCCGAACGATACCTGCGGCCGACGCCGCACGCTCGCGAGGTCGTCGGCGCGCTCGCCGACGCCGGCGTCTACCAGGGAATCGTGAGCGACGTAGATACCGACGAGGGCGAGTTCATTCTCTCGCTGTTCGGCGTGCTCGACCACGTGGACGACGTGACGACGAGCGAGGCGGTCGGCCGCACGAAACCCGACGACGCGATGTTCGAGACAGCGCTCGCGAAGAGTCCTGTCACGCCCGAGCGGACGGTGATGGTCGGTGACCGCTACGACCACGACGTGGCCGGCGCCGCCCGCCACGGCATCCACGGCGTCGCGTTCGGCCCCGACGCACACGGCCCCGACGCGAGCCACCGAATCGACGACCTGCGCGACGTGCTCGACATCGTCGGCGTCCCGCGGGGTGACCGATGACGCTCCCCGAACCGTCCACGGTCGCGGCGACGCTCCACGACCGCCTCCTGCGGCCGGTCAGACGAACCCTCTGGCCGTTCCTCCACGAGGACGTGGACCACGGCGACCCCGTGAGCCACGTTCTCCTCTCCCTTATTGCGGGATTGGTCGCGTTCGCGCTCACCCTGCTCGCCGCGGCGCTCGTCGCGCTCCCCACACTGCTCTACGCGGTAGTGTACGCGCTCCTCACGGGAGTGCTACGCCTCGTGAACGCGTTCCGCTATCGCCGGTAGCGCGTCCGTCACGTCCGCGCGGAGCACGACGTTCGCGCGGTCGTCCGCACGCGTCTCGTCGAGGTTCACGACGACGAGACTGCCGTCGCGTGCGGCGGTCGCGGGAAGCGACGCAGCGGGGTCGACCGTCAACGAGGAGCCGACGGCGAGAAAGGCGTCGCTGCGCTCCGCGAGGTCGCGGGCGTCGTGGAGCGATTTCGGCGGGAGTTGCTCGCCGAACAGCACCACGTCGGGCTTGAGGACGCCGCCGCAGTCGCAGGTCGGCGGGAGGTCGCCGTCCGCGGCGCGCTGTCGGGCGTCGGTCGCGTCGCTCCGCCGTCCGCAGTCCTCGCACGCGACGCGCTCGGCGTTTCCGTGGAGTTCGACGACGCGGTCGCTCCCCGCCGCCTGGTGGAGGCCGTCCGTGTTCTGCGTGATGACGCCCGTGGCTTCGAGGTCCGCGAGCGCGCGGTGGGCGGCGTTCGGTTCGACGCCCTCGGGCCGCATCGCGTCGTGGAGGTCGAGGCGGTCGCTCCAGAACCCGGCGGGGTCGCGCTCGAACCGCCGCCGGTGGAAGTCCTGTGGGTCGAACTCGTTCCCCCAGATACCGTCCTCGCCGCGGAAGCTCGGGATGCCGGACGCGGTGGAGACGCCCGCGCCCGTCAGAACACTCGCGCTGTCCGCGTTCCGGAGCAGCGCCGCGACCCGCGCTATCGCTTCTTCGTCCATACCCAGAGGTAGGCGCTCGCGCGGAAAAGTGGCGTGCAGGCGACACGGACAGTCGCGCGCGGGAGTGTGTCGCCGTCGCCGAACCGGACTCCCGCACGCCGCTCGTCAGTACACTACCCGCCGCTGGCCGCGTCCTCCTATTTGAACGTTCACCTCTGTGTGGGGCGGTGCGGAAGCGGAGTCGTCAGCGCACCGAAGGCGCGCTGTTCTCGCGAGCGCTCTGCGCTCGCGAGTTTTTGGTGCAGATTTTTACGCAGGCGGTCGCCTCTGGCGACCCGTAGCGTAAAAAGGTGCGTTCAGAAGCGCGTGAGGGCTTCGAGTTCGAAGGTGTGTTCGTCGGCGTCGCTGAGTGCGTCGCGGGCGATGACGCGTTTGTGGACTTCGTCGGCGCCGTCGACGATGCGGAACTGGCGGACGCTCTCGTAGAAGTCGGCGAGCGGGAGGTCTTTGCCGATGCCGTTCCCGCCGCACATCTGGATGGCTTGGTCGATGACGTCCTGGCAGGTGTTCGCGGCGAACACTTTGGTCATGGCGACGGGGATGCGGGCTTCGTTCCCCTGGTTGATTTGGCGGGCGGCGTGCCGGACCATGGTGCGGGTGGCGTGGAGGCGGGTTTCGGCGTCCGCGATTTCGAAGCGGAGGGATTGTTTTTCGCTGAGGGGTTCGCCGAAGGCTTCGCGTTCCGAGATGTAGGCTTTCGCGATGTCGAGCGAGCGCTGGGCCATTCCGGAGTACCGCATGCAGTGGGTGAGGCGGGCGGGGCCGAGGCGGGCCTGGGCGTGACTGAATCCTTCGTTGAGGTCGCCGAGCACGGCGGTTTCGGGGACGCGAACGTTGTCGTATTCGATTTCGGCGTGGCCGACGCCGGTGACGTTCCCGCCGGTGTGGGGGATGTCGCGGACGACGTTCACGCCGTCGGTGTCCTTGTCGACGAGGAAGAGCGAGCAGCCTTCGTAGGGGTGGGCGTCGGGGTCGGTGACGGCCATGACGATGAGGACGTCGGCCTCGGTGCCCTGGGTCGTCCACCACTTGTGGCCGTTGATGACCCACTCGTCACCGTCCTTCTCGGCGGTGGTCTCCATCATCTTCGGGTCGCTCCCGCCGCCCTGAATCGGTTCGGTCATCGAGAACGCACTCCGAATCTCGCCCTGCGCGAGCGGCCGGAGGTACTCCTCTTTCTGGTCTTCCGTGCCGAACAGTTCGAGGGTGTGCATGTTGCCCTCGTCGGGGGCTTCGACCTTGATGGCGGGCGCGCCGAGGAGGCTGCGGCCGGCTTCCTCGAACACGGGCAGCATGTCGCGGTAGCTGAGGCCGTGGCCGCCGTACTCCTCGGGGAGGTGGGGTGCGTACACGCCGTAGTCGCGTGCTTCCTCCCGGAGGGCGTCCAGCTGGTCGTCGCTGATCGGGTCGCCGCCGAGCACGTCTCGCTCGACGGGGATGACGACCTCGTCGACGAACTCTCGGGTTTTCTTGGCGAACTCGGTTGCGCGCTCGGTGTCGTCGTACTCCATACCCACCCTTCGTGAATACAATGTAAAAAGATTCGTCCCAGTTGGCATCGAGTGGTAATTCTCATCCATACCTATTCGTACGAGGAGATAGAACCCCCTGGCATGGTAGACAATACGAGCGAGGCCTACTTCGCCCGGCTCGTGGATGAGGACGCGCTGCGGGCGTTCCTCGAAACGGAACTCGGGCCGACGGACGCCTACGAAGTCGAACGACACGCGGAAGGACACTCGAACGAGACGCTGTTCGTCGAGTGGGGCGACCGCGACCTCGTGATTCGCCGGCCGCCGCCCGGCGAAACCGCCGACACCGCGCACGACGTGCTCCGCGAGTACCGCGTCATCGACGCCTTGCAGGACACGGACGTGCCGGTGCCGCCGACGGTCGCGGCGTGCGACGACCACTCGGTCATCGGGAGCGACTTCTACGTGATGGAGCGCGTACCCGGCGACGTGCTGCGGGACGACGAACCGGAGCGGTTCGCGAACCCCGAGTCCCGCCAGCGCATCGGGGAGGAGCTCGCGGACACGCTCGCCGCCATCCACGACGTGGACTACGAGGCGGTCGGACTCGGCGAACTCGGGCGGCCGGCGGGCTACACGCGCCGACAGGTCGACCGCTGGGGGAAACAGCTCTCGTGGGCGTTCGAGGTCACCGCGGACGACCGCGAGGTCCCGAAGCTGAAGCGCGTCGGCGACTGGCTGGACGAACACTGCCCGGATGACCACCCGGAGACGCTCGTCCACGGCGATTACAAGCTCGATAACGTCCTGTACGCGCCCGGCACGCCCCCCGAACTCACCGGTGTGTTCGACTGGGAGATGAGCACGCTCGGCGACCCGCGCGCCGACCTCGGCTGGATGCTCTCGTACTGGCGGGACGCGAAGGACCCCGAGCCCGCCGTCCCCGAGCTGGAGGCGACGTTCATGCAGCGCGACGGCTACCCGACCCGGGTCGAACTCGTGGAGCGCTGGGAGAACCGAACCGGCTTCGAGTTCGAGCACGAGCGGTTCTACCGCGCGCTCGCCGTCTACAAGCTCGCCGGCCTCGGCGAGATGTTCTACCGGCGGTACCTCGAGGGGAACTCCGACGACCCGATGTATCCGTTGATGGAGGAGCGCGTGCCGGCGCTCGCGGACCGCGCGGTCCGCATCATCGAGGGGGAGGAGCCGCTGTGACGTACTACGAGGACTACGATGTGGGCGACGTGGAGGAGTTCGGCGCCTACACGGTGTCGAAAGAGGAGATACTGGAGTTCGCGGAACAGTTCGACCCGCAGCCGTTCCACGTCGACGAGGAGGCGGCGAAGGAGTCGCCGTTCGGCGGGCTCATCGCGTCCGGCTGGCACACGGCGTCGCTCTGGATGAATCTCATGGTCGAACACCACTACGACGACGCGGCGAGCCTCGGGTCGCCGGGCGTGGAGGAGATTCAGTGGACGGAGCCCGTCCGGCCCGGCGACACGCTCTCCGTGCGTCTCGAAGTGGCGGAGAAACGGCCGCTGGAGAGCGACCCCCGCCGGGGGTTGCTCACGACGGACACCGCGATGTTCAATGGGGACGACGAGGTCGTGATGACGATGCGCGGAAAGGCGTTCTACGAGCGGCGGAACCCCGACGCCTAGCGCCCCTCGAACTCGGGCTCGCGGTCTTCGAGGAACGCCCGCACGCCTTCTTCGTGGTCGTACGTGTCGAAGACGACGCCCTGCGCGACGGCCTCGTCCGTCATCGCCTGGTCGATAGTCTTCTCGAAGCCCTCGTCGATGAGGCGTTTCGCGTGCCGGAACGCTGCCGTCGGGCCTGACGCGATGCGTTCGACCATCGCGTCCGCTTTCGCCTCAAACTCGTCGCTCCCGTAGACGTGATTGAACAGTCCGAGGTCGTGCGCGCGCTCGGCGCCCATGATTTCGCCCGTGTAGACGAGTTCCTTCGCGACGTTGGTGCCGACGACGCGCGGGAGGAGGTAGGACGTGCCGGCGTCCACGGAGAGGCCGACCTGCCGGAACACGAACCCGATGCTCGCGTCCTCGGTGGCGAGCTGAACGTCGCACGCGATGGCGAGGTTCGCGCCCGCGCCCACGGCCGGGCCGTCGACCTTCGCGATGGTGGGGAGCGGGAACTCCACGAGGAGCGCGAGCGTCTCGCTCGTCGTTCGCTCCAGCGTCTTCACGGCCTCCTCCAGCGACTCGTCCGAATTGAGTCGTTCCTTCATCGCGGCGATGTCACCGCCGGCGCTGAACGCGCCGCCCGACCCCTGCACGACGACGGCGCGGGCGTCGTCGACCTCGTCCCGGACGTGTTCGAGGTGGTCGCGGAGTCCCGCGGTTATCTCCCGCGAGAGCGCGTTCCGGCGCTCCGGTTGGTCGAGCCTGATGGTCGCGACACCGTCCGTAACGTCGAGCGTGACAGCTTCCGACATACCGCGACCCACACCGCGAACACCGAAAAGCCTTCCCCAGGACTGTTAGAAATATCCGCGACTTCGCTTTACAGTACTTATTCTTCGGGGATGACTTTCCCGGGGTTGAGCAGTCCCTTCGGGTCGATGGCGTCCTTCACGGACCGCATCACGTCCACGGTGTTCGCGTGCTCGTCGTCCATGAAGCCGCGTTTCCCGATGCCGACGCCGTGCTCGCCGGTCGCGGTGCCGTCCATGTCGATGGCGGCCTGCACGACCTCGTTGTTGTACGCCATCGCGCGAATCACGTGGTCCTCGTCGTCGCGGTCGACGAGCGGCGTGTAGTGGAGGTTGCCGTCGCCGGCGTGTCCGACCAGCGGGACGAGGAGGTCGTACTCGTCGGCGAGTTCGTGCGCGCGCTCCACGATGTCGGGGTAGTTCGTGATCGGGACGACCACGTCACCGATGACCGCCACGTCGAGGTCGGGGTCGTACGCACGCGCTGCGGGCAGCGCCTCCCGTCGGGCTTCCCAGACGTCCGCCATCGCGCCGCCGGGTTCAGTCCACTCGACGACGCCGTGTTCGCGGCAGAGGCCCTCGACGAACGCGTAGTCCTCGTCGATGCCGCTGGTGTTCCCGTGGAGTTCCAGCAGGAGGGTCGCGCGCTCGGGGAGCGTGAGGTCGTCGCGGTTCTCGTTCAGGAGTTCGATGGACTGCTCGTCCATGAACTCGATAGCGCCGGGTTTCACGCCAGCGCCGATGATGTCGCTGACGGCGCGGCAGGCGTCGCGAGCGCTCTCGAACGCGACGAGCGCCGCCCGCTTCTCGGCGGGGATGCCGGCGAGTTCGATGGTGGCGTCCGTCACCACGCCGAGCGTTCCCTCGCTTCCGACGAGCAAGTCCTTGATGCTGTATCCCGAGGAGGTCTTCACGACGTTCCGGCCGGCCTGTACTCTCTCGCCGTCGGGGAGGACGGCTTCGATGCGGCGGACGTGGTCCCTGGTTTCGCCGTACCGGACGGCGTTGAACCCGCTCGCGTTCGTCGCTATCATCCCGCCGATGGTCGCCACGTCGCCGCTGGAGATGCCGGGCGGGAAGCGGAGGCCGTCGCCGGCGAGCGTCTCGTTCAGGTCGTCGTAGACGACGCCGGGGCCGACGCGCGCGGTGAGCGTGTCCGGGTCGGCGTCGACCCACGTCATCTCCTTCGTGGAGAGCACGATACCGCCCTCGACGGGGATGGCGTTCCCTTCGAGACCGCTCCCGCCACTCCACGGCGTCACCGGGACCTCGCGCTCGTACGCCGCCGACAGCACGTTCGAGACCTCCTCCGTGCGTTCCGGCCAGACGACCGCGTCGGGCGTCGAGGGGTGGTGTGGGCTGGCGTCGCGCGCGTACTGCTCGCGGTGCGATTCCGTGAACGAGCACTCGGCGTCGAGGTCTCGGAGGAACGAGGCGTCGTGGTCGGTCATACACGGTCGTTCGTGTACGTCCTTCTAAAGGTTCGCCTGGTCTACCAAGAGTTATTGCGCTCCCCGCGACTCACTCGGTATGCGCGTGAGCGAGGCCGTCGTCGACCGACTGGTCGCACACGGCATCGATACGGTGTTCGGCATTCCCGGCAAACAGACCCTTCCGCTGAACGACGGTATCGGGTCGCGTGACGGCATCGACTTCGTCGTCGCCCGCCACGAAACCGCCGTCACGCACGAGGCGTGGGGGTACGCCGAGACTTCCGGCGAGATGGCGGCGACCTGCGTCGTCCCCGGTCCGGGCGACATGAACGCGATGAACGGCCTGAAGAACGCGCTCAACGACTGCACGCCCCTCCTCCACCTCGCCGTCGAGACCGACCCCGAGATTCGGGGCGGCGACGGCATCCACGAGACGCCGCCCGACACGTACGACAACGTCGTGAAGGAGAACGTCCTCGTGGAGAACCCCGAAGCAACGATAGCCGAACTCGAGCGGGCCATCGCGATAGCCCGAACCGCACCGAAGGGTCCCGTCCGCGTCGGCATCCCGAAGAACTTCCTCCCGATGGACGTGACGCTCGCCGAACCCGGCGACTACGCCACGGAGTCCGTGCATGGCGTGGACGAGGACGCGCTCGGGGACGCCGTCGACCACGTGAACGACGCCGAGAACCCCGTGATTCTGGCGGGCGGCGGCGTGCGCTCCGCGGACGCGTCCGGCGCGCTCGTCGGCGTCGCCGAAACCCTCGACGCGCCCGTCGTCACCACCTACAAGGGCAAGGGGACGATTCCGGAGGACCACGACCTCTCCGCGGGCGTGCTCTGCGGCGGCGCGAGCCCCGACCTCCTCGCCCTGCTCGCGGAGTCCGACGCGATGCTCGCCGTCGGCACGGACTTCGACGCGGTCGCCACCCGCTCGTGGACGGTCGACCTGCCCGACACCCTGGTGCACGTCACGCTCGACCCCGAAGATATTGGAACGGGCTACGAGCCGTCGGTGGCGCTCGTCGCGGACGCGGGCGCGGCGCTCGCCGGGCTCGCGGGTCGCCTGGAACGCACCGAGAACCGCGATGGCGCGGCGCGCGCGCAGGCCGTGCGGGAGGCCGACGCCGACCGAATGGCCGACCTCCGCGACACCGCACAGCCGCCACTCACGTCTGTCGCCGCGCTCTCGGCCGTCCGCGACGCCACGCCCCGCGACGCGCCAGTCTCCGCGGACGCCGGCGGCTTCCGCATCTGGACGCTCGTCTCCTTCCCCGCGTACGGCCCGCGCTCGTACGTCAATCCCGGGTCGTGGGCGACGATGGGCACCGGCCTCCCCGCCGCCATCGGCGCGGCGCGCGCGAACCCCGACGAGGGCGTGCTCGCGCTCTCCGGCGACGGCGGACTCATGATGTGCATTCACGAACTCCACACCGCCGCCGTCGAGGACCTCCCCATTGTTCTCGTCGCGTTCAACAACAGCGACTACGCCATCATCTCCGAGGAGGCCGAGCGCTCGTACGGTCTCGACGCCTACGACTGGCCGGACACGCCGCTCTCGCTCTCGACCATCGCGGAGGGGATGGGCGTGACGACCGCGCGCGCCGAGACACCCGACGGGATTCGGGACGCCGTCGCCGCGGCGTTCGAGCGCGACGGCCCGACGCTCGTCGAGGTGCCGACCGACCCCGCCGAACCGCAGGCGAGCGTCCACATGCGTGACTAATCGTCGGGCTGCGTGCCGACGCCCTCGGGCCACCCGGGCGGCTGTTCGGGTGACACGTCCGCGTGCTCTCGTTTAAGCACCATCGGCGTGCGCTCCAGCGACAGCACCTTCGTCCCCTCTTGATTGTACGCGCGGAGTTCCGTCGTCACGACGCCGACGTGCTCTCTGCTGTCGAGTTCGCGCTTCGAGAGCACCTCGGACTCGGCGAAGATGGTGTCGCCGTGGAAGACTGGCGCGTGGTGCTGTACGTCGTCGTATCCGAGGTTGGCGGTGGCGTTCATCGACACGTCGACGACGCTCATCCCCACTGCCAGCGCGATGACGAACGTCCCGTCCACCAGCCGCTCCCCGAACTCGGTCTCCGACGCGTACGCCTCGTTGAAGTGCATCGGGTTCACGTTCATCGTGAGGTTCGTGAACCAGACGTTGTCCGTCTCGGTGACGGTCCGGCCGTACGGATGCTTGTACACGTCGCCCGTCTCGAAGTCCTCGTAGAACCGGCCCTGCCAGCCCTCGACCACTCTCGTCCCGGTCATGCTGCGTGGTACGCATCCACGAACCAAAGAACGCGGTGTTTTTCACGGCACGCCGCCGACTCGAACCATGTTCGCGTCAGTCGCCGCCGGCGTCGCGTTCGGGCTCGCGCTCGCCGCGCCGCCGGGGCCGATGAACGCCGTCATCGCCGAGGAAGCCGTGCAGCGCGGCTGGCGGAAGGGCGTGCGCGCCGGGCTCGGCGCGGCGACCGCCGACTTCTGTTTCTTCGTGCTCGCCCTCGTGGGCGTGGTCGCCCTCGTCACCGACGTCCCGCTCCTGCACGCCGGCCTGCTCGCCGTCGGCGGCGCCCTCATGCTCTACTTCGCGTACGGCGCGTACCGCGGCGTCTCCGAGTCCTTCCGGGAGGCCGGCGAGCGTCGGGTCGCCGGCACGGGCTTCCAGCGCGCGTTCGTGCTCGCCATCACCAACCCCTACCAGCTCGCGTTCTGGCTGTCCGCCGGCGTCGCGCTCGTCGAACCCGGCCGGCTCGACCTCCTCAGCTACACGCCATACCTCGGGGAGTCGCTCGCGGGCGCGCTCGTCGTTCACACCGGGAGCGCCGCGCTCGTCGCCGGGTTCTTCGCCGGCGTCCTCGCGTGGGTGGTCGCGTTCCCTGTCGCACTCGCGGCCGCCGAACGCCGCGTCGAGGCGCTCGCACCCGCCGTCAGCGCGCTCTCCGCTCTCCTCCTCGCGGGATTCGGCCTACTGTTCCTCGCGGACGCGGTTCGAACTGTCGTGTAGAGACGACACGCTCAAACGACCCGGTCCCATGACCGTACACCGATGACTCCCGCCGGCGACGTTCGCGACCTCGTCTCCTTCGCCAACGACGACGGCGACCTCCGCGTCCGCGACTCGCTCACGAACCGTGCGTTCACGCTCGCACTCGACGCCGCCGACCGCGAACCCGCGCCCACCGACGGCTTCCTCTTCCCCGTCGACGCGGCCGTCGGAACGACGACCGGCGCCATCGAGTTCCCGCCCGATGTCACCGCCTACCTCCGTGATGCGGACGGCGAGCACCGCGGCGAGTTCTCCACGACGCCCCGCGACCTCCCCGAGGGCACGTACTACCTCGAACTCGCGGCGCCCGTGAAGACGTACGTCCGGCTCAGTCGGACCGCAGCGACCGCCGCGTACACGCGACCGCGGAGCGAGGGTGGCGTGCTCCGCGTCTCCTTTCCGGAGCCGGCGTACGTCGAGGTCGGCGCGCGCTCCGCGCACGACCGGCCGCGGGCGACGATGACCGTGCCGGACGACCCGCGCGCGCTGATGCGGGCGGTCTCCCGGTTCGGGTCGTCGATACGCGAGTTCTCGCCCGAGCGGTCGTGGCCGACGCTCCGCGGCCACCCGCCCGCCATCGAACGCGGCGACGAACTCCGGATTCCCGACAGCCTCTCCGTCCCGGATACGGGCGTCACGCTCGGCGTCCCCGAGACGTACGCGGATATCTATCGGGTCGCGCCGCTCGCGTACTACCTCGGCGCGACCGTCGAACCCGCGAGCGAACCACTGCTGTCCCTCTCGAACGGCTACACCGCCCCGCTCGCCCCCGACGAACCGCTCGAAGCCGCCGTCGACCGCACGCTCGCCACCTGCCTCGTGCTCGACTCGCTCGCGCGCACCGACGGCTACTACGCGCTCCCCCGCCACGAGTACGACGAACTCGCCGGCCGCCTCCCGTTCTACCCGCCAAACCTCTACGATTCGCCTATTCCCGAACAGCTCATGGAGTACCTCGAAGTCTCCCCGGGCCTCATCGCGCCGTACGTCCCGCAGTGGCCGGCAACCGCGGTGCTCCGGGACGACGCCGCGGACACGGAACTCCTTCCCCATGCGCTCGCCGGCCTCTGGCGCGTCCACGTCGACGACGACCGACGCGCGGACGGCTCGCGCGAGTTCGGGCAGGCCGCCGCCACCGCGCACGCGGCCGGCGTCCCGCCGGTCGGCGACACCCGACTCGTCCCGTCGTTCCGGGCCGCCGCCCGCCGGACGCCGTACGTCACGCGGGACGACGCGTCGACCGTCGTCTTCGCCGACCTCGACCGTGCGACTGCGCTCCGTGACGCCACCGCCGGCCTCCCCGACCCCGTCGCCGTTCCCGCGAACGACGACCGGGCGACCGTCCGGGAGACGGCCGCGGACGCGACACTCGCCTACTGGGACCGTCCCGCGTCTCCCGGCGGCCTCCCGTGCGCCGACGGCGTCCTCGGGTTCGACGCGCTCGACACGACCGCGCTCGGCCTCATCGTGGTCACCGGCGAGCGCGCGTTCGACGCGGCGGTCGCGCTCGCGGAACGCGGCGTCCCCGCGGCCATCGCGGCTCCCGACCGCCTCCCCGCCGACCGGGTCGCCGACCTCCTCCACTGCGTCCAAGTCGGGTGTTCCGTCGACGCCGCCGTGCGGTACGCCGGCCTCGGTGACGCCGTCCGCGTGGTCGGGCACCCGACCTACGTCCCCGTTCGTCCCGACGACGGTGCTATGCCCGCACGCGTCGACATCGACTCGCAGCCGTCCGGCCGGCACGCGTTTACGAGCCGGTTCGCCGTCACCGCGGACGACCCCGTCGGCGGAGCCGCCCGGCTCGTCCATCCGGTCGAACACGACACCTACCATCTCACCGGTGTCGACGTGACACACGCCGAAACGTACGACTCGGGGGACGCTGCCGCGCTCCTCGACCACCCGACGACAATCGTCCGCATCGACGGCACACCCGTCCGGCCGACCGACTCGGTCACCCGCGACACGCTCCGCCGCGCCGCCCGCGACCGCGCGAACTGACCGATCTAGGTCGCGTTGAATCCGCCGTCGACGAGGAGGCCGTGGCCCGTTATCCAGGAGGAGTTCTCGCTTGCGAGGAAGGAGACGGCGTCCGCGACTTCCTCGGGGCGGCCGAGGCGGCCGAGGGGGTATTGGCGTTCCATGCGTTCGCGGGCTTTCTCGGGGTCGTCGCTCCCGCCGAAGAACTCGTCCGCCATGCTGGTCTCGACGAAGCCCGGGCAGACGGCGTTCGCGCGCACGCCGGCGGGGCCGAGTTCGGCGGCGATGGCGCGCGTGAAGTTCAGGACCGCGCCCTTGGTGAGGGAGTAGGTGGCGATGCGGGGCGCGCCGACGACGCCCGCGAGCGAGGAGATGTTGACGATGCGGCCCTCGCCGGCTTGTTTCATGTGGGGGATGGCGGCGTGACAGCCGTTCCAGACGCCTTCGACGTTCACGGAGATGAGGCGGTCGCGGTCGGCGACGGACACGTCCTCGACGAGCGCGGGTTCGTGGCCGACGCCGGCGTTGTTCACGAGTACGTCGAGGCCGTCGTACTCCTCGACGGTGGCGTCGACGGTGGCTTCGACGGCGTCGTGGTCGGTGACGTCGAGTTCGGTGAACGTCGCGCTCCCGCCGTCGTCCTCGACGATGTCGACGGTCTCCGCGCCGCCCTCCGCGTCGATGTCGGTGGCGACGACGTGGTAGCCGTCATTCGCGAGTTGTCGAGCGATTGCGCGGCCGATGCCGGCACCGGCGCCGGTGACGAGTGCAGTCTCTGCCATACGACAGCTCCGAGTCGGGACGACTTAGAACCCGGGCGTCACTCGGGGAGCGCGGCGGCGACGCGGTCGACGGCGTCGTACGCGCGGTCGATGCGCGGCCGGTGGAGGTTCGTCATGAACCCGTGAATCATATCCTCGTACTCCTCGTAGGAGACATCCACGCCGTCGGCGACGAGGCGTTCGGCGTACGCGCGCCCGCCGTCCCGGAGTGGGTCAAACCCCGCCGTGATGACGGTCGCGGGCGGGACGCCGGAGAGGTCGTCGGCGTGAATCGGGTCCGCGTACGGGTTCCGCTGGACGATGTCGCTCCCGTAGTAGCAGTCCCGGAACCACTCCAAGTCGGCGCGGGAGAGCACGGTTCCGGCGTGGTCCTGTACCGACTCCTGTTCGAGTTCGACGCCGATACCGGGATAGCAGAGCGCCTGGTGGGCGACCGTGGGGCCGTCACGCTCCGCCGCGATGAGCGCGACGACGGCGGCGAGCGTGCCGCCCGCGCTGTCACCGACTACGGAGACTGTTCCCGTCGAGGCGAGCGCGTCCGGGTTCGCGGCCGCCCACGAGAGCGCGGCAGAGGCGTCCTCGATGGCGGCGGGGAACGGGTGCTCGGGCGCGAGCCGGTAGTCAACCGCCACCACAACGGAGTCGCTGCGGCGCGCGAGTTCGCGGCAGAGCCGGTCGTGGGTGGCGAGCGACCCCATAACGTACCCGCCGCCGTGGTAGAACACGACCGTCGGGAACGGCCCCCGGCCCTCGGGCCGATAGACGCGAACGGGAACGTCGTCGCCGTCGTCGTAGCCGGGTATCGTGCGGTCGAACGTTGCGCCAACTGCGGGCGGGTTCCGGTTCGACAGCCACGCGCTCACCCGCATCAAGAAGCGCAGGCGGCGGACGCCGTGGCGGTGGAGCGGCGTCAGCCCGAGTTTCCGCTGTCGCTCCACGACCGCGCGCGCCTGCGGGTGCATCTCGTCCGTTGTCTCCGTCGCGTCCGTCGTCATACCGGCCGTGCGTCGTCCACCGTCAAAACGCTACGCCCCCGCGACGACGTGGCCGATTGCTGAACTGTTTTCACGTCGGTCCGCGAAGGGTCGGTGATGGCAGTCAGTGACCTCGACCTCGACTTCGTGTCGTTCGGCGGAACCGGCCTCAAATCGAGCGAACTCCAGTTCGGGACGTGGCGGTTCGGCAAGCAGACTGAGGAGGGGAACGTCGAAATCGGCGAGGAGCGCGCGAAGAAACTCCTCACCGCGTACGCGGACGCCGGCGGCCGGTACATCGACACCGCGGACGTGTACGGCGGCGGCGCGAGCGAGGAGTGGATCGGCGACTGGCTCAGCGACCGGGACCGCGAGCGATACACTATCGCCTCCAAGATTTACTGGCAGATTCGGGAGAACGACCCCAACAGCCGGGGGACGAACCGGAAGAACGTCCGCGACCGCATCGACGCGCTCCTGGAGCGCCTCGGCACGGACTACGTGGACGTGCTCTACATTCACCGCTGGGACGACCAGACGCCGACGCGGGAGATGATGAAGACGCTGAATCGGCTCGTTGAGGACGGGAACGTCCACTACCTCGGCGCGTCCACGCTGCGGCCGAACGCGTGGAAGGTCGCGCAGGCGAACGAACTCGCGCGCGCCGAGGGCTGGGAGCCGTTCTCGGTGCTCCAGCCGCGGTACAACCTCGTGGACCGCGAAATCGAGGGAGACTACCTGGAGTTCGCGCGCTCGGAGGACCTCGCGGTCTGCCCGTGGAGCCCGCTCGGCCAGGGCTTCCTCACCGGGAAGTACACGCGCGAGGACGGCTTGACGGGCGAGTCGCGCGCCGCGGAGTCCAGTCGGTTCGCGGAGTCCTACCTCACCGAGGAGAACTTCGACGTGCACGACGAACTCGAAGCCGTCGCGGACGAGGTTGACGCGACGCCCGCGCAGACCGCGCTCGCGTGGCTCAGCCACCGCGACGGCGTTACCGCGCCCATCGTCGGCGCGCGCACCGTCGAACAGCTGGAGGAGAACCTCGGCGCGGCCACCATCGACCTCAGCGACGACCAGGTCGACCGCCTCACCGAGGCGAAGGGCGGCCCGTACAGCGGCCTCTAGCGGCGTCTAGTAGCTCTCTTCCGTTTCTATCGGCCCGCTAAACGTGCTGTACAGCACGGCGAAGTACCCCAGGACGAGCGGCAGGAACACCGCCATCATCAGCGTGACGAGGTTCAGGGGGAGCGTCGAGATGACGGCGTCGGAGACGGTGAGGGCGCTCCCGCGGTCGATTGTCGGGTACATCACGAGCGCGATGAGCGCGACGAGGCCGAACACGAGACCCGCGACGGCCGCGAACGCGCCGCGGTGGGTGTCGCGGCGGATCGCGACGACGTAGGCCGCGCCGAGCGCGACGGACAGCGCGAGCAACCCGAGCACGGGGAGCGACGTGAGCGCGCCCCGCAGACCGGGTTCGGCGACGTAGAGCGCGGAGACGAGCGCCACCGCGAGCGCGAGGTACGCGGCGAGCGCGGGCGGCCCGTATCCGGTTGTGTCCGCGGCGTCGGGGAGTTTGAGGCCGAGGAAGGCGACGGCGTCGACGACGCAGAGCGCGAGCACCGCGAGTCCGCCGAGGACGCCGGGGAGGGTGAGGACGCTGGGCGCGCCGACCAGCCAGTTCACGACGAACACGCCGAGCAGGAACGGCGTGCCCGTGCTCCCGACGACGAAGGACGCGCCCCAGAACCGACGCCACCGGTCGTCCGCCCGTTGTTCGTACATCTCGGGCGCGAGTCCGCGGAGGCCGAGGCCGGCGAGGATGGCGAACATCAGCAGGTAGTACCGGCTGAACAGGGACGCGTACACCTCGGGGAACACGGCGAACAGCACACCCCCGAAGACGACGAGCCACACCTCGTTCCCGTCCCAGAACGGTCCGATTGCGGCGAGGTACTGCTCCCGGGAGTGGTCGTCCGCGAGCGCGAACAGGACGCCGACCCCGAAGTCGAAGCCGTCCAGGAGGAGGAAGGTGCCGAGGACGAAGAAGACGGCGGCGAACCAGAGGTCGGCGAGCGGCAGGCCGAACAGGGGGCCGGCTGCGAGACTACTCACCGCCGGTCACCTCCGTTTCGGTGGTCGCATTCCGGAGGTCGTCACCGGTCGGCGGCCCCTGCCTGATGATGCGGCGGACCACGTAGACGTAGAGCGCGAGGAGGAGCGCGTACCCGCCCGCGAACCCGAGGAGCGTGAACAGGGCTTCCATGCCGGTCAGGGACGCGGAGACGCCGTCCGATGTCTTGAGAACGCCCTGAATCACCCAGGGCTGGCGGCCGACCTCGGTGACTATCCAGCCGACTTCGACGGCGACGAACCCGAGGAGGGAACTCCCGATGAGCGCCTTGTGGAGGAGGTCGTCCTCGAACAGTTCGCCGCGCCGCCACCGGAACCCGCCCCAGAACCCGAGGAGGATGAACCACATCCCGAGCGCGACCATGACGCGGAACGCCCAGAACACCACCGCGACCGGCGGGTTCTCGACGGGGAAGGATTCGAGGCCCTGAATCACCGCGCCGGCGTCCCCGCCGGACGCCAGCCAGGACGCCATCCCCGGTATCGCGATGCCCACGAGTTCCTTCGGTCCGGGTTCGAAGACGGCGTCGATGCTCGTCGGGAACGCGACGATGTACTCGGGGACGTACGCCTCCGTGTGCCAGATGGCTTCCATCGCGGCGAACTTCTGCGGCTGGGTCTCGTAGACATGGCGGGCGTACGCGTCCCCGTGGAGCACCTGGAGGGGGGCGGTGACGATGATGACGACGAGCGCTATCTTCAGCGTCGCCTCCCAGAACCCGATGCTGTTGATGTCGCGGCCGCGCACGTGATGTTTGAAGACGTAGTAGGCGGCGACGCCGGCCATGAAGAGCGCGACGGAGAGCACGGCCGCGTTCTGCATGTGGACGAACATGTACGTGAATCGCGGCGTGAAGTAGGCGGCGAGCGGGTCGGTGAGGTGGACGACGCGCCGGCCGTCCTCCACGACGACCTCGAACCCGCGCGGCGTCTGCATCCACGAGTTCGCGATGAGAATCCACACCGCGGACAGCCACGTTCCGAGGGCGACGGCGACGCTTGAGAGGAAGTAGACGGCGTCCCCGACGCGTTCGCGGCCGAACAGGAACACGCCGAGGAACGTCGCCTCTAGCATGAACGCCATCATCCCCTCCGTCGCCAGCGGCCCGCCGAACAGTTCGCCCGCCATCGTCGCGAACGCCGCGAAGTTCGTCCCGAACTCGAACTCCAGGACGAGGCCGGTGACGGTGCCGACGACGAAACTCACCGCGAAAATCTTCGTCCAGAACCGCCGCAACTGCTCGTATCGCGGCCGCCCCGTGCGGATGTCTTTGTACGTGAAGTAGACGATGAAGGGCGCGAGCCCCATGCTCATCACGGGGAAGATGATGTGGACGATGGTCGTGAGCGCGAACTGGAGTCTGCTCGCGAGCACGGGGTCAATCATCGCGTCCACCTCCGGCGTGTGCGATACGGTTCCGCCGAGCGACCCACCGTACGCTCATACCTGAGGGTTCGTCCGGTATCGCACTCAAAACAACCGGTGGTTCTCGCCGGATGAGAACTTAGTCGTCCGCGTGCGCCGCGTCCCGTGCTGGCTCGTCTGCGTACTTCTCTTCGAACTCGCCGATGAGCGATCCCATTTTCGCGTACCAGTCGTTCAGGGTGCGCTGGAGTTCGCGTGCGACTTCTTCCGCGTCCCGCGGCCGGTAGACGTGGTGGTAGCCGCCCTGCTCGTAGTTCACCTGGTCCTGTTCAACGAACCCCGCGTCTCGGAGGCGCTTGACGGAGCGGTAGGCGGTGGAGCGTTCGCGGTCGACGCGCGCGGCGACCTCGTCGATGGTGAGCGCGTCCTCGCTGTCGTTCAGTTCTTCGAACACGCGCTTGTCGAGGTCGGTGAGGCCGTGGAAGCACTCCAGGAGTCCCTCGCAGTCCATGTCGCGCCGGAGGAGCTCGCTCATCGAGTCAGCCATCGAATCACTGTCTCTAGCGCGTGTTCGCCCAAAAGCGTTCGCATGATTCAGGTAGACCGCCAGACTCCGTGGACGTACGCGCCCGCGAACATCCCGATAAGTCCCCAGAGGATGGGGAGGTTACCGATTCCGAGACTGGCGTACGCGGCGCCTGGACAGATGCCGGAAATTCCCCAGCCGACGCCGAAGACGACGCCGCCGATGACGACGTTCCGGTCGAACGACTTCAAGCGCCGGGTGTAGGCGCGGCTGGTGAGGGGTGCGCGGTCGAGGGCGCGCGTGGCGACGGCGAACGTTACCAGGGTCACGCCGGCCGCGCCGCCCATGACGAACAGGAGGCCGAAGTCCTCGAACTGGAGGAAGTCGAGGACGACTTCGGGGCGCGCCATCCCACTGACGGCGAGGCCGAGGCCGAACAGGAGGCCGCCCGCGAACACGGCGGCGAGCAGGGCGGGCGAGCGCTCGGGGTCGCGTGAGCTCACGGCGTCACCCCGAGCGCGCTCACGACTTGCGCGGTGCCGATGGCGAACGCCATGAACGTCGCGACGTTCGCGAACGAGGCGTTCGAGAGGGAGCCGACGCCGCAGATGCCGTGACCGCTCGTGCAGCCCTTTCCGAGGCGGGTGCCGATACCGACCAGAACGCCACCGCCGAGGAGTCGCCAGGGCTGCACGTCGGTCGTCCACGCGCCCGTGTCGGGGGCGAGCGCGAACCCCCAGACGGCCGCGCCAGCGACGATGCCGAGCGTGAACACCACCCGCCAGTCACGGGAGGTGACGTACTTCGCCTGCTGGAAGCGCGAGCGCTCGGAGACGTAGGAGAGCGTGGTTTCGAGGAACGTGCTCGCGCCCGCGAGGATGCCCGTGGTGAGGTAGATGAACGCCGTGCCGACGCCGATGAGGACGCCGCCCGCGAGGTAGGGGAGGACGCCGCGCGGGAACAGTTCGAGGCCCGCCATCAGTCGGCGCTCGCGGCGCAGTTGTTCGGACCGAGTTCGAGCGTGAACGCCTCCTCGTCGCTCGCGGCCTCCCGGCCGAGGTTGGTCGCGATGATGCGTTCGTGGTTCGCGGGCCGCGGCGGCATATCGGAGGCGACGCGCTCCACGAACGTCGGTCGGTCGAGCGACAACAGCGGGAGCGAGGCCGCGAGGTCGGCGAGCGTCGCGGTGTACGAGCCGTCGGCGTTGGGGGTGGCGGCGTCGCCGTAGTGGGCGGGCGCGACCACGGTGTCGTCCGGGAAGGACGACAGCACGGCCGTGAGGGAATCGTGGAGGGTCGCGGCGGCGTCGCGGGCGGCGTCCGGGTCTTCGAGGTCGGGTCGCGCGACGCTCTCCGTGAACAGGCCGTCGCCGGTGAGGAGCACCCCCTCGACGGCGTACGTGGTCATTCCGGTCGTGTGCCCGGGCGTGTGCACGACTTCGATAGTCGTGTTGCCGACGGGCAGTCGGTCGCCGTCTGCGACTGTCTCGTACGCGGTGTCGTATTGGACGCCGCGTGCGGCCGCCGGTCCGGGGAGCACCGCGTCAGCGTCGGTCTCGGCGGCGAGGTCGCGAATTCCGGAGACGTGGTCGGCGTGGACGTGCGTGTCCAGGGCGTACGCGAGGTCTGCGCCGTACGCGGTGGCGTCCGCGACGTATCGGTCAGTGAACGCGCGGAGCGGGTCGACGACCGCGGCCTCGCCGTCGGAGACGACGAGGTAGGCGAGACACCCCGAGGACGGCCGGCGGTACTGGAGAATCGTGGCGTCGCCGTCGTGGTCGAGTTCGACCGCGCGGTAGACGCGCGCCCAGCCTCGCATCCCGTCGTCGAGGTACGAGGCGTCGTACCCGGCGTCCCGGAGCGTGTCCGCAATGACGACGCTCGACTTCCCTTTCGCGCACACGACGACGATTTCGCGGTCGTCCGGCAGGGCGTCGTGCAGGCCGTCGGGAACGCCGTCGAGCAGGTCGAAGTAGGGGTGGTTCAGGGTGTCCACGGCGTCGCCGCCGAGCGTCCACTCCTCGTGGTCGCTCGCCGCGCGCACGTCGAGCACGAAGACGCGTTCGTCGCGTTCGATGCGCTCGTACAGGTCGTCGGGCGCGACCGCCGGCGCATCGGCGGCCGCGATGGTCTCCTCGTCCAACATCACTCCATCGTACCGGCCACGCGAGAATAAGGCTTCGGGTAGTAGTGAGAGATACGCACAATACTAACGTCCGAAAGTCTCCCTTACATCTCTACTAGAAATCTATATTGTACTACTACCGCAATACTATCGATTGGTTTTTATCTGCGGGTTCGATATTGTGCGTCGAGAGCAAGACAATGTCCGACTACGACGTCACCGAGACGCTCGACGTGCAGGGAGAGAACTGCCCGATGCCGGTCGTGAAGACGAAACAGCGCGCTGACGCGCTCGACGCCGGGAGCGTCCTCGAAGTGCTGGCGACCGACCCCGGGAGCGTGAGCGACATCGCGGGCTGGGCCGAGAACACACCGGGCGTCGAACTCCTCGCACAGGACGAGGACGACGTCATCACACACCACGTCCGGGTGACCGAATGACCGACGACGCCCCCACGCGGGCGGAACTCGCCGCGCGCGTCGACGACCTCGAAGCCCGTCTCGACGACACCGAGACCGAGGACGACGGGGCGTCGATGACCATCGTGGCGACGAAGGGCACGCTCGACATGGCGTACCCGCCGCTCATCCTCGCAACCACCGCGGCCGCGTTCGACTACGACGTGACGGTGTTCCACACGTTCTGGGGGCTGGACGTACTCCACGAGGAGCGCTCGCGCGACCTCGGACTGAGCGCGGTCGGCAACCCCGCGATGCGCGTCCCGAACGTCGTCGGCGCGCTCCCCGGGATGGACCGACTCACCACCCGGATGATGCGAAAACGCATCGCGGAGAACGACACCGCGAGCGTCCCCGAACTCGTCGAAACCGGCCTCGACCTCGGCGTCGAATTCCAGGCCTGCCAGATGACGATGGACCTCCTCGACTACAGCGAAGACGAATTCTACGACGGCGTCACGGCGGGCGTGGGCGCGGCGACCGCGCTCGCGGACATGGCCGACGCCGACGTGCAACTCCTCGTCTGATGACCGACCGCTCATCCGACCCGACCGACCACACCGACCGCACGCCCGACGCGCACGACCCCGCTACCGGCAAACCCGACCCCGGTACGCGCGCCGACCCGGCCGTCGGCGAGGGATTGCTGGACGAGGAGATGGGGCCGAGCTCGGCGATGGCGCACCTCTACCGGGGGGAAGTCCACCGGATGAAGTACTGGCGCGAGCGCCTCGACAAGACGACGAACTGGGCGGTCGTCGTGATGGCCGCCATCCTCACGTGGTCGTTCTCGGGCCGCGACAACCCCCACTACCTCATCCTCATCGGCGTCGCCGCGCTCGCCGTCTTCCTCGTGATGGAAGCCCGACGCTACCGCGGCTACGAGATCTGGCGGACGCGCGTCCGCCTCCTCCAGGAGAACGTCTGGTCGCCCGGTCTCGACCCCGAGCGCGGGCACGTGGACGACGACTGGCGCGCGGTGCTCGCGGCGGACTACCGCGAACCCACCGTGAAAATCAGTGCCGAGGAGGCGGTCGCGCACCGCCTGCGGCGGGTGTACCTCCCGCTGTTCTGCGTGCTCCTTGCGGCGTGGCTCGTCCGCATCTCCGCGTTCACCCCCGAGTCGTGGGTGGAGACCGCGAGCGTCGGAATGATACCCGGACTGGTCGTCGTCGCCGTCGTCGCCGCGTTCTACGTCGGGGCGTTCGCGGTCGCGCTCCGCCCGCGGACGTGGCGGGCGAAGGGCGAACTCCGCACCGAAGACCTCCGGCGGGAGTAGGCGGCTACGACACGCTTCGCCGCTACTTCCGGCTTCCCGTTTGAAGATGCGGGTTTCAGTCTTCCTCGCCCGTTAACGCCCGCCTATGTGTCCGCCACGCCAACTACCGAGTACAGATGTCCGAGTACGCTATCGACGCCGACTGGAGCGACCTCTTCATTGACGGGGAGTGGGTGGAGAGCGAGAGCGGCGACACCATCGCGGTCGAAGACCCTTCGACGCGCGAGACGGTCGCCGAGGTGCCCGCGGCGGTCGAGGCGGACGTGGACGCCGCCTACGAGGCCGCCGAGGCCGCGCAGGCGGAGTGGGCGGACGCGCCGCCCGCGCGACGCGAGCAGGTCGTGCAGGACTTCCTCGACGCCCTGCACGCGCACGAGGACGAAATAATCGACCTGCTGGCGCACGAGGCCGGCGGGTCGCCCATCATGGGCGAAACGTCGATACAGATCGCGTCCGACCACGCGGCGGAGGCGGCGACGCTCCCGCGGCGGACGAAGGGCGAGCACGCGAACTCCAACATCCCGGGGAAGGAGAACATCGTACAACGGGAGCCGAAGGGGACGGTGACGGTCATCAGTCCGTGGAACTTCCCGCTGAACCTCTCGATGCGCGCGGTCGCGCCCGCCATCGCGTCCGGGAACACGGTCGTCCTGAAGCCCGCGACGAACACGCCCATCACGGGCGGCCTCCTGTTCGCGAAACTGTTCGAGGAGGCGGGGCTGCCGAACGGCGTGCTGAACGTCGTCGTGGGTGAGGGCTCCGAAATCGGCGACCGGGTCGCCGGCCACCCGGTCAGCGACGTGGTCGCGTTCACCGGGTCCACGTCGGTCGGGCGGCGGGTCGCCGCGACCGCCGCGGAGAACCTCGCCGTGCCCGCGATGGAACTCGGCGGGAATAACGCACACATCGTCACCGCGGACGCCGACCTCGAGCGCGCGCTCGACGGCGGTACCTTCGGCACGTTCGTCCATCAGGGCCAGGTCTGCATCTCCATTAACCGCCACCTCGTCCACGAGGACGTGTACGACGAGTACGTCGAGCGACTCGCGGAGCGCGCCGAAGACCTCCCGGTCGGGAGCGCGCATACCGACGAGACCGTCGTCGGCCCCATCATCGACGAGAGCCAGCGCGACGAGATGCTCGGGTACGTGAACGAGTCCATCAGTGAGGGCGCGACCCTCGAAACCGGCGGCGAGACCGCCGACCTCGACGAAGTCGAGGACTCACTCGTCGTGAAGCCGACCGTGCTCTCCGACGTGACGAACGACATGCCGGTCGCGGCGAACGAGCACTTCGGCCCCATCGCGCCCGTCATCCCCTTCAGCGACATCGACGAGGCCGTCGAACTCGCGAACGACACCGAGTACGGCCTCTCCGGGAGCGTGCACGCCGGCGACCTCCAGACCGGGAAGGAGATCGCCGAGCGCATCGAGACCGGGAACGTGCACGTGAACGACCAGTCCATCAACGACGAGGCGCACGTGCCGTTCAGCGGTATCGGCGCGTCCGGTATCGGGACGTACAACAGCGACGCGTTCCTCGAGGAGATCACGGAGCCGAAGTGGATCAGCCTCCAGCGCGAGGCCCGCGAGTACCCCTTCTAACCCCATCTTTTTTGCTGAGGGTCCGCGGAGTTCGGTGCGTGCCATCGCTTCCACTCGCCGACCTCGAAGCCCAGGTCGGCGACACGCACCGAACGGTCGAGGACTTCCACGTCGAGCGCGGGAAGGTCGCGGAGTTCGCGCGCGCCATCGACGACCCCGACGAGGTCTATCTGGACGAGCAGGCCGCGCGCGACGCGGGCTACGACGCGATTCCCGCGCCGCCGACGTTCGCCCGGACCTCGTTTTTCCCTCGGTACCGCCCGGACGACATCGACCACACCCTCGGGTTCGACCTCGGGTTTGACCGCGCGCGGGTCGTGCACGGCGAACAGCGCTACGAGTACGAGCGCCCGCTCTACGTCGGGGACACGCTCACCGGCGACACCACGCTCACGGAGGTCTACCAGCGCGAGGGCCGGGGCGGCGGAACGATGACGTTCGCCGTCCTCCGCACGGACTTCACCGACGAGTCCGGGAGTCACGTGCTCGCGGACTACAACACCCGCATCGAGACCGGGCGCGCCATTCAGGGTGAGTCGGAATGACGGAGTCGTTCGCGGTCGGCGACACGTTCGAGCGCGTCACCGAGGACGTGACCCGCGAGGACTTCGTGCGGTACGCGGGCGCGAGCGGCGACTTCAACCCGATTCACTACGACGACCCGCACGCCCGTGACGCGGGCTACCCGTCGGTGTTCGGGCAGGGGATGTTCACCGCGGGCGTCGCGTCCGGCCTCGTCCGGGAGACGTTCGGCCTCGCGGCCCTCCGCGAGTACGACACGCGATTCGTTGCACAAGTGTGGCCGGGCGACACCCTCACCACGAGGCTCGAAATCACGGCCGTCGAGGAGACGGCGGACGGAACGCGCGTCGAGGCCGACCTCGTCGTCACGAACGACGACGGCGACCGCGTGGTGGACGGCGGCGCCGTCGCGGTGCTCTAAGCCCCGAGCATCCAGGCGTGGACGGCGTGGACGCCGGCAACCGTCGACCCGACCCCCACTAACATACGTGAGACGCAACCCAAAACCGATAAACGCGGGGCGCGCCGAACTCCGCGTATCGTGACGAACACGCAGATCACTCTCGTCCAACTCGACAACTACGGCCCGTGGACCGTCACCCCGAACCCCCGGCGGGAGGTCGACCTTCAAACGCTCCAGTCCCGGCTCTACGCCGACCTCTCCCAGCTGTTCGGCACGCGCGACGGCTACGTCTTCTTCACGCGCTTCGACAACATGGTCGCCGTGACGAACGGCGTCGACGCCGAAGACCACGCGCGCATCCAGGAGTCCATCCGGAACCGCTACCCCGTCACCGTCAGCCTCTCCACCGCCGCCGCACCCAGCCCCGCGGACGCACTCGGGCACGCCACCGCCCGCCTTCAGGAGGAGGGGAGCGCACAGGACGAATCCCGGACGGAAGCCCTGCTCGGCGCACCACTGGAGGACGACGAGCGCAGCGACGACGACGTGCAAATCGCGCACTTCGACGTGAACGACGCCACCGGCGAGTACACCGACGAACTCGACGCCTACTCCACGTTCATCCACATCGAACAGGCGTACGCCAGCCTCATGCGGCACATGCACACGGCGCACGACTCGCTCTCCTTCTTCGTCGGCGGCGACAACATCATCGCCGTCTGCCCCGCGATGGACGACCCCGCCTACCGCGACGCCATCGACGCCGTCCGCGACGACACCGGCGTCGACCTCAAAGTCGGCGTCGCCCGCGGTGCGACCGCTCACGACGCCGGCATGGGCGCGAAACACGCCCTCGAAGTCTGCCGCGAGGAAGGCACCGTCGTCGAGTACGACTAGTTTCACTCCGGTACCAACACCGTTTAGCCCGCTCTCTCCCTTCTCCCGCGTATGAGCGAGCGTGGCGGCCGCGGCGACCGCCTGCCGGGTGCGCCCGACCCCGCGGAGCGCATCGTCCTCCACGTCGACATGGACTGCTTTTACGCCTCGTGTGAGCGCCGTCGGGAGCCCGAGCTTCGAGGCGAGCCAGTCGTGGTGGGGATGGGGTACGAGGCCGTCAGTCCGATTACTCGGACTGCCGATTTCGACACCATCACTTCGTGACGTGTCGAAAACGGGGAGACAGTTGGCGCTATCCAACGCGGGAATCGCCGTCGCCTCATCCGTGAAGTCGCCCCGTGAATCATCGGTCTATGTCGATGCGAATCCATTCGCTTGGTGCGTAGTCGTGTCGAAGCGGACTGCCGTCCGTGACTTCGCTATAATCGAACGTAGGAGCGATTGGTACCATCGAGGGTACCAGCAACATTATCCGACTCTCCTCGTGCACCACGTATACACAACATTCCAATTTTGCCCTCGACCTTTCCCCACTGACTGAAGTAGTAGGCGAAAATCAATACTGGTCGGGACACATCGGCCATTGTATATGACCGATTACGTCTTCGCTGTCTGCTCATCAGGCCACCTGATTGACTCCGAAGAATACGACAAAGCAGCAATTGAGGAGATGGATGTCAACTCGTCGATCACAGCGACTACGATACAGAACCCCGATTACTCAATTACACAGAACTACTGTCCAGACTGTGGCGGTCAAATCCTAACCCAATGCACCGATTGCGGAGCTACCATTCGGGGAGAGATTCCGTATACAGATTCTCCGAGTGAGGGCTTAATTCCCTCCTTTTGCTCTACCTGTGGTGAATCATTCCCGTGGACCACGACCGTCGAGTCAGAAAAACAGCGAGACAGCGAATTCATCCAACTCGATGACGCAGACATTGACGGTCACTTCTACCCAGGACTAATCTAC
This sequence comes from Salarchaeum sp. III, assembly GCF_036418315.1. Classification (NCBI taxonomy): domain Archaea; kingdom Methanobacteriati; phylum Methanobacteriota; class Halobacteria; order Halobacteriales; family Halobacteriaceae; genus Salarchaeum; species Salarchaeum sp. III. The sequence goes on along the minus strand of NZ_JAZHPG010000026.1, from coordinate 143,174 downwards.
GAAATCAACCTCTGTTACAAGGTCAAAGCCGATCAAGCAGCCTTAGTCCTGAACCGAAAACTCATCGAGAATCTCATCGCAGACTCCTTACGGGCCGCCTTTGGGATGAATGCTCTCGAACTATTCTACGATCAGGAAGAAGGGCGTATTCACTCTCTAAGCGTCTTAGTTGACAATATGAAGGAGAAACAATCCGAACTACAGCGATACGCTTCCATCGAGGAAGACTTCTTCAAAGCTATAGAAGAAATGAAGTATCACGGGGATGCGTCCGCACATTCGATAGAGGAACATCCCACTCAGGAAAACGTCACAGAAAAATCGGAGACAGCAACGAGTGTTGTGAAAGTCCTCTTCCGTCTCCGCAACGAGGCGAAAACAGCTCACAGAAATCGCTGATATTGAGGCCTATCCCGTGATGAAGGGGACAGTACGCGAGCGGTCGGCCCGCGGTGCTCGCGGTCAGTCGCCATAGGCGACGTGACCGCTGTGCGTCCCGCGCTCGACGCGCTCGCTTGGCGTCAAGAGTGGGGGATTGGTTAGAGTGGTACTTTCTCACCGTCGAAACAGATACGCGGCGCACCAGTGCCTCGGGGTTTAGCCCACGTGAACCACTTCACGCCATTATGAGGTCAGCCACACATCAAACGTGGGGGCGGGAAACTCTCGCACAACCCATAGACCATTACTACCGTAGTGCCGCTCTCTCAACCTGCATTCCTCACAGTACCAGCTTAACCAACACCACCCTCCCTCACACCATCTTCGTTGGTTAACATCTACGCACGATACCCCTTTGAGTGAGCGAGCCCTCTCTGTGCCACCATGCAAGCGAGAGAACAACCACAGAGCCGTCCGACCCGCTCTCGATGACCCAATCCACTCACCGCGAGAAGAAACCGCTATCTCAATTACTACTCGGAGGCTACCGTCTCAAACCCCTCCCGATAGCACGGCCAACACCCCAAGCCCGTCTCGGCGCGTAGTTCGTCACACATACAGTCATCAGGCCGTTCATCCGTCTCGTCCTCGTCGTCGCTATCCTCACTAATCTCGCAGTCATCGCCGACACCGACGACGGTGTCCATTTCCTCAGTCGTAGCGGAACTCTCAAGGTTTGTCTGAATGTACTCTTGCATGGGTTGCCCAACCCACTGCGTCCCATTCCAGTGGGGCGCTTTCTGCAAAGCACAATACGCAGTGAGTCACTACTCTCTTCACCCACGAACCACATAATAGTATTCCTTTATAGGAAATTCCTTTGGCGGAAACTTACTTTACGCGGACACACAAACAACCAACCGTGGACGACGATAACACTGAATCCGAGCGTCACAGAGAGGCGGCCCCGAATGAACAATATTCCGACGAAGACTTCTTGCAGGCCATTAAGAACGGCCACAAGGGCACAAGCGACATTGCAGAGGCAGTCGGCTGCAAGCGCCGAACAGCCGACTATCGGCTTCGACAACTACGCGAACAGGAAAAGGTCACAGCCGAAAAAATCGGGCGGACACTCGTCTGGACACTACCCGACTAAACAACCGAAAAATGCTGCAATTATGTGGTTGTAGCTTCGCGCTGACTCGTTGCCGACAACTGCCGCGACACATTCACACGCTTGATCTCGTTCGTCTCTCCATCAGCCGTAATCCCGAAACGAACGACTCCCTCACCAAGGCCCTCGAAGCGAACTTCTTCTTCCAGCAGGACGAATACTTCGCTCGTCTCCATCTCGGAACCACGGGACTCTGGCGGCAGCCAAGCCACTGACAGTACCTCCGCGGTGAACATCATCGAGGAGAACTCTAAATTGCGGATGCCTCCCTCGTTAACTACGTCGTGGATGAGACGCACACGGTCACTACGCGTATCGAGGCTACGCGCCCGCTCAACGATGGCTTGCGCGGTTGATTGGTGTTCTGACTTCGCTACCTCGCCGCCGTCTGCAATAGGTTGCCCAACCATTGCATCTGAATCCAGCAGTGCCATCCCCTTAGTACTTTTCCTATAGAGGAAATTTAGGTTTTTGTGTGCACTTAGTGGAGCATTGCCGCGAGTGCTGAACCTAGCAAGACACCCCCAGGGAGGCGGGGTCAAAAATAGTCTACCCTCAAATCCACCGATCCCTGGGGAGGGCGTCCCCACGTCTCGAAAAAATGCCACGCTATCAGGGATATCTCCCCACCGTCACGATTTGAGTAGGCTCCCTTCCCGACTACCCTCGGTCGCGCTCACAGAATTTTGCCGCGCGACCTCCAGTTTTTCAGCCGATTCATTCCCATTGGACATATTGTGGGAAAGATTTATTACCAAAGGTAATAAACAGTGGTGGTGGGAATGACTGCGAGGAATAACCCTGTTGTGCTAAGTGACGAGGAAAACAGCTCCTTGTCGACATCACGAAGGAACGGTTTGGTTCAACTGAACACCCTTACGGGCACGTTATAGGAACTCTCGCTCGGGACTACCTCCACGAGACTGACGCAACCGACACCCCGAAAACAAGAGATACAGTCAATTGATGGATACCTCAGTAACGCACACCACATCGAAGATCACTGCCGACGCCCGCGTCATCGCAAACTTCGAAGAAATCGCTCGCCACGTCGCCGCCAACCATCCCGACGACATCACCCAACCCGCAACAACCGCACTCTCAATGTTCAACCGAGAATATATCGAACAGTACGCCGAGGACTTCGAAGAAAAAGGAGAGAAATCATGGGTCTACACAGGCGGTGATGACAATGAGTAACTCTGACGACCGCGACACCCTCCCCGTCTACGACCCCGACGATGTCCCCGACGACGCCGCAGTCCTCCAAAACGGCATGATTGTCGGGGAGAACGGGCCGCTCGGACGGATCGACAAAAGCAAACTCGACACAGGGAGAGACAGATGAGCACAGCTACATCCCCACTCTCGGACTGGGTGCCGTACCCCGAGAGCGACGACACAACACCAAGCCGTGTCTACGTGAATGGAGTGCGTATCCCGACTGGTGATGTTGACTTGCACGTCCGCAAAGAAGGCCCACTGGACGTTACACGATACGCAGAAGGATACTTTCCCTCACGGAAAGACGGCACAGACTGGCTCACCGCCTTCAACACACACGCACCAAACCAACAAACGAACTTCGACACCATCCGCGTCGACATCCGCGACCACACCACACACGCCTTCTACCCCACCTTTCGCGGAATCATCACTGGTGTTGGGAACGCAGCAGATGGCGGGCCACAGTGGTGGAAATGGCGGGCTGAAGGCCTAGGCCACCGTCTCGATGATGTCCCCGCCAGCAAGAATTTTAACGGCATCAACGTCAAAGACATCCTGAGATACGTCGCTGACCGTCTTAACGACAAACTCCACGTTCCGATTACGTACGACGCTTCACACAGATCCGTACAGCAAGGGGCAGGCGATGAGCCTACGGAAGATGAATACAATCGCGGCGACACCTACGCGGAACGATACAATCCGAACGACCCAGATACGCCTGATGGGAATCGGTCGATTGCTGACGACCTCGACACAGTCTCCTCATATAAGACGTTCCAGTACGGTAAGCACACACTATCCGACATCCTCGACTGGCTGGCGGAGAAACTGAACCTATACATCTGGTTCGAACCCACCCCAAACGGTGCCCGACTCGTCACCACCAACCAACCAACAACCCACACTCATCGCGCCCACTATCTCGATGGCAACACACAGATAGTGAACAATGACGCACTCAGCGAACTCAAACCCGTCAACACCCTTATCGTCAAAGCACCCGCGAAACGCTCCGTCCAAGACACGGATACGTACACGTACAACGAACGTGGCACCCAGCTCGTCGCCGTGAAAGCCCGCCACCAGACACTCTACGAACGTGCAGGTGGTGTCGAACTGCATGCTGAACCTCATCGGCTCAGTGACGCGATGACGAAACAGGAAGCCGTGAACGAAGCACGGAAACGCCTGAAATCAGCGATAGACGAGACAACCGCAGGCGACATGCAAACACTCCTTCGCAGTCCCATTACGCCCTATGATACTATCGAAGCGAAACCAACCGTCGACGAATACGCACTCACGGACATGGACTCACTGACGTACGAAGTAAGTCGCGTCCACCATCAGGTTCGAGCAAGCGGGCTTTCAGAGACGTCGTTGAACGTTGGGATTCATACGGACTCGCTTGCCGATATCGAGATTATTGATTCGTGGCAATCAGAGGGGGCGTGATAGATGTCGCTGGCCCCGCATTTCATCATCGTTGGTTGTCATTTGTGGGTATGGGTGGACTGATACTCGAAGCCGAGGGCGCGGACGGCACCATCCGCCTCTACACCGACCGTGTCGAGATCGATGAACACCGCTTCCTCGAACCGCTACGCACAGGAACAAAGACGAACATGATTCCGCTCCGCGAACTGGGGAACATCGAATACATGTCGCCAGGGCGGATTCGGCCAGGGAAACTGAAACTCATGCCAAGCGGCGTCGAAAGCAGTGACAGCGACATCCACCAGGGAAAATACGAGATTACGTTCAACGCAGGCAACGACACCTTCCCCGAACTACGCGACGAACTTGAGAAGTACAGAGGTGACGCCGAGATTCAAGGCAGAGATGTATCTACTCAATTTGATACTACTACGGGCGACGATCCAGTCAAAATACTGAATCGACGGTATGCCCGCGGCGAAATCAGCGAAGACGAATACGAGAAAAAGCGACGACGGCTCGAAGACAATTGATACAGCTCACAGGCTGAACAATACTGACGAGATGCTCAATGGCTCCCCGAATCAGCCACTTCCAAAGACTGCGTTGATGTGTTCTCTGCGCTCATACTGGTTGCTGTACTGTTGTCGGGCCGCGTCATCCCGACTACCTGCGTTGATGACTGTTGTTGAGTGATCGCGGTAGACGTTACCTGCCTGGGAAGTAGGTGTTCGTCCACTCGTCGGTACGTCCGCGTTCAACGCGTTCCTCCCCTTCGCGAACTCCTCTAGTTCTTTTCGTGCGTTTGCGATATCACTACTCACTCCGCTGAATATTGACCCGAGACTTGCGACAACAGGAATCAACCCAACTGACAGCAAACCAAGTAAGGCGGCAGTCGCAGTGTACGCCGTCCACGACGCTGCCGCCACCCCGAGTAGGGACGCGATCTTCGCGGTCAACGCTGGGAGAACGGTAGTAATAATCGTCGACGCAAGCGACACCATACTCCCGATGAGGCCACCCGTAGCGACCGACCACAACGCCGTCGCCGAGACAACCGTGAACAACGCCCCCGTAACGACTCCGAACGCCGTCAACAACATCGGGAACTGACCGAGAAGGTTCGCGAACACGCCGACCACGCCCGCGACCACACCAGCGACGGTGAGGAATCCCTGACTCAGGTGCATCACCACGGGGAGAATGTCGACCACAGCCGCCCCGATCATCGTCAACGCGGGGAGAGCGCGACTCAACTGCGTGGCCAGTATCCCGAATACGTCGACGTTCGCGAGGAACGCCGTCAAGCCAGTAAGCAACGGCATTGTCGCCGCCGTGAAGGCGAGAGCTTCTTGGGTGAATGACGGTAACGCGCTCGTCGCAAACCCAACCAGGCCTCGGAACTCGTCACGGAACGCCAGCAAGCCCGCACTCGCGTCAGCCAGCGGGCCAGCCAGCATCTCAACACTCGAAATCGCCGACTCAATGACAGGAGCGAACGAATGCGCGAGCGGTGCAAACGCCGAAATGTACGTCTCCGCCACATCGGATAACCGATTCGTAATCGGCTGCATCGACACCTCGCCCGTCTGCTGCAACGACATCCCCATCAAGCCGAGTGCGCCGATTCCACCAAGCACAGCAGCAGCACCAAATGCCGCTGTCGCAAGCGCTCCAATGCCGACGAGGGCAGCAGGAAGCGCAGCTGCTAATGTAACCATCAACGGGATGGTCGCTGCAACTGCATTGTGGAATCCCGTCATCGTCGGACGGAGACTGTCCATGTCCTGACGCAGCCGACGGATTTGTTTCATAAGCGTGTTACTCCCGAGCAGTGTCGCATCCTCGTCATCAAGGTCGTTGATAGCGTTCGTGAACTCACTCGGCCCACCGAACGTGACGCCTTGAAGCGTCCCCATGTCGACTTCGCTATCGGAATCAACGGCAAGGTCAACTGCGTGTTCAAAGTCGACCACGTCTTCTATGTCGCGGCCAAGTAACTCGTCGACGTTCGTCACCTCGCCGCCGCGCCGACCGAGCGTTTCACGGTCAAGAAACGGCTCGACAGACTCTCCCCAGTCGTCAATATTCTCGATGGAGAACGTGTGATGTTCGACCCCGCCACTCGTTGCCATCACTGCATCCGCTTCCTCCGCCGTGGCAGACAAACCCTCCATACTGAGCGAATCATCGACATCCGAGTCCACGTTGACAGTGACGTCGTCGTTGATGGCGTTATCAATGGCATCACCAATGTCGTTAAACCGTTCATCTATGGCATCCTCACCGCTGACGGGCTGGCCTGTCGCCGTGCTGCGGAACTGACTCCCACGGAGACGGCTATCAACAGTGACATCGTCGCTGATGACGTCACTGGTGTCCGCTTCGACATCAACAGTAACCTCATCGTCGATAGCTTCCAATCCCGCATCAAGGGCGTCCAGCTCACCGACAGCCTCACCCACACCTGTTACCTCAACGTCAACCTTGACGTGGTCACGGCCACGACCAGTGTCACGTATCTGGTCGTCAACATCCGCGAGGAGGTCTTCAAGCTGGAGGAGATCATCAGTGAATTCGTCTTCGACTTCGGAGACAAGACTCAGTCGTTCTTCTTCAGGCATCGTAGATCAAAGGCTGTCAGAAAATTTGCGAGCAATACAGGGAGGCGGAAACGCGATCACGTCGACACTTCAGGACGGCATCCATCGCCGTCGACGACATCGGCGGTAAGCAATTTCACCACCTCGCCGTAGGGTACTTCGATAGTTCCGCAAAGTTCGCGCGCTGCTTCATCCAGACGATGCTTCTCGTCGTCACTCAGGGCAATAGTCGTATCTCGCTGACTCATATCGAATGAAGAGGAGTTGTAGTCGTCGGCCTCTCACTTACTAGTGTGGAGCCGACCTGTATAACGCGCTATAATCGACTCCCAACTTACCAGTATCCAGCTGACCCGTAAAACGACTCCAAGAACCTCTCACCTGCACGTTCCCCTCCTTTACCCGCATAATGGGTTACACCGACCCTCCATACACCTTTAAATACTCCTCTCACTCCCAAAACCACTAAACCGACCACCAGAACGACCAATACGTCACCATCGAAGCGAAGCCGACCGCGGGCGACGAGGCTGTCGAGGAACTGGACTCACTCACTTACGAAGTGAGTCGCGTGGAACACGACATCGACAGCAAACCTTTCCCGAGATCGAAACTCCACGTCGGCGTCCACACACTCGAAGCCTAATGCAGTACTGGGGGTGTGCCGTCACTCCCCACATTTCATTATTCCTCATTGTCACCTGCGAATGTGAGAGAACTGATATTCAAAGTCGAGGGCATGGACGACACTATGAAACGGCGGACAGTACTCGCAACAGCCGCCAGCGCCACACTCGCACTCACCGCAGGCTGCACAGGCGGGACTGGCAGTGAAACAGCGTGCCCTGACTCTCCCACCAAAATCAGGAACATTGATACGAACAGCAACAACCGCATCGCCGTCGTCGGCACCGTCACTAACACCGACGAAGACAACAAAACAGTCACTGTTACGGGCGATACAGGCACACTCATCATCACAGATCCACCAGGCTATCCACCCGAGGGGGAGTGCGTCCGTGTCGACGCCATCCCACAGGGGTGCATCGGCAGCGGATGCAAGAACGGGACGTACGTCCAAGCACTCAATATCTACAAAGCGACGACAACGTCCTAACCTAAACCACCACTCAGACAACCCTCATACCGAATACAACTACAGACAGGCCGAGAACAAGCACGGATACCGTATCCATCTCGGCAGTGAAAAACACCGCTCAATTACCACACATCCATTACTGTAGCCACTTCCAATACAACGGGCCGTACGCAATCCCGCACCGAGTTGGTGCCGTAACCTTCCCTGCTCCTCTCGAGTGGGTTCCACGGGGTCAGAACCATACCGCTACACAGAATAGTCGGGGATTCTACACGACACGTCGAGACTATGCGAGCGCACACGCGCATAGACGCTCGCCCGAATTACGATAGGAGATGGTATACACAGCAATAGTACAACGATACTGTAGTATGCACACAGCAACGTCCCCACAGTGTAGCGAACAGAAGTATGTGACCCCGGCCCGCGCGGGCGTCCGTTCGCCGCCATTACTGGACGTTTCGCTGGTGGCGTCGAGAGTCATGGATTCCCTTGGTTCTGCGTGGTTCTTTCGCGGCGGTGGAACGGGTACGGCGGGCTGTGGTGGTCGGGGTGACTGCGTCGAAGCCACAGAGTCCTCTCAGAACATATGCATACGCTGTGCGGTTGGCTAAGCTGATTCGTTGCACCAATAGGATGCTTCCCTCTTGGGAGGCTCTGAAGGCCCGCAGAATATCTATATGCCACCTCAGAGACAATTGGGTATGTACCGTGGTTATACTATTCGGGGCTGAACGTATCGACAGCTCGCAGGACGACCAAGGCGGAGTAGAGATTTTGTATCACAGCCTCCCTTTTTACCCACCAAACCTTTACAAGTCAGGAATATGAAATAGTAAGTAACGGCACTACGCCCCCGAGACCATCGGGAAAGACAAGCCCCTGAACGCTGTCAACGGAGCTGCAACCGCTCCACTGGACCCATTGAATCTGGTGTCCGAGGTCGACAAACGGCCAGCATACCGCGACGTCGGCCTACCCCGCAAACACGTGCTCCCTGCGGGAATCGGACTCTCCCCAATCTACTACGGTTGACTACCAGGGAACCAAGATAGGTGGCGACATGACAGAACTGGAACGTTACCATAACCAGCCCCTATCGTTACGTGAACTATGGTACATTACTACGTTTCTGGGGGAGACTATATCTTTTGTAATGGAAAACATAGCTATGTAACTAACTCTGCGGACAGTATATTATACAGAAGGTATACCGCAGGGTGATCGGTGGTAGCCTACTCAGTTGGCTACCTTGAGTTATTCACAGAAGTGGAATCTATTCCTCCCCGCTGTCTTCATCGCTCGCGTTGGCTGCGATCTCAACCCTATCGACGTCGGTCATCTCGTCGGGGAGAGCCTCCATCGTATGGTTGTCAGACCCATCGGCGTCATCGGACATGCCTGGTTATACCAAGACAAACTGTATAAGAATTCCGACGGCAATTACGAGAATACCGAGAAGGAACGAGAAAATCGAATATTCGACCTCACGATTTCTCTGTTCAACCTCGTTCTTGATGGTCTCAATCGTCCCAGGATAATACTGGTGCGTGTACCAGTATAGATACTGTGTCTCCGAGAGATTATTCCGATCAATTTTCTCCACCTCGGATAACGAGATACCAATTGGCAGCGTCTGAGACCTATAGGCTTTGAGCGCGAACAGAGTCGATGCGAAAAGAAGCGCAGCACCGAGATACAACGAAACGTGTAGATTCGGATGTATCTCCACTTGGGTTACTCCAGCAACGAATATTGAAATAACGACTCCATTAACCTGCACCATCCTGATTGCTTTCGAGGCGTGGCCTCCGTGTTTATCCAGCCCTCGTTCTATCGCGCTCCTAGTATCATCATGCAGATGTCGGAGTGCCTCAACATCGGGAGTCTGCACTTCGGGTCTATCATCGCGCTGTTCGTCGCTCATAAATCAGCCTATAGGGCCGTCTCCGCCCAGCCACTTCCATATTCCCCCGCCCTCGTCGAACTATCTTCCAGCCGTTTGATTTCATACCAAACGAATCGACAGATGGAACGTATTCATTAACACGACCTTCCCGTTCAACTTGTATCTACAAGAGACTACTGCGAAAACAAATAACCGTCCGTCCCTGCAAAGATAAGACGATAGAATGACTGATCCAAGCAGCCAGACAACAACGAGTGGAGAGTCAGGGACCTCACTTAGTGAAGAACAACGGGCCGCACTTGAGCGAATCGAAAAATGGGATAATGAGCGAGTCGCTGTAGTTGCCAGAGCATTTCTCCGTGCGGAGGATAACCACTCGTGCTCTCCTACAGAATCCCATCTCAACACTGATGGAGAGAATTGACTTAGTCGTCCTCGAAGAACCCCCGTCGTTACTCACAGCTGGTTGGAGAGGGAAGTCAAAGTTGAAGACGATTTACCGTGCTGTAGAACAGCGTCCCAAGTCGACGTCGTCGGCTTAGGGGTTCCTGTTCGACGTTGATCCTCCCATCGTCGCCTGCTGTGACAGTGAACGAGACTTTGAGTGGTCGTGCTGATTCCGTTTCCACTGTGAGCGTCAACAGACAGTTCTCCCAATCAGCATTCTTTACAGATTCAGCATCCAGCGTCGAGGTCGTTTCCGCAACATCATCGGGACTCGACCCTGATGACGCCAAAAAGGCGATCTGGGGTGATTCTTTGACACCGACATGGACTTCGTCATCTGGGGTGGTCCTCACGAAACGTAGTCCGTCCGAACCCGTGTCCAACCTCACATTCTTATTGCGCGATTGCCGCATCAACTCAAGTTTCTGTGTCCGTCCTGCAGGAATCGTCGTAACGTAGTGCTGCTCGTTATCACTAACGATGAGATCGGCCTTCGTCGGAAGCCACGGAGCGTTCGTTAGGCTCCGAATGACTGACCCCCCCCTCGGCTACCCGTAGGTGTATTGTCCCCTCGCAATTCTCCGCAGGCCTGGTTCCGATGTTAGCGACAGTTACACGGAACGAATACTGTGGATCTTCATCCTCTGAATCGACTACTGGAATACGGGCGACATTCGCTACGGTGAGATGGGGAGAGTGAAGCCAGTTCAGTAAGATATAGGCGAGAAAGCCACCCAGTGCTGCGGTTAGTATCTGGACAAGCCAAGGTGGCACACCACCAAACGACAGACCCACCATTTCAGTTGTCGGTTCACACAACAGTTTAAAAAGAGTTCTGCGGGTGATACTGCAGAATCGATAGATGGGAAAATAGCTCTTTGAGTTCGTTAGCCGTCCTCGAAGAACTCCCTCCGCTGCTCGGCCTTCTCCTCCTCACTCCGCTCATCGTAATGTCGATCCAGCGTCTTCATCGACGCATTCACACGATCCCCTACAGCCTTCTTCGGGGCATCATTCCGCAACCAGTACGTAATCGAACCCGCTCGAATCGCATGCGGACGCTGGTTATGTGGACACTGGACGTAGTTGTCGTATGAGCCAGTGTGCTCGCATTCGAGTGGGTCTTTGTCCGCTGGACACCCATGATTCGTATAGCAGGGTGTCGTGAAGCGATACACGCGCTTGTTGAGGTTCTGCTTGCTCATTCGGCCGTACTTCGAGGAGAACAACGGTTCACGGCCATAGTCGTCCTCAACAGCGACGCGCTGGACGTCGACGTAGTCCGCGACAACCTCCGTGACGGTTGCGTCCAGCGTCACCACACGTTCGCCGTCCTCCCGATTCTTCAACCGCGTCCCCTGATCGGGCCGATGCACAACGTCAAACGCCCCGTTCTCACGGTCGAAATCCCCGACATCAAGAGAGTGCAAGCCTCCCATCCGCAATCCCGTCGTCCACTGCAGGACGAACAAGACGTGATCCATACTCGCGTACTCGAACGTCGAAAGATACTCCCGAATCCCCTCGGCTTCTTCGCCACTCATGTGATCCTCGTTGTGATTCTCACCATGGTCGAGGTCGGGGACGTTGAGCTTCTCTGGAATTACTGGGTCGACGGCGTCAACAGTAACACAGAACCGCATGAATGAGCGGAGTGCGGAGAGGTTCGTCCGCAACGTCACCTTCGAGATATCCTCACCCCGCCAGTTCTTGAATCGCGTGAAGTCCCGTCCCGTTATCTCGTTGAGATTCTCCACTCTCGGTTTATCCGTATCTTCGCCCTCGCACCATTCGGCGAACTTCGAGAGCTGGTAGCGTTTCGCTCGCACGGAGTTCGGGGACAAATCCCCGTCAATATCTTCTATATACAGTTCTAACGCCTCACGTGGCGTGATGGGTTCGAGTTCGGTCATCGTTGGAATCCGAAGCCAGCGGCCAGCGACCGCAAACACGAATCCACGCATCCCACGAGTAGACTCGAACCCACACAGACCGTCGAATCGGGGTGAAAGCCCCTGACTCTGGATGAATTCACGCACGACGGGAGTACGACATCCGCGGAGCGCATCGTCCTGCACGTCGACATGGACTGCTTTTACGCCTCGTGTGAGCGCCGTCGGGAGCCCGAGCTTCGAGGCGAGCCAGTCGTGGTGGGGATGGGGTACGAGGACGGTGAGACCACTGGGGCGGTCGCGACGGCGTCCTACGAGGCGCGGGCGTACGGCGTGGAGAGCGCGCAAGCCATCACGAGCGCGCTGGACCGACTGCCGCGGACGGCCGCGAATCCCGAGGACGCGGACGCGGGCCACTATCGGCCGGTGGACATGGAGTACTACCAGTCGGTCGCAGACGAGGTGAAGGAGATTCTGCACGACCTCGCGGACACCGTTCGGGAGGTGTCCATCGACGAGGCCTACCTCGATATCACGGAGCGGACGGAGTGGTCGGTGGCGGAGGGGTTCGGCCGGCACGTGAAGCAGCGCATCGCGCGCGAGGTCGGGGTGCCGGCGTCGGTCGGGGTCGCGCCGAACATGAGCACGGCGAAGATCGCGAGCGACCACGACAAGCCCGACGGCCTCACGGTCGTCCAACCGGACGACGTGAAAGAGTTTCTCGCGCCGCTGGACGTGGCGCGGTTGCACGGCGTGGGTCCGGTGCGGGCGCGCGACCTGCGCGCGGAGGGCGTCGAGACCATCGGCGACCTCGCCGAGACGCCGAAACACGAACTCGTCTCCTGGTTCGGCGACCGCGGCCGGGAGCTTCACGAGCGCGCGAACGGCCGGGATACGCGGCCCGTGGAGCCGCGCGGGAAGCCGAAGAGCCTGAGCCGCGAGTCGGCGTTCGACGGCGCGACCGACGACTTCGACCGGATTCGGGAGCGAGTGGACGCGCTCGCGGAGGCGGTCGCGGAGCGCGCGACCCGGAAGAACGCGCTCTACCGAACCATCGGTATCAAGGTCGTGACGCCGCCGTTCGACGTGAACACGCGCGCGAAGAGCCTCCCCGGCCCCGTGGACGAACCTGACCTCGTGCACGACGTGACGCGCGAACTGCTCGCGGAGTTCGCGGACGCGGAAGTCCGGAAGGTCGGCGTCCGCGTCTCCAACCTCTCCTTCTCCGACGCGGACCAGGCGAAACTCGGGTCGTGGGAGGGGAGTTCGGAGCCGCCGGGCGTCCGGGAACGCGAGTCCGACCCGGACACGGGGACGGCGAACGGGCCCGGCGGACAGGCGAGCCTGGGTGAGTTCGAGTGAACAAACTGCCCCGCGTGTCGGACGGCGAGTGGCAGCTAGACCGGCACGCGCGCATTGTCGTCTACGAGGCCGAGAGCGGGAACGAACTCCTCACCATCTACGACTGCGCCGCCGCGCAGAAACCGCCGTCGGCACAGATTCGCGGAAACCTCGTTCGAATCGACGCCGACCACGACCTCCGGCGCACGCCGACCGGCTACCTTGTCGACATGCGGGAGAGAGCGGTGCTGGAGGCGCAGGCGGCGTCGCACTACGTCGTGCGCGCCTAGATGTCGGTCGGCGCGTACGACTGGTCGCGCGCGACCACGGTTTCCGGGTCGAACCGCAGGAACACCATCTCGTCCCCCCACGTCTCGGGTTCGGGGAACCGCGACTCGTCCCAGGCGTCGAGGTCGGATCCCAGGTAGCGTTCGAGGAGGCGGATCGCGCGATCCGGATCGTGTGGTTCGACGGTTGTCTGCCCGCGCATTCCGACGTGCTGGACGCGGCCGGATCGGGCGTCGAAGTCTACGATCGCGAGCGCCGTTTCCGGGTTGTCGCGGATCCGGCTCGGGTAGGTCTTTTCGTCGTCGGCGATGTGCCAGACTGCGTCGTCCTCCCACAGGAACCAGAGCGGGGATACTCGGGGGTCGCCGTCCGCGACTGTTCCGAGGAACGCGAAAAGCGGGCGGTCGAGAAAGTCGTCGAGCTCGACCGGGAGGGTGTTCTCGACGACGTTCATCAGAGGTCGGTGACGAGGTCGCGGAGCGCGGCTTCGGGGTCGTCCGCCTTCGCGACGCCCGACGCGAGGAGCACGCCCTCTGCGCCGAGGTCGCGGGCGGCCGCCACGTCGTCGCCGGTGGAGATGCCCGCGCCGCAGTAGACGGGCACGTCCCCGACTTCGCTCGCGGCGTCGACGGCGGCGCGTACCACGTCCGGGTCGGCCTGACTCACCGGCGTTCCGGTTCCGATGAGTTCGGGGGGTTCGACGGCGACCGCGTCCGGCGAGAGCTGGGCGACTGCGCCGACCTGCGCGGGGTTGTTCGCGCACACGACCGTATCGAGGCCGGCGCGCTCGGCGGCCGCGACCGCGTCGTCGATGTCCGCGAGCCGGAGCCGGCGCTCGCTGTGGTTCAGGAGCGTGCCCTCAGCGCCCGCGGCGGCCGCGCGTTCGGCGAGCGTGCTCCCGGTGTGACTGCCGTGTTCGACGGGACTGACGTGTTGCGCCCACGTCTCCACGCCCGTGTCGGCGACGGCGCGCAGGTCGGCGGCCTGCGGCGCGACCGCGATGCGCGCGCCCGTCTCCGCGGCGACCGTCTCCGCTGCCGTCCCGATTTCCACGGGGTCGCAGGGGTAGGCCTTCAGGTTCACGAGAACGAACATAGCCGAACGCGCGCACCCGGGCAGAAAAGGCCTGTCGGATTAGACCGCGAGTTCGCTCTCGTCCTCGGTGCCCTTCATGCGCTCGACGATGTCGTTCACGAGCACGATGTCGCCGACGGCGCGCACCCACCGATACGGGATGATGACGCCCTTGTTCCCGGTCGCGTGGTCGGTGAACAGGTCGGCGTTCAGCTGTCCGAGCGCGAGTCCGTTCACGACCTCTGCATCGAGATCGAGCCGGAGGTCCTCGATTTCGCCGACGAACACGCCGTTGTTCGAGTAGACCTCGCGGCCGACGAGGGTCGTAATCTCCTGCGGAGTCTCGTCCATGTCACCGGCGATGCGTCCGCGGCCCTTAACTCTTGTAGGCTTATCGGAACCGGTCGAGCACGTCCCCGAACGTGTCGAGCGCGGCCGCCATCTCGTTCGGCGCGAGCCCGAGGCTCACGCGCACGCACTCCGCGTCCCCGAAGAACCGCCCGGGAACGACGAGCAGGCCGTTCTCCCACGCGCGCTCCGCGAGCGCGTTTCCGTCCGCGTTCGCGGGGTCGAGGAACGCGAACGTGCTCCCGGGCGCGACCGTCCCGCTGAGGTCGTCGCGCTCCGTGACGAACGACGAGAGCAACTCGGCGTTCTCCGCGAGCAGCGTCCGCGAGCGCTCCGCGAGCCGGTCCTGATTGTGGAGCGCGCGCATCGCGAGCGTCCGACTCGGCCCCGGGACGGCGTGGAAGTGGTGGCTGACCGAGCGCGCGCGCTCGACGAACGCCTCGTCCGCGACGAGCCAGCCGATGCGGAGGTCGCCCAGTCCGAAGAACTTCGTCAGCGACCCGGTCACCACCGCGTCCTCGAAGCCCACCGCGCTCGGGCCGCCGAACGGCCCGTCGCCGCTCTCGGGGTGGTAGGGTGCGTACACCTCGTCCACGAGCAATCGCGCGCCTCCCTCCCGCGCGACCTTCGCGGTCTCGGCGAGCGTCTCCCGCTCCGCGAGCCGCCCCGACGGATTGTGTCGGTTCGTCACCGTCACCAGTTCGGTGTCGGGCGTGAGCGCCTTTCCGACGCGGTCCGGAGAGAGAGCGTCGTTCTCGTCGCGGAGGAACCGGTCGACCTGCGCGCCGAGCGCGCGCGGCGACGCCACCAGCGGCTCGTACCCCGGTTTCTCCACGAGCACGCGCGACGCGGACGCGTCTGCTTCGTCCCCGCTCTCGTTCTCGAGTGCGGCCGCCGCGGCGAGGAAGTTCGCCTGCGTCGCGCCGCCGGTCACGAGGACTTGCTCGGGTTCGACGCCGTACTCGCCCGCGATCTGCATCTCCAGACTCGCGCCCGTCGGCGGGTCGTCCAGGCCCTCCAGGGGCGACGGGACGACCTCGGTGTCGCGGTCGCGGTCGCCGCGGAGGTCGCTCGTCCCGAGGTCGTACATCGCCACCTCGGGGCGACCGGTAATCCACTCCAGGTACTCGATGTCGGGGAACACACCGGTCGTTCTTCCCGCGCGAAGTTAGGCGTTCTCGTCGGGTGTCGGGCGGAGGCGGAACGCCGCGCCGGACGCGTCCAATACGAGCAGCGAGTGATAGCGGAGGTAGGTCGTCACCGGCACCTGCACGGCGACGAGGAGCGCGAACGCGACGAGGAGCGCGAGCACGCCCACTGCCGCCAGGATAATGGTGGCGACGCCGGTGAGCGCGAGCCCGGAGAACGCGAGCGCGACCGGGACGGCGAACGCGCCCGCGACGATGCTCGTCAGGATGCCCGCGAGCACGGAGAGCGCGAACCGGACCGCCGCGTACGCGACGAACTGCCGGAGTTCCCCGCGGAGCGTGGGCCAGAACGTCCGCCAGCCCTCGATGACGCCGACCCCGCGGTCCTGCATGAGGGGGACGACGAACGCGGTGGTCGCGGCGCTCGTGACGACCGCGGCGAGCGCGAGCACGCCCGCGATTGGGACGAGGACGACGGCGACGACGGCGAGCGTGATGGATTCCGTACCGAGCGCGGCGAGGAGGAGTGCGACGACGCCCGCGACGGGGACGAGGACGACGAGGAGGAGCGCGAACCGGAAGCCGAACAGGCGGAGGCCCGGGGCGAACCCGGCGGCGAACTGCCGGCGGAGGCCCACGGTGCGCGTCCGGAGCGCCGACACGAGCACGAACTCCATGACGGACCCGACGACGCCGAGCACGGCGAACAGCGCGAGCGCGATAGCGGCGAGCACGACGAGTCGCGGCGCGGTTTCGAGCGCGTTGCGGACGCCCCAGGTCGGCACCGCTTCGATGGAGACGGAGGCGTTCCGGGTGCCCGTCGCGCCGCCCGCGAACACCGCGACGACCGCCAGCCGGAGCCACACGCCCAGTTGAACGGGCGTGAGGAGGCTCCGCGTCTCGTCGAGCGCGTCGTCGAGCGTGGAGAGCGCGTACCAGTCCATACTCCCGGTAGCGCCACCATCGGGATAAAAGAGACGGACGCCGCTACCCGAGGAGCGCGTCGAGGTCGGCGTGTTCGGCGAGCAGGCCGCTCATCCGCGCGACGGTGTCCTCGTTGCGGACGTGACCGCCGCCGAGCACGGCTTCGAGGCGTTCGACGGTGCGGAGCGTGTCGGTGTTCACGACGAGCACGGGGACGCCCGCGTCCGCGGCCTTCCCGAGCACCGCGCCGGATGGTTCGTGGCCGCCCGTGAGGACGAGGCACTCGACGCCGGGCGCGTCCAAGGCGGCGGTCTGGACGTCCGCGCGGTCGCCGCCCGTGACGACCGCGGCGTTCGTGGAGCGGCGGAAGTGCCGGAGCGCGGACTCCCCGCTCATCGCGCCGACGAGGAAGCGCTCCACGAGCCCATCTGTGTCGGCGTCGCCGAGCGTGCGCGCACCGAGTTCGTCCGCGAGGTCGGCGACGGTGACGCCCGCGAGTTCGGGGACGCGCGGGAGTGCGCCGAGCACGGGCACGTCCCGGGATTCGAGGAACGCCGCGGCGTCCGCGTCCAGGTCGTCGAGTGCGGCGTCCGTGACGCGATTGAAGAGGACGCCCGCCAGCCGGTCGCCGTAGCGGTCCGCGGCGTCCAGCACACCGTCCACGTCCCGGGATTCGCCGTAGTCGGAGACGAGGACGACGCGCGCGTCCAGGAGGTCGGCGAGCGCGGGCGGTGCGAGGCCGGCAGCGCGGCCCGTGCTCGGCGTTCCCGCGGCCTCCACGAACACGTCGTCCGCGCTCGCGCTGATGCCGTCGTACGCCGTGCGGACGCGCTCGCGGAGTTCGTCCGCGTTCTCCTTCCCGCGGAGCACGCCGTCGACGAACGTCGGCGAGTACACGACCGGCTCCATCTCGTGCACCTCGGTGTCGAGGCCGAGTACGTCCCGCGCGAGCAACGGGTCGGGGTCGAGCGTCTTCCCGACGTTGCTCTGCAAGTGGGTGCCGAGCGGCTTCATGTACCCGACGCTCCGCTCGCGGTCCTGCGCGGCCCGCGCGAGCGCGAGCGCGACCGCGGTCTTTCCGGTGCTGTCCGCCGTCGATGCGAGTAGTGTCGTCGTCATAGTTCGTCTGGGTCGATAGTGAGGCGGACGTCCACGGCCTGCACACCGTCGGCCGTCGCCACGAGTGGGTTGATGTCCAGTTCGAGAATCGCCGGGAAGTCGGTCGCGAGCTGGCTGAGTCGTTCGATGCTCTCGCGGAGCGCGTCGAGATTGGCGGGTTCGCGGCCCCGTGCTCCGCGGAGGAGCGGTGCGGCCTGGATGTCGGAGAGCATTCCGTCGGCCTCGCGCTCGCTCACGGGCGCGACGCGCACGGTCGTGTCCTCCATCACCTCCACGAAAATCCCGCCCAATCCGAAGAGGACGAGCGGGCCGAACTGGGGGTCGCGGTTCACGCCGAGAATCGTCTCCGTCCCGCGGTCGGTGTCCACGAGTTCCTGCACCTGGACGCCGAGAATCGCCGCGTCCGGCTGGTAGTTCCGGGCGCGGGAGACGAGGTCCTCGTACGCGTCGTACACGTCCTCGTTCGGCACGCCGACCTTCACGCCGCCGATGTCGGACTTGTGGAGGATGTCGGGGCTGACGATTTTCATCACCACGTCGCCCTCGACCTCGTGCGCGAGCGACACCGCGTCCTCCGGCGTCTCCGCGATGCCGCCGGCGGGCGTCGGGATGCCGTACGCGTCCAGCAGTCCCATTGCCTCCACGCCGAGCCGGGTTTCCCCGCGGTCGGCCGCGGATTCGAGGATGTCGCGCGCCGCCGCCTCGTCCACGTCGAACTCGCGTGGAGGTTCGTACTCGCGCTCCCCGACGCGGCGCTGGCGGGCGAGCGCGTCGAGGCTGTCCACGGCCCGCGCCGGGTCGAAGTAGTTCGGAACGCCGGACTCGCGGAGGCGGGCTGACGGCTCCTCGGCGCGACTCCCGCCCATCAGCACCGCGGCGACCGGGAGGTCGTGGGCGTCCTGTGCCTCACCCACGACTTCCGCGAGGTCGGCGTAGTCCAGCACGGCGGTGGGTGCGGCGACGACGACGGCCGCGCCGACGTTCGGGTCGCCGAGCACGGTGTCGAGCGCAGTCCGGAACCGCTCGACGCCCGCGTCCCCGATGACGTCCACGGGATTGTAGCGGTTCGCGTTCTCCGGTAAGGACTCCGCGAGCGCGTCCAGCGTCTCGTCGGTGAATGACGCCATCGTGAGCGAGGAGTCGCCGACGGCGTCTGTCGTCATCACGCCCGGGCCGCCCGCGTTCGTCACCACGGCGACGGAATCGGCGTCGGGGAGCGGGAGGCCGTCGAGCGCGCGGGCGTAGTCGAACAGCTGCTGGACGGTCTCCGCGCGCACCACGCCCGCCTGGTCCAATCCGGCCTCGTAGGCGGCGTCGCTGCCCGCGATGGTGCCGGTGTGGCTGGACGCGGCCTGCGCGCCCGCCTCCGTCCGCCCGGACTTCACGAGCACGACCGGCGTCTCGTCCGTCACGTCGCGCGCGGTGTCGATGAACGCGCGGCCGTCGCTAATGCCTTCGAGGTAGCCGAGAACGACGCTCGTCTCATCGTCCCCCCACGCCTCGACGAAGTCCGTTTCGTCGAGCACGGCCTCGTTCCCGAGGCTGACGACGTGCCGGAACCCGATACCCTGGTCGCTCGCCCAGTCGAGCGCGGCGGTGATGAACGCGCCCGATTGGCTCATGAAGCTTATCGACCCCGGGAGCGCGTCCGCGGGGCCGAACGTCGCGTTCATCGACGCCGGCGTGCTCATGATTCCGAGGCTGTTGGGGCCGACGAGCGTGAGGCCGTACTCGTCGGCGACGGCGGCGAGGTCGCGCTCGCGCGCCGCGCCCTCGCTCCCGGCCTCGCCGAACCCGGCCGTGATGACGACGACGTTCTCGATGCCGGACTCGCCGGCCTCCCGAACCACGTCGACGGCGACCGACGGCGGCACCACCACCACCGCGAGGTCCACGCCGGGTACGTCCGCGAGCGAGTCGTGACACCGATAGCCGAGCACGGCCTTCCGACCGGGGTTCACCGCGACGACCTCGCCGTCGAACGAGTCGAGGTTCTCCAGGACGGCGCGCCCCACCGACCCGGCGCGGTCCGTCGCGCCGACGACGGCGACTCGGTCGGGGTCGAAGAGGCCGGTGGCTCCTACACCTGTCATCACGAGAACGAACGACCGGTCGGCCGATAAAACTACCCACTGAGTTTTAGGAATGCCAAAAATAGTTCCGAAAATAGAAAGAGTGTTTATATTAAAGCGTGCGTATGGTCTCGCTCTCCGCGCTCGCGTTCGTCGTGCTCGCCGGCCTCGTCACGTGCCTCGCGACCGGCCTCGGCGCGCTCCCGTTCTTCCTCGTCGACGAGATACCCGACCGCTGGACCGTCGGCCTCTGGGGGGTCGCGTCCGGCATCATGCTCTCCGCGTCAGGGTTCGGCCTGATACTGCAGGGACTCAACTACGGCACCCCCATCGAAGTCGGCGCGGGTGCGCTCGCCGGTGTCGTTCTCGTCGTCCTCGCCCACCGCGTCATCTCGGATGCCGAGATCGACCCGCGTGAGTTCGCGGAAGCCGACTTCCAGAAGCTCGTCCTCATCCTCGGCGTCCTCACCGTCCACTCCTTCCCCGAAGGGGTCGCTGTCGGCGTCAGCTTCGCGAACCTCGGCCTCGAAAGCGCCGAGAACACACTCGTCGTTCTCGGCTTCTCGATGCCCGTCCTCGCCGCGTTCATGACCATCGCCATCAGCATCCACAACGTCCCCGAGGGCCTCGCGGTCTCCATTCCCCTGAAGAACCTCGGGATGAGCAAGTGGCGGATGGTCGGCGCCGCCGTCTTCTCCAGCCTCCCCCAGCCCATCGGCGCGGGTATCGCGTTCGTCTTCGTTCGATGGGCGCGTGCGTTCCTCCCCTACGGCTTCGGGTTCGCCGCGGGCGCGATGACGTACCTCGTTCTCTCCGAGTTCGTCCCCGAAGCCCTCGACACCGGCCGCGACCTCGAACACAGGGGACTTCCCGCGTTCGCGCTCGGCCTGCTCGGCGGCGCGCTCGCGATGACGCCGCTCCTGCTCTACTGACGTAGGCGCTCCCAGGCGGATTCGAACTCGCCCTCGGCTTCGGTGAGCGCGGACCATTCGTCGAGGCCGCGTTCCTCGCGCGTTCCCGGAATCGTGTTGTCGAGCACGAACGCGGTCAGCCCGCCGATCGCCATTCCGGTGCCGCCGACGACGTACACCGTCTGTGCGACGACTTCGGTGCCGAGCAGGACGCCGAGCACGGGCACGTCGGCGAATCCGGCCTGTAACACGCCCGCGTCCGCCACGCCGCCCATGTACGCGGGGACGGCGAGACCGACGAACAGCGAGAACCCGAGCACGTAGATGTTCCGCGAGGAGTCGAGGTCGACGTACTTCAGGTTCGAGAGGCCGACCGCGACGATTTGGCCGAACATCGCGACGAACAGCCCGCCGACGATGGGGTCGGGGATGGTGGTGACGAGGCCGCCGACGTACCCGACGAACCCGACGACGAGCATGAACAGCGCGCCGATCTGGACGACGTACCGGGACGCGACGCCGGTGAGTCCGATAGCGCCGACGTTCTCCGAGTACGACGTGGAGCCGTTCCCGGTTCCCATGACGCCCGCGAACGCGCTCATCAGGCCCTCCATGCCGATGCCGTGGTTGATGCGCTTCGCCGAGGGAGCGCTCGTGCCGGAGAGCCGCGCGACCGCGTGATAGTCGCCGAACGACTCGAATACGGAGGCGAGGAAGCCCGCGAACATCCCGACGATGTATGCCGGCGTGAACAGCGGCGTCCCCCACTGGAACGGCGACGGAACGGTGAGCGCGGGCGCGGACGTGACCTGCGAGAGGTCCACGTAGCCGTACGCGTTCGGCCCGATGACGCCGACGACGGAGAGGACGGCAGCGATACCCCACGCGGTCACAATGCCGATGAGGACGGGGTAGAGGCGGAACGCCGTGCTCACCGTCGAGAGGTACTGACTGAACCCGACGATGAGGAGGACGGTGAGGCCGAGCAAGTACCAGTTCTGTTGGGCGCCCGCCATCTGCGCGTTCACGTCGATAATCTGCGGCGCGTTGAACAACGCGAGGCCGATGAGGGCGATGGTCGGCGCGATGCTCACCGGCGAGATGTACTTCTTCAGCCACCCCACCAAGCCGACGTACCCGATGACGGTTTCCGCGAGCGCGGCGACGATGATGGCGCCCTGGAGCTGGCGGAGCATCACCTCCCAGCTCGGCGGGTTCGGCTGGCTCGCCATCACGCCGACGATGGCGAGCGCGGGCGCGAGCAGCGCGAACGACGCGCCCTGCACGATGGGGTAGCGGTTCCCGAGCGTCGTCTGTGCGAGCGTCGCCGCCCCGGAGACGACGAAGAACGTCCCCACCAGCTGGGCGGTCGCGTCCGCCGGCATCCCCATCGCGGCCGCGAGGATGAGCGGTACCGCGATGTTCGCGCCGACCATCGTCAGGTAGTGCTGGAGGCCGAGCGCCGCCGCGCGACCCAGCGGCGGTTCGTCCTCGATTCCGTACTCCACCAGGGACTCCTCCACGCGCTCCGTCCCCGGTTCGCCCGCCATCCCCTCGGGGGGCGTCTCGTCCGAACTCATTCCGAGTAGACCGCACAGACGCCCGCGGGATAAGCGCCGCGCTTCCCCGACAGCCAAACACAATCTCTTTGACACGCCCGAGACTCCTCACGAGCGTGACTGCCGACCGCTGGCTGTACGCGTGGGCGCTCGGGTACGCCGCTATCGGCGCGGCGTCCGTGCTCGTGCCGCTGTACGCGCTCTCCCTCGGCGCGGACGCGTTCACCGTCGGCCTCATCGCGGCGACGGGCGCGTTCGCCGGCGTTCCCGGCGCGCTCGCGTGGGGCCGGCTCGCCTCCACGACCGGCCGCTACCGGCCGTTCGTCCTGCTCAGTCTCGGCGCGGCCGCGGGCGCGTTCGCCGTCTTCCCGTTCGTTTCGTCCGTCTGGGCCGTCGTCGTCGCGAACGCCGCTCTCCTCTTCGCCGCGGCCGCCGCCGCCCCCGTCCTCACGCTGCTCGCCGTCGCCGACGTTCCCGAATCCGGCTGGGACACCCGTATCGGCCGCCTCAACGAAGTCCAGGGGTACGGCTGGCTCGCCGGCCTGCTCGCCGGAACCGTCTGGAACGCCGCCGTCGCCGGCCGCGTCCTCGACACGCTCCCCGCCCAGCGCTGGTTCTTCGGACTCTCCGCCGCCGTGACCGGCCTCGCGTTCGTGCTCGCGTGGCGCTGGCTCCCGCAGCCCACCGTCTCCATCGCGCGCTTCGGTCGCTCTACCGCGAGCATCGAACGCCTCCTCCGCGGCTCCGGGCACGCCACCCGCATCACCCCCTTCGGCGGCCTCCGGTCGTTCTGGGCGATACGCCGCCTCCACCCGCGAACGCTCGCCGAACGGCTCACACCCGCGCTCGCAACCTACCTCGGCGCCATTTTCCTTGCGTTCACGGGATTCGCGGCGTTCTTCGGGCCGCTCCCCGCGTTCCTCACCGACCTCGGCTACGGCTCCACCGAGGTGTTCGTCGTGTTCCTCGCGTCCAGCGCCGCCTCCGCCGCCTTCTACGCTCGCGCCGGCGCGCTCGCCACCCAGTACGGCGCCCGACTCGTCCAGCTCACCGCGCTCGCCGCGCGCGTTCTCCTCTTCCCCGCCGTGGCGCTCGTCGCCCTGCTGCCCGCGCTCCCCGGGTTCCTCGCGCTCCTCGTTCTGTTCCTCGTCGTCGGCGTGACCTGGGCGGTCGTCGCCGTCACCGCGACGAGCATCGTCACCCGGCTCGCCCCGCCCGCGATACGGGGGGACGCGCTCGGCGCGTACGGCGCGCTCGGCGGCGTCGCGACTGGCGCCGGAAGTCTCCTCGGCGGCTGGCTCGCCACCAGCGCGGGCTACACCGCCGCGTTCGTCGCCGCGGGCGGGTTCGTCCTCGCCGGCGCAATCCTCGCCGCCCGACAGACCTAGGACCGCCAGAACGTCGGCGTCAACAGCACGAGCACGGGCACAATTTCGATGCGCCCGATCCACATCAGCACCGTCATCACGAGCTTCGTCGACAGCGGGAACGACTCGTAGCTCTCGAGCGGTCCGGCAAGCCCGAACGCCGGTCCGATGTTCAGGAAGGTGGACGCCGCCGCGCCCATCGCCTCGAACTCGCTCACGGACAGGCCGACGCGCGCGGCGTCGAAGGCGACGAACGCGGCCGCTGCCGCGAAGAGCACGAGCGTCAAGAGGACGTACGCGTAGATGTCGCGGACCGTGTCCTCCGCGATGGCGCTCCCGCCCAGTCGCACCGGGCGGACGACGTTCGGCAGCGCGGACGTGTAGATGTCGCGACGCAGCGACTTCAGGATGACCAGCCACCGCACGGCCTTGATGGAGCACGTCGTGCTCCCCGCCATCCCGCCGACGAACATCCCCGCGAACAGGAGGGATTTCGCGCTCGACGACCAGACGTTGAAGTCCGTGCTCGCGTACCCGGTCGTCGTCACGATGGACACCACCTGGAAGACCGCGTGCCGCAGTTGCTCCACGCCGGAGAGCCCGAGACTCGAGTCCAGCGTCAAGAGGAGCGTGACGGCCAGCGCGAACGCGGTTAGCGTCCCGATGTAGAACCGGAACTCGCTGCTGTTCCGCGCGCGCTTCGTGTCCCCGGTGGCGGCGTGGTAGATGAGGACGAAGCTCGTCGCACCCGCGACCATGAACAGAACGAGCGCCCACTGGACCGCCGGGGAGAACACAGCGATGCTGTTCGCACGCGGTGAGAACCCGCTCGTCGACACGGAGGTGAGGGCGTGCGCGATAGCGTCGAACAGCGTCATCTCGGGGGCGACGCCGGCGACGTTCAGACTGTAGAGCACGACGACGGCGAGCGCCGTGAGCGCGATGTAAATCGTCCAGAGCAATCGCGCCGTCTCCGATATTTTCGGCGTGAGCTTGACTTCCTGCGTCTGGGTCTCGGTCTCCATGAGCTGTGCGCCACCGACGGAGACGCGGGAGAGCACGGCGGTTGCGAGTACGAGCACGCCGAGGCCGCCGAGCCACTGGAGGAGCGACCGCCACAGGAAGATAGCCCGGGAGTGCGCGTCGAAGTCGACGATGACGGTCGCGCCCGTCGTCGTCACGCCGCTCATCGCCTCGAACAACGCGTTCACCGGATGGGCGATTGCGCCGTTTCTCGCGAGCAGGAACGGGAGCGACCCGACGAGCGCGACGCTCAGCCACGTGAGCGCGACCATCAGGAACGCCTCGCGGACGTGCACGTCGGCGTCCGACGGAATCCGTTCGAGCCCGAGTCCGACAGTCACGGTGACGATCATCGGCACGACGAACGGCAACACGGGCGTCCCGTCGTACAGCGCGAGGATGAGCGGCGCTGTGAGCGGCACCCAGAGCCACTTGAGGACGACGCCGACGAGTTTCAGGCTCGCGCGCCAGCGGACGCGCAGACTCATCGGGCGCTACCCGTGTGACTCGTGGCTAGTCGTCTCTCCTGGACGGTCGAACGTATCACGGCTCGTCGGAGCGAACGCTCGCCGCACCCTTAAATCCGGGTTTTGGGGCTGACACGACGACCTCGCGGTGCGCGCGCCGGCCGGTCGTCGGGTTTCGCTTCCCGACGCGCGACAATTGTCAGTAGATACCGCCCGCTGGCCGCGGCTTCGTACTTGAACGTTCGTCCAATGCGTGAAACCACTCAAGAGGAATCGAGCGTTCGCGGCGTTTGTGGGCATTCGCGGCGCAACGCGCCGCGATTTCGCGTCAGACGAACCGTCTGACTGAGTCACGCTCAGGTCGCACAGTCCTTCGCGTGACCCTCGGTCGCCGGAGGCGACCGTCATTTTTGGTGGTGAGCAAGACGCTTCGCGTCTTGCGACTTCCGCGAAGCTTCGCTTCGCAGAACAGATTTTTGCGGTGAGTGGTCGGCTTTGCCGACCCGAGCCGGAAAAAGGTGCGTTCAGAAGCCCCGGAGGTACTGGGAGGGCGGGCGGTTGGCGTCTTCGCGGTTGAGGTCTTGGGCGGCGTGCAGGCCGAAGTAGGGGTCGCGGAGGAATTTGCGGCCGACGATGGTGAGGTCGACGCGGTCGTTCCGAATGATGGCGTCGGCCTGTTCGGGCTGGGTGATGCCGCCGACGCTCCCGACTTTGATGTCGGATGTCTTGTTCTCCCGGATGTGTTCGGCGAAGCGGAGCTGGTAGCTGGCGCCGACCCATTCGATGTTCTGCTTTGGAGAGATGCCGCCAGTCGATACGTCGATGAGGTCTGCGCCGGCGTCTGCGAGTTGGTCGGCAAGCCGGGTGGATTGTTCGACGTCCCAGCTTGGTTCGTCGTCGATCCAGTCGGTCGCGCTGATGCGGACGAAGACGGGTTTCTCGTCGGGATAGACGTCGCGGACGGCTTCCGTGACTTCGCGGACGATGCGGGTGCGGTTCTCGAAGCTCCCGCCGTACTTGTCGTCGCGGTCGTTCGTGACGGGGCTGAGGAACTGGTGGAGGAGGTAACCGTGGGCGGCGTGGACTTCGGGTACGTCGAACCCGGCGTCGAGCGCGTGCTCGGCGGCGTCGCGGAAGGACTCGACGACGTCTTCGACTTCGTCGGTGGTGAGCGCGTGCGTGGGGTGATTGGTCTCGTAGGGGTAGGGTTCGTCCGTCGATGAGACGACTTCCCAGCCCTCGTCGTCGATGGGGACGTAGCCGTTCTCGTCCGCCCACGGGCGGTGCGTGGAGGCCTTGCGGCCGGCGTGCGCGAGCTGGATGCCGGAGACCGCGCCCTGGGATTCGATGAAGTCCGTGGTGCGTTTCAGGGCGTCGGCGTGTTCCTCGCTCCAGATGCCGAGGTCGTGGGGGGTGATGCGGCCGCGCGGTTCGACGGCGGTCGCTTCGGCCATCACGAGGCCGGCGCCGCCGACGGCGCGCGACCCGAGGTGGACGTTGTGCCACTCCGTCGCGAGGCCGTCCAGGCCGTCGCAGGAGTACTGACACATCGGCGACAGCATCAGTCGGTTCGGTATCTCCGTCTCCCTGAGTTCGAGCGGCGCGAAGAGGTCGTCCGTCATCGCGTCCATCTATCCCCGGGCGTCCTAAAGCGGTGCCGTCCGCGGGCCGGCTTGCCGCAAGTGCGGGTTTGCCGGTTTCCCACCATACACGTATCCGACACTCAACGCACGACCATGGGACTCAGTACTGAGGAAATCATGCAGCTCAGCCTCGACCTCGTCGGCTGGGACGACGTACCCGGCGACAGCACCACCTACGTATCCGGTGAGGATATCGAGACAGCTCTCGTCGGCATCGACCTCGAAAGCCCCGAAGTCCAGCTCGCACACCGCGAGGGGTTCGACCTCGCGCTCGCCCACCACCCCGCGGGCGACGACGCGCGCCTCGACTTCACGGACGTGCTCGACAAGCAGGTCGAGTTCATGACCGCGCACGGCGTCCCCGAGGACGAGGCCGAGGACGCCGCCGACGGCATCCGTGAGGGCGCGGAGTACGGCGCGCACGCCGCGAACTACCGGCACAACCCCAGCATTGCGGAGTATCTCGACCAGCCGTACATGAACGTCCACCTCGCGCCCGACGAATTAGGGCGTCGCGCGTTCGTCGACGTGGTCGACACGCTCGACGAGTCCGATACGGTCGCCGACCTCAAGGACGCATTCAACGCCGAATTCGAGGAACTACGAGAAGCCCGGACCGACATCGAGACCCGGGTCGGCGCGGACGACAACGAACTCGGCGACGTGGCGGTCCACCACGCCGCCGGCACGAACGGCGGCGCCGACGTGGCGCGCGCCTACTTCGAAAACGGCGTCGACACCGTCATCTACATCCACGTCTCCGCGAGCGACGCCGTCGAACTCCGCGAGGAGTACGACGAGAAGAACCTCGTCGTCACCGGCCACATCGCCAGCGACGCCATCGGCCTGAACGAGTACATCGACGCGCTCGAAGACGCCGGCGTCGACTGCACCACCATCTCCGGCTGCGGACTCTAACCCGGCTTAGGCCATGTCCATCTCGTCGTGGTCGCCCTCGCCCTCCCGGTCGAGGTGGCGCTCCACGGCGTCCTCCGTCACGTCGCTCTGGTTCAACTCTTCTCCGGACTCCGCTTCTGATTCGTCGGTCTCTGACTCGTCCGCGTCCGCCTCCTCGTCCTCGCCGTCCCCGATTTCGACGTCGGCTTCGACCTCGATTTCGATGCCGTCGGCTTCGAGTTCCGCCTCGTACTCCGTCGAACTGCCCTCGAATTCGAGTTCTTCGGAGTCGACTTCGACCTCCACCTCGACTTCGACGTCGATGTCGTCGGACATACCCAGTTGGTGCGGGCGCGGCCGGAAAAAACCGTGTGGCCGCTACAGGACGGGGATGAACTCGCGGTGCGCGTCGAGGTCGCCGGGGTCGATGTCGGCGACGAGGTCGTCCTCGCGGCGGTTGAGCGCGGCCTGCACGCTCCCGTCCGGGCGAATCACTCGTGATTGGCCGGCGTAGTCGGTGACGCGCGCGCCCGGAACGTCGCGGCGGCCCGTCCGCCCGGCGCCGACCACCCAGCGCACGCCGTCGAGCGCCCGCGCTCGCAGGAGGAGCTTCCAGTTCTGCGCGTAGGGCGCGGGCCACGCGCCGACGACGAACAGGGCGTCCACTCGGTCGTCGGTGAACGCCGCGCTCTCCGCGACGAAGTTCAGATCGTAGCACGTCACGAGGCCGGTTCGGCCGAGCGGCGAGTCCACGACGACGCGTTCGTCGCCGGGTGCGAGCACGTCAGCTTCGTCCGCCCAGAGGTGGCGTTTCCGGTAGTACGTCCGGTCGCCCTCGGGCGTGACGTACACCGTGGTGTTGTGGTACGCGTCGCTCGCGTCCTCCACGAACCCCGCGAGAATCGCGGTGTCGTGCTCGCCGGCGAGCGCGTCGAGGCGTTCGAGTCGGTCACTCTCCCGGTTGAGGGCGGCCGTCTCGATTCGACTGTCGGCGACGAATCCGGTGAGCGCGTACTCAGGGAATACGGCGACCCTGGTGTCGTCGGGGAGGCCGCGCAGGCGGTCGGCTATCGCGTCGAGGTTCGCGTCCGGGTCGAGGTCGGACAGCGCGAGCTGGCAGGCGGCGACGGTGACCATACGGGCGTCTCGCGGGCCGCGCGGAAAAACGCGGGTGTCGAACCCCTCCGCGGAACCCGGGCGTTCAAGCCCCCGGCCGTCCACCTCTCGGGTATGAGCGACTGGCAGGACCGAATCGTCGGCGAGCGGATGCGGGTGGACGACGAGTTCCAGCACCGCGTGGAGGAGTCCTCGTTCTCGAACCAGCAGTGGGGGCTCGTGATGACCGCGGTGGAGTTCGACATCGAGAACCCGGGCGACCCGGAGCGCGCGCGGCTGGTGGCGGACACGTCGAACCTCACGCACGTGATGGACGAACTCGACAACGTCGACGCTGGCATGGCGGCGATGACGGGCGGCCAGCAGCGCGACGACGACAGCGGCGGGATTCTCGGCGGCGTGAAGCGCGCGCTCGGCCTCGACGGAAGCGACGAGGAGCGCGACGAGGAACGCGAATCGGAGGCCGCGGCGCTCGCGCAGGAGTACGCGGACGCACTACAGGAAAAGCTCAAGGAGAACGGTCGCTGGGAGGAAGTGCGAGAAGCTGCGACCTAGACGCCGTCGCCGCCGTGGTGGAGCGTGAACTCCTCCGTCTCGTAGATGTTGATGAGTTCTTCCACGATTTCGTCGTAGGACTCGTCGCCGTCCCGGATCTGGTCGAGTCGTTCGATGGTGTCCTCGTTGAGGTGTACTTTCGGCATACCTGGTCTGTGTAGTCGAGTGTTGATAAGTGGAGGGGGCGACTTTTGCCCCTGGGGTGCGTCGGCCCGTCTATGAGTGACTTCGAACTGGACCTGCGGAGCGCGGAGGAACACCTCTCGCCCGAACTCGACTCGGAGTTCGAGGGGCGCGTCGTCCTCGGCGTGCTCGACGGGGAAACGGGGGACGAGGAGTGGCTGAGCGAACTCGAGGACGGGAACGTGCTGGTGCTCGCGGTGGACGGCGACCTCGACGACCTCGCGGGCGGGTTCGCGGGCCCCGTGAAGGACGCGGGCGGGACGCTGATGCACTTTCGCTCCTTCCTCGTGGTGACGCCGCCGGGCGTGGACGTGGACACCAGTCGATTGTAGCATAGGTTTAAGCGGTTTCTCGCCGACACGTGTAGCATGGCTGACGAACCCGGGCTGCTCGACCCGACGGCGCAGACGTACCGCTACTACCGGCACGCCGTCGAGAACCACTGGGACCCCCACGACATCGACCTCGAGGCGGACGCGGACGCGGTCGCCGACCTGGACGACGCGACGTTCACGAACCTCCGCGGGTCGCTCGCGGCGTTTGGCGCGGGCGAGGAGTCCGTCACGGAAGACCTCGCGCCGCTCGCCGTCGTCCTCGACGACATCGGCGACGAGCTGTTCGTGACGACGCAGCTCTACGAGGAGTCGAAGCACGCGGACTTCTTCGACCAGTACTGGCGGACGGTCGTCACGCCCGAGGAGGACCGACGCGGCATGACGCCGACGAGTCCGACCGACGACCGCTGGTTCTCCGCGGCGTACGTCGAACTCTTCGAGCGGATGGCGGACGCGATGGACCAGTTGCTCGTCGAGGACACGCCGGAGACCCGCGCGAGCGCGTACTGTCACCCACCTCACCATCGAGGGGATTCTCGCGCAGACGGGCTACTACGGATTGACGAACGCGTACGGCGGCACCAACGACCTAGATGTCGACCTCCCGGAGCTCCCGGGGCTGGTCGCCGGCCTCACCCGTATTCGGGGTGACGAGGGCCGGCACGTCGGCTTCGGAATG
Source organism: Salarchaeum sp. III (assembly GCF_036418315.1). NCBI lineage: Archaea > Methanobacteriati > Methanobacteriota > Halobacteria > Halobacteriales > Halobacteriaceae > Salarchaeum > Salarchaeum sp. III. The sequence goes on along the minus strand of NZ_JAZHPG010000026.1, from coordinate 111,947 downwards.
CATCAGCTCAAGGAATCCGTCGAGGCCGGCGACGTCGACCCCGAATTCATCCGGGACACCGTCGACGACCTCCTCCCGCTGGTCCAGGAGAGCGTCACGCCGGACGCGGGGAGCGGCGGGGCGGTCGCGGACGACCCGCTCGGCCTCGTCGAGTACGCGGTCGACAAGCACACCCAGCGCATGCAGCAGATCACGAACGCGAGCGCGGACATCCCGGACGTCGACACCCTGACTGCGCTCGAATAGCCCGTACACTTACCAGCGGGCCGGACGAGTCGACGGACGTGTTCGAGGGAGTGCCGGTCTGGCTGCCGTCGCTCGCGTCCGTTCTGCTCTGGGGGATGCTCGTCCTCTTCGCGGTGTCGGCGGGGTTCTGGACGTACGAGATGTGGCTCGCGCGCTCGTACAGTCCGCCGCGCGTGGAGTACGGCGCGGACGACGTGCAGGTGCGCGTGCTCACGGTGGACGCGGAGTCCGTGGTGCAGGAGACGGTGGACGCGATTCCGGACGAACTCACGGACGTACACGTTATCGCGGAGTCCCCCATCGACATTGAGGGTGCGAGCGTGTACGTCGTTCCCGACGAGGTCGACTCCATCGCGACGCGGAAGGGCCGGGCGCTCGAGTGGGCGCGCCAGCACATCCCCTGCGAGCGCGAGTTCGTGCTCTATCTTGACGAGGACACGCGAATGGAGGGGTTCGATGGGCTGCCGGACAGCGACATCGTGCAGTTCCGCGAGTACCCGGAGTACACGGGGTCGCGGTTGACGTACTGGGCGGAAATCGTCCGCATGGGATTCCAGGTCGAACAGCGCGCGTTCCCGACGCTCGCGATTCCGCTCTACGCGTGGGGCGGCGGTATCGCGGTGCGGAAGTCCGTGGAGGACGCGGTGACGTGGGAGTTCCCGTCGCTCGTGGAGGACACGGTGTTCGTCTGGAAGGCGGTCGTCGAGTGGGGGGCGTCCTTCGACGTGGTGGACACTCGCTTCCGGAACCAGGCGCCGCCGTCGCTCACGGCGATGATATTCCAGCGCCGGCGCTGGGAGTCCGGGACGAAAGGCCAGGACAGACTGTTGCCGCCGCACTACTGGGTGCTGTACGCGGTGCGGAACGCGTCCTGGGCGATGAGTCCGTTCGCACCCATCGTGACGTTCCTCGCGTACCGCCACCACACTCATATCGCGTTCGGCACCGCGTTCCGCGTGTTCTCCGCGGTGTTCGTCGGGTTCACACTCGTCTGGATCGCTGTCGGCCTCTCCTACTACGAGGACACGAACCGCTGGGACTATCTCCTGTTCGTTGCCTCGCCCTTCGTGTACGCATTGCACGCTATGGGCGCGCTCGTCGGGTACCTTCGGAAACCGGAGACGTTCGAGACGACGGAGAAGGTCGACTAAGCGAAGCGCGTGACTTCCGCACCGCACGACTCGCAGTACAAGACGTACTCGCCGTCCGCCTTCTCGTGCGTCCGTCCCGTGACCTCGCCGCAGGCGGGACACTCCTCTTCGATTACCGCGTCGTCGGCGTCCTTCGGCGCGCCGACCGCGACGACGCGCGCCGGCCGGTCACCGACGGCTTCCGCCGCGACGGGCGCGTTCTCCGGGACGAAGAAGGCGTCCTCAGCTTCCAGGTGCTGGGTGCCGTCTGCGGTGTCGACGCGGAGTTCGCCCGCGACGACGTAGAACAGTTCCTCTTGTGCGGGGTGGCGGTGGTAGCCCCACGGCAGTTGCTCGCCCGGGTCGGCGGTGTAGACGTTGAAGCCGAACGCGGACGCGCCGACCGCCTCGTCGACTTCCTTCTTCTCCCGGCTCGGGTTCGGCGTGTGCTCGATGTCGGGGACGTGGACGCGCGCGTACTCGTGGTCGCTCATACCGATGGCATCGCGCGGCACGACCTAAACCCCCGTGGCGGGACGAAGACGTATCCGGAACGCGTGCGAAGGACGACTATGGTTATGCGTGTTGACGGGCCGGCGGACGAGTACCGCGAGATAGACCGCTTCGACGGCGGCGTTGGCTGGCTCGCCCATCCGGACGAGGCGATGCAGCGCGCGAGTCACGTGCTCGAAATCGACGGCGAGGCGTGGGTTATCGACCCCGTTGACGCGCCCGGCGTGGACGACCTCGTCGCGGAGTTCGGCGACGAGGTCGCGGGCGTCGTCGTGTTGAGCGACCGGCACGCGCGAGACGCGGACGCGTTCGGCGAGCGACACGACGCGCCCGTCTACGTCCCGAGTTTCGTCACGCCCGAACTCGCGGGACCGAGCACGCCGTTCTCGGACGAACTCGAGGACACGGGGTTCGAGGTGCTGCGGGCGGTGGACGTGCCGGGCTGGCGGGAGGCCGCATTGTACGACGGGGAGACGCTCGTCGTCGCGGACGCGCTCGGGGACACGGAGTACTTCACGGCGGGCGACGAGCGCATCGGCGTCCACCCGATGCTGCGCGCGTTCCCACCGAAGGCCTTCCGGGGCCTCGAACCGGAACGCATCCTCTCCGGACACGGCCCAGGTGCCCTCACTGATGCGACGAGCGCGCTCGACGACGCCTACCGTACGTCTCGGAAGAACATCCCGCAGGTGGTGGTGAACGGCCTGAAGTCACTCTTCTGAGCGTTCGCGGACCTGTTCGAGGCGGTGGAGTTGCTCGCGGTGGAGGGTGACGAAGAGGTCGGAGAGCACGCCGAACATGATGAGTTGCACGCCGAACAGGAGTGCGACGCCGGCGGCGACGGCGATGACGTTGTGGGAGACGCCTTTCGCGAACCACTCGTAGGCGACGTAGACGCCGAGCGCGAGGCTGAGGAGGAGTGCGCCGCCGCCGACGCTCCCGAAGTAGAAGAGGGGGTTGTTCGTCTTCGCGAGCCGGTAGAGTGTGTAGATGATGCGCGCGCCGTCCGTCACGGGATTGAGGTTCGTCTCCGAGTCTTCGGGCCGGGGCTTGTACGCGATGTCCACGACGCGCACGGTCTGGTTGTGGCGCGCGCACTCGACCGCCATCTCCGTCTCGATGCCGAACCCGTCCGCGGTGAGACTCATCTTCTCGAACGAATCCCGGGTGAACGCGCGGTAGCCGGAGAGGATGTCCTCGTAGTCGTGACCGTGGATGCGGGCGAACGCCCGATTGATGAGTGAGTTCCCGACCCTGTTGAGGCGCGTCATCGCCCCCGACTCCATGTTCGCGAACCGGTCGCCGACCACGTGCTCGGCGTCCCCCGACACCACCGGCTCCAGCACGTTCGGGGCGTCCTCGGTGCGGTAGGTGCCGTCCCCGTCGAGCATGAGCACGTACGGTTCGTCGATACGCCGAACCGCCTCCCGCACCGCCTGTCCCTTCCCGGAGCCGGACTGCTCGAAGACGTCTGCGCCGTGCTCCCGCGCAATCTGGCGCGTCTCGTCCGTCGAATGGCCGTCCGCGACGAGGACGTTCTCCAGGCCCTCCTCGCGCAGGCCGTCGATGACGCTCCCGATGGTCTCGGCCTCGTTCAAAGTCGGGATGAGCACGCACACGTCCCCGTACATCTATCCGTACTCTCGGTGGCGCGTGGAAAAGGATTACCGTTCCCATCCCGGACAAACTCCGTCCGGTCGTTGAAACGGAGCGTAACTCCCCTAGAACGCGAGACCGAGATGCGGAACGCGCTACGACTCAACGAGATACGTACCACCGTATTCGTCGCTGAACTCGTATTCGCTGGGAAAGACTGGATCGGTTGCTGTCGTCCAGAGGTCGTTGATGCGGCTCTCAATCGTTCCGAAGACGAGCCGAAGGACGTCACCGATGTCCGTCGGATATGCAGCGGTAACTGCCGTGTCTTCGCGGGGCTCGGGTGGGCTGTGGAAGTGCTCGCGTGTATTGTGCGTGTTCGGGTGGCGGTCCCACCGACACGACCAGCGCTCACCGGCCCACTCCTCAATATACTGCACGTTAAAGTCACCATTCACTCGAAGTCGTACTTCGAGGCGAGCTGTCTCGATAACATCCGGATAGTAGCTGTCCTCGATACTGGCGACGACGCGGTCTTCCTTTCCGGGTGGGAAGTACTGGACGGTCGCAGCGAGCGAGAGGTCGGCGAGATACCGTCTGAGAATCCGAAGCCGTTCCTCGTTCAGGTCCGCAACCCGGGTCATGCGTCAGGGGAACGAGGAAGCGGGCGCCGGCTCGGAGTCCGATTCGAGCCGGAGTTTCGCTTCGTGGAGTTCGCGTAAACGCCGTGTGACCGCACGCCACTCGCTCAACGTGTCGTAGGCTGCGTCCAGGTCGTCGTGGTCGGTGTCCGAGAGGACGACTGCCGCTGGCGAGGCCGCCTCGAAGGACGCTGCGAGTGTCCGCTCTCGCTCACGGTACTCCTCGATTGCGTCCGCGACCGCGTCCGCCGTCTCGAACTCGCGCGTGAGCTCCGTGACGCGACGGAACGCGAAGTAGGCCTCGTTACGGACGAAGAGCGCCGGGTTGTCCGCGACCTTCTCGAGGACACCGAGTTCGACGAACCACTCCAAGTGGGGTCGTGCTCCTTCCTTCGTGCAGTCCGCTCGCTCCGCAATCTCCGTGACCGCTGTCGGTGATGTCAGCGTCGTTGCGACTTCGTAGACGCGATCCTTCACCGTCCGCGCCTCTCGGGCCGCATCCCACTCCCCGGTGAGATCCAGCTCCGGTGGCGTCTCCTCACTCATCACGTTCCTCTACAGCCCACACTCACATTAGTTTGTGGGCGCGAGAATATCTTATCGCCACCGGTCGGATGGTAGTTACTCGTATCCGTCGAGCGCCTCGCGCCAGTCGTCCGGAATCGCGGTCGGCCGGCCGTCCTCGTCGAGGTAGACGGAGACGGTCTGCCCGGTCGCCACCACCTCGTCCGCGACGCGGAGTTCGTAGTCGATGGTGAGACTGCTCTTCCCCACCGAAATCGGCGAGAGTTCGGCGGTCACCGTACTGTCCGGCGGAATCGAATCCCGGTACTCGACGTTCAGCGACCGCACCACCGTCGGGGAGTCCGCGAGCGACACACCCAGGACTTCCTCGTAGAGGCGTTCCTTCGCGTGCTCGAAGTAGGACGCGTACACCACGTGATTCACGTGACTCCGGGTGTCGAGGTCGCGGAACTGCACGTCGATGTCGTGCGTGAACGGCTCCGGCATACGTAGGAACTCAGGAGCCGGCCGCTTCAACGCATCGCCCGGCGACTACTCCACGGGGACGCGCCGCGACACCGGCGAAATGACTTTGCAGGGCTGCATACAACTGTATGCATATGTCGAAGAGTATTCAGCTTTCCGAGGAAGCCTACGAGCGTCTCGCCGCGCACAAGCGCGAGGACGAGACGTTCTCCGAGGTCGTCCTCCGACTTGCGGGCGAGCGCTCTCTCCTCGATATCGCTGGCGTGCTCAGCGACGAGGAAGCGGACGCACCCGAGGATGGTGACGGAGAGGGCGAGATGGTGAAACTAAATGTGAAAGTGCCGGAACGCCTTCTAGACGAGATTGACGAACTGGCGGAAGAGTTGAACTACACCAATCGCTCGGAGTTTATCCGGGAGGTGCTGCGCGATACCACGGAGCCGATTCTCACTCTGGGTGCGCAGGAGGGCGTCTCACAGGGATATGCGGATGTCGCTGCTGGTCGAACCACCAGCCACGAGGAGATGAAGAAGAAGTTTGGAATTGACGGCTGAGAGGACTGAACGGTGGCTCACAACCTGGAATACTCCGATACCATTCAGGAGACCTTGAACGAACTCGAACGCGAGGACGCACAGCGATTGACCTCCTCCCGCGCCTGAAGTTGCGGGAATCCCACCATGGGATTTCAGGCCAGGCGTGGCCCTAAGGTTTCAAGACGCATACGGTCCACGCGTCGCTTGCTGGGTGTCAGCATCGGCGTGGCTGTCTTGTGGGACGGTCAAACGTCCCCCTTCCTCAGCCGAGTCATCGCCACTCGTGTCTTCTCTTGAGTGACTCTCTCCGCTGAGGTAGCGGTCTGCAATATTGAGCGCGGCGTTCACGTCTGCGTGGTACTCCGAAACCCAACACTCCGAGTTGGAACAGTTGACCGTCGCCTGCGTCGGACGGGAGCCCTGTTCTCCGCAACAGTGGCACGTCTTCGAGGTGTACGCGGGATTCACCGTTCGGACACGAAGCCCCTTCTCAGCCGCTTTGTAGCAGATCTGAGCGTGCATCTTCGCAAACCCCCACCCGTGAAGACGGCGGTTCATGAACGCGCCGTAGTCCATGTTCTCACGGATATGCGTCAAGTCTTCCAGAACCAGGACGGGGTTCTCGAATTGGTCGGCGTAGGCGACGACCTCTGACGTGACCGTATGAAGAATGTGGTCGATGTGTCGCCACAACTCGTCACCGTAGGACTCTGCGATACGTTCGCTTCCGCGTTTCTGAAGGCGTCGAGTCGCCGTGAAATACGTCTCACGGAGTTGTCGAACCGTCTTGCCTTCGTCGTTCCAGAGGGTGGGTGCAGTCGGGGAGCCGCGCTCATTACGGTGACACACCGTTACTAGAGTGGCTTCCCCGATGTCTACCCCAATCGGCGTCTCCGCCGAACTGGTTTCTCGTTCCGCCACGTCCCGCGTCGCCGTGATGTGGAAGTACCACTCGCCGTCACGGTCGAACAGCCGACATTCACCCATCTTCGCGTCTCCCGCGTGCAACGCTTCCAACCACTCTCGCTGTTCCGGGTTCGGTGACGCGGGCAACCAGAGGTCGTAGTCGTCGTGGTGCGGAATCTTGACGTACCACTCGATGGCGTTCTGTGGCTTGTGGTCGAGCTTCGGGCCTTCGTTCGTGAACCGAACGGGATGGTCATCGTGGAGCTCTTTTGCGTCGTAGCTTCCGCCACAGAGTTGCGGGACGTACTTTTTGAGCGCGTTCTTCGCGTACCCGCTCAGATCGTAGTTAATTACTACGTCGTTAGCCGCCGACTGTGTAGTGCAGTTTGCGGTGAACGCGGCTTCGAGCGCGTCTTGATACGCTCGTTTCGTTTCACAGAGTTTCCGATGCTTGTGGGCGTTCGGTTCCACAAGCTTCAGTTCCAATGTCTCGGTGAGTCCGGTCACTGTTCGTCCTCCTCGTGTCGCTGAATGTACTTTTCGACAGTCTCACTCGAAACGTGGCCTGCCGTTCCCGCATAGTAGCCGCGTGCCCACGTGATCTTCTCGCTGTCGTGGGTGGCGTAGCGGTGGTTGTATTTCCGCGAACTGATGCCTTTGAACCAGTTAGCGAGAAGTGATGGGGCGTGTTTTGGTGGGCTACTGACGAATAGGTGGATGTGGTCGGGTTGAACGGTCAGGTCGATTATCTCTAAGCCCTTGTCGTCGGCGATTTCGTGGAGGATGTCTCGCACACGGTCGGCGACCTCATTGACGAGTACCGATTGGCGGTACTTCGGTAACCACACTATGTGGTAGTTGAGGTTGTAGGTCGCGTGCCGTGTGCTCTTCATCCGTATGTACACTATAGTTCGTTGGCACCTTATCACCTTCGGTGACGCGTGGGAAATCCGGTAATAGGGAGAGTCGTGGATTGACGCACTATGCCTATCGCTTGACCTCCGCCTGAAGACGGAGGTATGCGCTATCGGTCTATATGACTGATTCCGAACCCAGCGACAGTCCTACTCCATGTGGACGCGCCACGTGAACAGGCTTTCCGCGACGTAGTTCACGACGAATCCGACGCCGATGCCGATGACGTTCGCGAGCGCGTACCAGACGCCGAACTGGCCGTTGAGAACGTAGAGCACGGACAGCGCGACCGCGACGCCGCCGGCGCGCACGACGTTCGAGCGCACGAACCGCTTGCCCGTCGGGACGAGACCGCCGCCCGCCTCCCCGGAGAACGTCCAGCGGTCGTTCACGACGAACATCAGGATGATGGCGGCTTCCGCGCTCACGAACTTCGCCCAGAACGGCTCGATACCGGCGAACTCCACGACGAGCGTCAGGACGAGCGTGTCGAAGAGCGCGCCCATGATGCCGACGGAGAGGAACTGGCCCGCGCGCACGCCTCGAATCAGCGCTTGGATGTCTTCTGTGAGCGTCATCGGTCCACCAGCCGCGTTCGAGAGCGCTGTTCGGTTCCGTCCGCGATACTCGGATAGCGCTGGCGGAGCGAGAACACCGTCCGCGCGAGTTCCTGCACGGTGTCCGTCGTGTCCACGGTGGAGCGCGGGTCGTCCTCCCACTCAATGGGGACTTCCGCGATGTCGAGGCCGCGCGCGTCCGCGACCGTCACCAGTTCCACGTCCCACGCGAACCCGGGTTCGTAGAGGTAGTCGCGGACTGACTGCCAGGCATCCCGGGTGAGCGCCTTCGCTCCGCACTGGTAGTCCGAGAGCGACACCGGGAGGAGGACGCGGCTCCCCCACGCGAACGCGTCACCGAGCTTCCGCCGGAGCACGCTCTGATGCGTCTGAATCCGGGACTCTGGGTGTCTTCGAGAGCCGACCGCCACGTCCGCGTCGTCGAGCGCCCCCACCACGTCGGCGATGGAGTCCGCGGGCGTACTGCCGTCCGCGTCCGCGAACGCGAGCACATCCGTATCAAGCGCTTCGAACCCCTGCGTAATCGCGAGGCCCTTCCCCCGACGCTCCCCGACGACGTTCACCTCGACAGTGTCGTACTCGGGAAACGACAGGCTGGAGCCGCCCGGTGCATCGAGCTCGATGCGGACGACAGCGGGCTGCAGAACGTCGAGGAGGGCATCCACGTACGACCGGAGTTTTCCGGTGTCCGGCTCGTACGCAGGGAGGACCAAACCAACCGTCACGCTACCCCGTATTCGGACTCCGCGAATAAGAATTGTGTTCTCCCGGGTACGTCGGATGTGGGCTGGACCAGTGACGAGGGAGAGAGTACGTTTCGTCTGTCCGGCAGTCCGCGAGCGGAGGAGGGGAGCGTTCTGTTGGGCGTGGACGCTTGGTGAGTCGTAGGGAAGCGGGGGTTCTGGGGTGGTGTTCGGGAAGGGAGAGTACGTTTCGTCTGTCCGGGCGGTTACTATCCCCTTCGGAATTCCCCCGTTAGGGGTGAGAAGAGGTCACGGGGCGTGTTCGGTTTCGATGTCGTCGCGGACATCGAGGATGATGTCGGCGTCGAGGTCGAGGTCGTACTCGTAGTAGCGGCCACCGCGTTCGCCGTGGTTCTGTCCGTTCCGCCGGAGAAACCCGAGCATGTGGAGGTCCGCGAGGTGGTTCTGAATGCTCTTCAACGTCGTTAGTGGGTCGGACGCGTGAGATTGGGCGACCTGCTCGTAGCGCGTCTTGATGGTTTTCGAACGCGCGGGCGTCTCGCCCTCCCGGTCGAGGTACGCGAGCGTTTCGAGGATGTACTGTGCGTGCTGGGTCTGATCGCGAATGCGATTGCTCAGCCGGCCGCGTTGCACGAGCTCTTGAGCGTCCGTGATGTGGTCGTCGGTCACTCGGCCGTCCCCCTGTTTCTCCGCGACTTCCGCGCCTACGCGGAGGAGGTCGATGGCCTGCCGGGCGTTCCCCCGGTCTTTCGCTGCGATGGCCGCGGCCTTCGCGATCGCCGAATCCGCACAGCCATCATCGACGAATGCGCGGTCCGCGCGGTCCCGGAGGATGGTGCGGAGTTCGGACTCGTCGTAGGGACTGAACGATATCTCGGCCTCCATCAGGGTGTCCTTGACTTTCGGGGAGAGCGACTGCCGGAACGTGTAGTTGTTGCTGATGCCGATGACGCCGATTTTCGAGTCGGTGATGTGGCCGTTCGACTTCGCGCGAGGGAACTCATAGAGGAGCGTGTCGACATCGTCGAGGTGGTCTATTTCGTCGAACACGACCAGGTGGGTGCCGCCGAGCCGGTCGAGCTGGGCGTACAGTTCTTCGAACGCGTCTCCCACGCCGAGTCCGCGTTTCGGGAAGTCACTCGCGCTGTCGGGGAGGAGGTCGTTCACGAGGCCGCGAACGACCGTGTACACCGTCTTCCCGTTGCAGTTGCACTCGTGGACGTGGAGTTCGTCGGCCTCCGGCCGCGTCGCGACCTCCTCTCGGAGCGCGTCCATCATGTAGGTCGTGACGGCCGTCTTCCCCAGTCCGGCCTTCCCGTACAGCATGATGTTCTGCGGGTTCCGCCCGAACAGCACGTCCTGGAGTGCGAACCGGTACTCGTCGATTTCCTCGTCCCGTTCGAGGATTTCGCTCGGCTGGTAGCTTTCCGCGAGTACTTTCTTCTCCTCGAAGATCGTTTGTTCGATGTCGCTGAACGGCCCACCCATCGTCTATCGACCCCAACACGAACAATATACTTAAAACCTTCTTTCGTCTGATTCGTATGTCTATCAGAATTCGATACACTCCCGGAGTAGATGACCGGCACTCCCAAAGACAAACGAAACGCCCTCTCTCACTTCACCCAGCTACCCCTCCACACATCTTCCGGCCCGCCATAGCAAAGCCACGTGTCGTTCCAACACACCCTTTCGCAAAGACAGACGAAATCCACTCTCTTTCTCCCCACCGCAGATTGCACACATACGTCTAGTCCACCACCCGCCGGCAATATTCCACGAAACGGACGGTGTTGCCATCCCGACGGACCCGGTCGAACGCTGAGAGATACGCGAGCCGCTTGTGAACCTTCGAGAAGCCCTGACCTCGAGGCTGTCGCCTCTCGTTGATAAGACGTGACCCCCTCGTGGTCAAGCGCCGAGACACTCGCCTTGCCTCTTGATGCCGACGGCGTCCTTGACTACGAACGGTCGAACCGGCTTAAGAACCCGATCACGCTTTGTCGTGACGTACCTGGTGGCGCCGATGGAGACGCGGATTGAGGGAAGCGATGCGTGAATCGCCGGCGGAGGCACGGAACGTTTTTCTGTAGTCCCGCTGTACTACAGCACATGAGCGCCGACACGGACGCGAGCGACGACCGGATGGAGAAAATCAACGTCCGACTTCCTGAACCGCTTCTGGAGACTATCAACGAGGAGTGGGAGCGACGCGGGTACTCCAGTCGATCCGAGGCCATCCGCGACGCGCTGCGGGACTGGGCAAACCCGTCCGTCACGCTCTCTGCTGAGACGCTGGACGACCTCGAGGATAGCCGTGAACAGGCCGAACGCGGTGAGACGGTGTCCGCTGAAGAGGCACGCGAGCGTCTCGGACTGGATGACTGATGTCGAGCTCACTGAGAATGCACTCGGTCACCTAGAGGAGCTCGATCCACAGGTCGCCGACCGGGTGCTGAACAAGGTCGAAGAGGCGACCGAGTGGACCGAACACCGCCTTGACCCCCTCTCCGGGTATCCCTACTACAAGCTTCGAGCTGGGGACTACCGGGCGATTATCGTGAGAGGGTTGTTGGGTCGAGTCGAGAGATGAGGCCATCGAAATCGTCGTCGAAACTGAGGAGTGTATCGATGTCGTGTCGTTCGACGAGTGCGATGTTGGTTGCGTCTGTGAAGCTGAGCCCGTGGTCGTCGTAGTGTTCGAAGATGTCGACTGCAGTGTTGAAGTCGGTGGTGGAAATGGTGAGTTGCTCATAGACGTTGGGATAGGGGTCGACGCCACGGAGTCGTTGTCCGAGTTGGATTGCTGGGTCGGTTGTGCCTCCGCGGGTTGCTGTTAACGTCACTGCTTCGTCGTAGATGTAGTCGCTAATGTATGGTTGCCCGTACTCTCCATTATAGACGGTTTCAAGAGCGGTAGCGGCTGGTTCGTGTCTGGTTGCATCGGTGTCGTGGTCGGCGTAGAGGACGCCGGTGTCGATGAGGACGGTCATCCGTACAGAATTTCATCGATATCGGATTCGTCTGTCTCAGTTCCTGAGCTGAACCGTCCTTGCTGCATTTGTTCTTTTTCTGCCTCGGTGAGTGGAACGTGCTCCTCGCGGAATGAATCGATGAAGTCATCGCGGGAGTCGTAGGCAGTAGTGATGAGTTGGGAGAGTAGTTCTTGCTGTGTGACCGACGTCCCCGTCTGTAATCGAATTGCTGCCTGTAATTCTTCAAGTCGGGATTTCGCGTCCTCGTCAACTTTTACAGCGGTCGCCATACGATTAGTTACATCTGCAACCAAGTAAACGTTTCTACCACATTGGATAGCCCAGCAGCCAGGAATGCGGTGCGCGCGTCAGCCAGGGATGTGGGGACAGGCATCTGTCGCCATATCCTGTTGGCCCCTTAATATAAATACGTTCAACAGAGTAATGGCGTCCAGCACCGATTCCTCGGCGGCGGTCGACGACGAGGTCCGCCAGCTGTACGAGCGGTATCAGGTGGCCGAGAGCGACGCAAAACGTCACGAGATCGCTCTCAACAGGGGGAAGCTCGACGGACGCCGTCACGCGGAGATCTACAGGCGGAGCAGGCCGAGTGCCTCGGGGATTGACCCCGAGGCGGTTCACGCAGCACTCGAAGACGAGTACGGTCCAAGCGAGCGGATGTCACCGGAGTGCGATATATGGCCCGACGACGAGCAAGAGAATCGCGAGTACTCGGGTGAGTGTTTCGGCATCGATGGATTGAGCGATCTTCCAGCCGGCGACGACGCCGACGAGTTCGGGGATACCAATCGCGATGGCGAGTGGCCACGAGACTGCGTCCTGGGTGAGATAGCCGGCCGTCGCGAATGCGGCGACAAACACTGACTGGACTTGTGCGACGCCGACTGCGATTAGCATTGGGACGCCGATAGCCACCAACAGCGGAACGGCGAGGACCGGGCCACCGACGCCGAGGAGCCCGCCCGAAATACCGACGAACGCCCCGATACCGGCGACGCCGAGCGTGCCGCGGGGCGTCATCACGTCAAAGTCGCTCCCGGACGTTCCGTAGCGGGTCCGGTAGAAGACGAGGACACCGGTCAGGGAGACGAACACACCGAGCAGGACGCTGAACGTCGATTCATCGATGAGCGCGTTCAGCCGGACACCGATAAGTGCACCTGCGAGCCCAGTGAGGCTCAACACGAGCGCCATCCGCTTGCCGTCCCGTGAATCGAGCTCGCCGGAGCGCCGATAGCTCTCGGCGCCGACGAGGCCCGTTGCGACAAACGTGGCGCTGGCCGTGCCGACAACGACCGCCGGTGGGAGGTCGGTCAGCGCGACGAGCGCGATGGTGATGAAGATTCCACCCGGACCGACGGCGGTGATGCCGACGCCGGCGAACAGCGAGAGGACGACGAGGACGACGAGCGTCGCCGTGGGAAGGCCAGCGATCATCGACTCAGATTCCGCCTGTGAAGATGGCGTTGATGACGAACTGGCCGGCGCTCCACGCCGAGTAGATGGCGAGGAGGATGAGCGCGCTGTTGATGACGTTCAGCTTCCAGCCGTTCGTGTACGCGCCCATCATGTCGCTGTCGTTGACCGCCCAGAACAATAGGACGGCGGTGATGGGCAGGCCGACGACGCCGTTGTACGCCGGGAAGAGGATGATCATGTCGATGACGCTCAGCCCGAGGTACTGATGGACGAGCGGCGAGAGGCTGCCGAGCGCGACGCCGCCGACGTAGATCGCCTTGAACACGCGGGTGCTGTCAGCAACCTTACCGCCGATGGCCTCGGGGATCATGTAGGCGGGCGCCCACATGATGGGGATGATGCTGTTGAACGCGGCTGTGAGCGTGCCGGCGAGGAAGACGACCATTGCCCACTCACCAAGGACGGACGCGAGCGCTTTCCCGGGCGTGAGGAACGTCTCAAGCTGAGTGTAGCCCGCCGGTTGGAGGACCGCTGCGGCGGCAATGACAATCGCGATGGTCGTGATACCACCGACGGTGTAGCCGATCGCGAGGTCGCGACGCATCGTGGGGATGTCCGAGCGGTCGGTCCAGCCCTTCTCCTCGACGAGTCGCGACTCAAGGAAGAAGTTCGGCCAGAGTGCGGTCGTGCCGAGGATGCTCACGGTGAGGGCCATCGAACTCGGCGATAGCCCTGTCGGGGCGAAGCCGGCGACGACGGCGGTGAGGTCCGGACTACTCGCACCGGCGACGACGACGTACGTGAGCAAGAGGGCGAACATCATCGCGACCATGATCTTCTCGACGGCGTCGTAACTGAGGACGCCAATCACAATGGCGAGGAGTCCCGTCAGATAGGCGAAGGGCATCCACCCGATTGCCTGTAGGTCGAGAAGGACGACGATCCCCTTCCCGACAGCGGCAGTGAGTTCGAGCGTCCAGGCGACACAGCCGATTGAGAGCAAGACCATCACGACGGTCGCAAGCGTCGACCCGAGTTTCTCCCGGGCGAACGCGCCCAAGGAGTCACCGTGAATACCGAGTCGGGCGCTCATGTCCTGTGCCACGAACCCGAGGAGTACCGCACCGACAACAGCCCACAGTAGTGTGTAGCCGAACCTGACTCCGGCGGAACTTGCAATGAATACTGACCCCGACCCGAAATAGCTCGCGACCATCACGAGCGCGAGTCCATACCGTTCGAAGAACTCCGAGACCGAGGGAATTGATGCACCGTCTATCGCTTGTCTGACACTCATAGTTAGTCGAAAACGACAACCGAACACTCACTACACGACGACTCTCCCCTGCAGTAACCGACGCGTCAGTTGGATATGTGCCCAGGAAGGGAAATGCGTGATGGCTCATCGCTCGACGAACGTCAGTCGTGGTTCTCAGTACCGCGCTCGAATATCTGCTGTGCGAGTCGCCCCTCTACTCACCGACACGCCACCGCCGCCGGAGCGCTTCGGACGGAGCGCCGGCCGTGACGGGGCCAACACCCACCACATCCTGGTTCCGAAGAACCCCAGGCTCGATCCATCCGCATCCGCCAGATTCGAATCCGTGCATCTAGTGTCTGACACCCCCGTCCGCGGTAAACGGCGTGGCTTCCACCACCGGTGGACTACCAGCAAGTGCTGGAGTGAGTAGTGAAACCATGGGCCCTCCAGGAGTAGGGTATGTCGCGCCCGGAGCGCACATCGTGAATGACGCCCATGGACAGCGATCTTCTCGAACGACTCCAGAACCCGGGTAACGACGACCTTGTCCGCTCTCCGCGAAGGATCGCCGAACACTGACTAGACGCGGACACGTATTCGAGAGCCCTTAATTACGCATCGTGAGAGCGGGCTGGTCGAGTACTACGACGAGGAACGCGGTATCTACCAGCTCTCTGAAACGGGGCTCAAATGGCTACAGGACGAGATATCCACTGCTGATATCGAGGAGTGATGCAGAGCGGTAGTCAAGAGAGGGGTCGCAACTAGATTGCTGGCGAGGCCGGCTACCAGGTCAATCCTTCATACGTCATTCCTTCGCGGGGTGCGATACAACGGCGTCCATCCACGACGATTTGCTGGGTCATCGCGTCGAATTCTTCGTCGAGGACTTCGAATTCGTCCCAGTCCGTACAGACGAGACACGCAGAGGCGTCGGTGAGAGTGGCTTCGGCGGAGTCTTCGTATTCGATATCTGGGAGTTGTTCACGCATGTTCTCGGTCGCAACTGGGTCGTAGGCAGCCACGGTCGCCCCGCGTTCTTGGAGTCCTTCGATGACGGGAATCGCACGCGAGTTCCGAACGTCGTCCGTGCCGGGTTTGAACGCGAGACCGAGAACGGCGACGCGCTTCCCGGAGACCTCGATGTGGTCGTCAAGCAGGGAGAGGAGGCGCTCGGGCTGTCGGTCGTTCACTTCCACGGCGGCTTCGAGCATCGCGGGATCGTAGTTCTGGTTACGGGCCGCAGCGATGATGGCGTTCGTGTCTTTCGGGAAGCAACTTCCACCCCAGCCGAGGCCGCTCCGAAGGAACTGCTCGCCGATTCGGTCGTCCAACCCCATGGCGTCCGCGACCTCGTACGCGTCGATTCCGAACTCCTTGCAGATGTTCCCGATGTCGTTGATGAGCGAGACTTTCGCCGCGAGGAAGCCGTTGTTCGCGTACTTGATCATCTCCGCAGTTTTCGTGTCCGTCTCGACTACTGGCGCGTCAGTTCGCTCAACGAGGGGGTCGAAGACATCGTGCATGTCGGTGAGCGCGCGCTCGTCGTCCGCTCCGAGCACGACCTTGTCCGGATCGAGGAAGTCGTGAACTGCCGTTCCCTCCCGGAGGAACTCCGGATTCATGCCGACACCAAACTCTTCGCCAGCCGTCTTTCCCGCCGCATCCTCAATCACTGGCGTGATGACATCCTCCGTCGAACGCGGAATCACCGTGCTCTTCACGATAACCGTGTGCCAGTCCTGCTTCTCCGCGAGGGTCTCCCCGAGCTGCTCCGCGCCAGTCTTCATAATGGAGAGATCTATACTCCCATCCTCGTTCTGTGGCGTCGGCAGACAGAGAAACGTAACGTCGGTATCGAGTACACTGTCGTAGTCCGTCGTCGCTTCCAGACGTTTCGTCTCCTGAGTGTGTTCGCGCACTAGTTCTGAGAGGGCGTCCTCGTGAATCGGAGCCTCCCCCGAATTAATCGTATCGACGATAGATTCATCGACATCGATATTTACGACCTCGTGACCGATATCAGCGAAACACGCAGCGATAGTAGTGCCGACGTATCCACTGCCGATGACGGAGATGCTCATATTCGCACGTAGTGGCGGCACTTATATGAAACGTCCGAGGGATCGATAACGGTTGAACTATTGGGCATCTTTACGGCCAGAATGTAATCAACTATTTGAACATCCGGGGATGTAGCAACAGATAGAGCTGTGCGGCTTTGTTGAAACACTTTAAAGTTGACATTGAGAAGGCTGGCTCTTCCGACCGGATCAGACGGATCCGCTACGAAACTGGCTTTTCAGCAAACCGCAAGACTGCAAGAGGGTTTCAACAGAGCCAGATGTGCATACTTCCTGGTAACTTGAGGATTGACAATATCTTGGGCTGTAATCCTCTTTGCCGATTTACTGGCATTTTCATGCTGGTAAAATATCTTGATCGTCGCTGGGACGCCGCAGCTCATTAATATGGAGGTTCCGTTTTCTCTGCCCATATTGGCGCACTATCTGAATTCTTCGCGAGAGCTCCTATCGATATCCCACATCCCGGATGTATTTCCACTCCGAAGTGTCGATATTATCCCTGAAACCAATGATGTATTAATGTCTATAATTGAATATATTGGCTGGAACGGTCCTAACTTTTCGCGCCCCCCCAACCAAAGTGCTACAACGAACAGTCCTGGAACCACTATTCCAAAAGGACCTATCCATACTAGCGAAACCAAGGAGGCCCCCAAGAACGTTAACACTCCCAAAATTGGCATCACAATCATCAACAACCAATTTACCGGAAGAATAATCCGCCCATATTTCCCAAATTTACCCAACATATCCCTATTTCGAATGAGGGTTTGAACTAATCCAGCAGCTCTCCGGTCTTTCCTTGCTCTTCGTGACGTGAATTTGGATGCCCCTGCTTCTGCAAACTCCATCTTTTCATTAAATTTGACGTACTTCCCTTGCCTCCTAATTTCAAGCCCTTCAGCTGTATCATCGGCGATTGTGTTCTCGGGAAGTGGTTTGTATAAATCTGCTTCAAAGGCAAAACAAGGGCCATGGCAAATATACGTCGAATCTACTTTCGACTCGATTTTTTGCCAGGTAGACAAGTAGTTTCGGTAATCTTGTTCCACTGACGATCCACCGATAACTTCGGATTGTTGGCCCGTAACAGCTCCAATTTCCTCGTTAGATAGTGTTTCTACTGCTTCAATCAATGTTCCCGGTGAAGTACGGGAATCCGCATCCGTTCTGAAGATTATATCCCCGGAGGCTTGTTCAACCCCGATATTCACAGCACTAGCTACTCCCCGTCTCTTGGTTTGGCGAATTATTGTTAACTCAATATCCTGGTTAGCGAGGTATTCTCTGGCCCTTTCAACTGTTTCATCGTCTCCCGAATCAACAATAACTATCTCGACCTTCCCTTTCGGATATTCAACATCCATTAAGTTATCCAAACGGTTTTGGATGATTTCTTCTTCATTAAAAGTCGGAATTAAAACGCTCACCTTAGGATAATCGTCTACCATACTGATTTATAGCCTCTGGAGAACACTTTCTAGCTGTTCGGATACGTATTCTGTAGTGCCTTCTCTTTCGATTCGCGCCTTTGCAGCTTGGCGATATTTACCATACTCGTTTGGGTGTTCTTTAATATCCAGAATCGCCCCCCATATTGATTCGGGGTCGGGATCTGCAAATATAATTTCAGCCCCAAATTCGTCCTCGAGGTCCGACATTTTTGTCGAGACTATATAATTCCCTGTCGCCATGAAATCGAGCAACTTCGAGGGGAATGTATATTTTGAAATTCGCCGATCTGGGTCCTGAAGATTCACTAATACATCGGCAGATCGGATATATCTAGGATAACAGTCCCATGGAAGTGTGCCAAAGAAGGTCACGCTCGAATAATTTCCCTTTTGAACCTCTTTTTTCACCCGAGTTTGTTGAGGCCCGTAGCCCGATATCCAAAATTCAACTTCTTGATTAACTCTGGTATATTTCGAAATCACGTCCAGAAATGCGTGGATGCCACGGACATCGTCAAACCTGCCCGCAAACATCACGGTGAATTTGTCGGGGTCCTTTGAATCAACCTCCTCGAACTCTGATGACATCTCAATAGATGGTTTTCCGCGTATTATTTTTACATTTTTAGACGGCAATTTTTTTGAAAGAGGTTGGTTCACACAGACGCCCCCGTCGAGTATCGGTCTAGTTAAATTTCGTAAGAGTATATCTGAGTATTTTCTTGGGCGGTCTGAACCTGCGAAGTTTCCGTCTTCCCACTCTACCAGTATGGCTATATCTCGGATTAGACCGACTACTGCTGTTGGAAATCCCGTATGTGGGAGGTAATTATAGAACAGTATGGCGTCCGAATCGTTATCACCCGAATATTTTAATAGAATATACGTGGTAGAAATTAATAACCAAACGTAATTCACAAGTGGGATGTCGATGATAGATGGGACAATAATCTCAACATCCTTTTTGGGGTGTTTATATTTCTTTTTCGGGATGTATTCGAATGAAGCCTCTCGCTTCGTGATTGGGGAAATCACTGAGACGTTGTGGTCATTGTACGTGAGCGATTCAATGATTGTCTCTTTCTTATTATTCGCCGCAAAAGAATGGGTGGAATAGTCTAAGTCGTTAATAATTCCTTCTGTATAATAACTCGCTACATAGATGAGATCCATTGCAATCTCTTGTGGGATGGTTGACGCTGGACCTCAAGTATCTATCGGAGTATCTGAACCTCCTTCGAGTCCACAGATTGATTACCGCGGCCTACTTTTCCCTGAATTAGAATGGCGATTGATTACGACTTAGAGGACCGCCCAGTACTCGTGACGGGGGCAGATGGATTTGTCGGCTCGCATCTCGTTGACGAACTAGTCGCCAACGGCGCGGACGTACATACCTTTATACGTGCTACGTCGAGTGGAGAATTGAACAACATTCGCCATCAGTCTGAGAAAGTTACTGTTCACCGAGGCGACCTCCGCGATAAACACTCGGTACGAGAAGCGCTTTCCACTTTCACGGATTACTCCGACACGCTAATTTTCCACCTTGGTGCTCAGGCCCATGTGGGTGAATCCTGGGACCGTCCCTACGAAACGGTCGATACCAACGTCACGGGGACTCTCAATCTCCTCCAGTCCATCGTTGATTTGGATCTAGACATTGCCAAATTTGACACGGCTGGTACAAGTGAAGAATACGGAAACGTGAAGGACGAGATGTTCGAAAAGCACGACTTCGAAGAAGACGGTCGTGTGCTACTCTCCGAACGCTCGCCAGTCAATCCCACGAGTATCTATGCGACATCGAAACTGGCAGCCGACTTCCTCACGATGAACTTCCACGACGCATATGGTCTTCCAGCTGTCACCACACGGATGTTCAACAACTACGGACCACGTCAAAACCCACGCTACATCACGGGTACTGTGATTACCCAGGCGTTAGAACGAGACATAGTCGAGCTCGGAAACCTATCACCAAAGCGGGACATGTGTTACGTCCAGGATGGTGTACGAGGACATCTCCATGTCGCTTTAGAAGGGAAACCTGGTGAACAGTACGTCTACGGATACGGAGAGAACATCTCGATGCGTGACTGGACGAATCTCATTCTGGACGTTGGCGCAGAGCATGGCTACTGGGAACGGCCCGAGATCGTTCAGGACGAGGACCGGTACCGCCCAGGGGACAGCGACGTCGAAGAGTTACTTGTCGGCTACGAAAAATTGAACGAACTAACTGGGTGGGAGCCCCAAGTCGAATGGCGCGAGGGCGTCAGACGGACCATCGACTGGTATGCGAACAACCGTCGATCGTGGTACGGTCGGGTGGACTGGCGATGACTGACTTCCATCGCGAGACTACCGACTATTGGGATGGAAAGTCAGTGATGGTTACTGGCGGGGCAGGCTTCCTTGGTAGTCACCTCATCGAAGAATTGGAGCGTCGTGCTAACGACGTAGATATCTTCGTTCCACGTAGCGACGAGTACGATTTGAGGGAGAAAGCAGACATCCGCCGTGCTCTGACCGATTCAGATCCGGACGTTGTGCTCCATCTTGCCGCCACAGTGGGGGGTATCGGTGCGAACCGTGAAAACCCTGGAAAATACTTCTATGAGAATGCGGTGATGGGCATCGAGCTGATGGAACAGGCCCGGAAGTTCGGCGTCAAGAAGTTCACTATCCTCGGGACTATCTGCTCGTATCCGAAGTACACGGATGTCCCGTTCCAAGAGGAAGATCTCTATAGTGGGTATCCAGAGGAGACCAACGCACCGTATGGAATCGCTAAGAAGGCACTCCTCACCCAGTCGCGAGCATACCGAAAGCAGTACGATTTCAACAGCATCTATCTGATGCCGGTCAACCTCTATGGTCCACGTGACGATTTCGACCTCGAGACTTCCCACGTTATCCCCGCCATCATCCGGAAGGCGATCGAGGCACGGGAGAACGGTGATGAGTCGTTCGTGGCATGGGGTACTGGGGAACCAACGAGAGAATTCCTGTACGTAAAGGATGCAGCAGACGGCATCTTGACGGCGACCGAACGATACGATCAGAGTGACCCCGTGAACCTGGGCAGTGGCATGGAGATCTCTATTCGGGATTTGATCGAATTGATAGCCGATCTTGTTGGATTCGACGGTGAGGTCGAATGGGACACATCGAAACCCGATGGGCAGCCTCGACGACGACTGGATACGTCGCGGGCAAAAGAACGGTTTGACTGGGAAGCCACAACGGAATTTGAAGAAGGGCTCCGTAAAACGATTGAATGGTACGAAAATCAGTGAGTGGGTCGGATATGAGTGATTCATACATCCCCGAAGATGAGTGGGAGACTATCGTCTCGAACGTCCCGATAGTTTCTGTTGACCTCGTGGTTCTCTACGACGGGGGAGTGGTCCTCGGGAAACGAACGAATCAACCGGCAAAGGGAGAGTGGTTTGTGCCGGGTGGTCGAGTGCATAAACACGAGCGGCTCCGAGAGGCTGTTCACCGTATTGCACAGAAGGAATTAAATGTCGAAGTGGAAATTCAGGAGTCGCTTGGATCCTACGAACATTTCTATGAAGTTTCCGACGTCGACGGTAGCGATGGAAAACACTACGTCGCCCACGGGTTCGTTGTGACGCCTACTAGAGATGTTGGGTTAGGGCGGGACGACCAGCATGCAGATGTCCGTGTCTTCGAGTTTTCGGAACTTCCTTCAGATCTCCATGAGTATCCGAAATCATATTTAGAAGACGCAGAAGTATTAGATTCAACAATACAGTAAGTCAATAGGTAAGGGGTTTAAGAAATGAGGGTTCTTCATTTAAGTAATTCGGATAAGAAGGGGGGTGCTGCCATCGCAGCCTATCGGCTTCATCGAGGTCTTAGAGATCTGGGCATTGACTCTCAAATGCTCGTCCAGCACAAGGTCACTGATGACGATACAGTTCATGGGCCTGCGGGACTAACTGGGAAGGCGATAACCGGGATCCGTGGGGGCTTGGACTCAATTCCGACTTATCGTTACAGTGATAGAGAATCTAGGCCGTTCTCACCCGCCTGGTTACCTGATAACGTTCCCAAAAAAATCTCAAAATACGACCCTGACATTGTACATCTTCATTGGATCAATAATGGGTTTATGCAAATAGAATCAATTAGCGAGATAAGTACACCGATAATTTGGACTCTCCATGACATGTGGGCATTTACTGGTGGCTGTCACTACGACGCGAATTGTAGGAAATATCAACGAGAATGCGGATCATGCCCTCAACTTTCGAGCAGAACTGAAGATGACTTATCTCGATCTCAATGGGAGCGAAAGCGAAAAACATACTCAAACTTAGATATTCCAGTGGTAACTCCCAGCAATTGGCTACGTGATAGAGTTTCCGAGAGTAAGTTGATGGGCGATATGCCCGTTGAAGTCATCCCCAATGGTATCGATACTAAGCAGTACCGGCCAAGGGAACGTACAATTGGAGTCGATCGATTCAATCTAGACTCTAAAAAGAAATATATTTTATTTGGGGCGTCGTATGAAACCAAAAGAAAGGGGGGTGATCTATTTGCCGAAGCCGTCAAACAATTAGATAGGACGGATGATGTGCAGGTAATTACTTTTGGTAACTCCGGTCTCGACGCTTCCCAAATTCCCATCAAGGTTCATGAGTTGGGATACTTGTCTGACGATGAACTGAAAATTGCATATAGTACGGCTGACGTTATGGTTGTACCATCAAGGCAAGAGGCGTTTGGCCAAACAGTCACTGAATCATTGGCGTCTGGAACACCGGTTGTTGGTTTTGACATCGGTGGGCTTTCGGATATTATTAACCATGGTGTATCTGGCTACTTGGCGGAACCGTTCGACACTTCTGAGTTATCAATGGGAATAAGGTTGGTAATCGATAGACAATCTCCGTTTGAAAATATTAGTAGATTAGCGAGAGATAAATGTACAGAGCAATACAAAATTGAGAACGTATCCAAGAGGTATTTGGCCTCTTATAGGAAACTATAGGTCGGATGATTTTCCGCTTGGGACGAGTATCTAGAGAACCCCGTTCTCTCAGAGATCGATTCCAACTGAGGCAATACGCGATCTATTAATGTCAGAGTAGTCGGGCTTTCGTAGACACGCTCTTATATTGACCGTATTTTATTCAGGATTTTCAGCTTCGTCTCGACTAGCCTTCCTCCCGCTATTGCTCTATTATATCTGCGATTGATAGTGCTTTCTATAAATGGGTTATCGGGCAGGTCCAGCTCAGTTACTGGCTTCGGAGATAGGTCCACCTCAAACTTTTCCGTGCTGGTCGTGTGCGTCCCCGAATCGTCATGACCAATGTTTTGGATATGTGATTTTATTGGATTAACACACAATCCTCCTTCTTTAGCGATAGCATATGACCACCAGACAGCCCATGAATTAATCTCTCCTTCTAAGTGCTCCTTCATCATTGGATAGAGATCGTGGCCAGCCTTTCGGGTTACCTTGATTAATTCCTCCCTATTGGATTCCAATTCATCCAGGTCAAAAGGCTCAAATACGTAATTTTCCCAAGCCGACTTCCACGTCCCCCACCCCCATGACGAGTTCCGATATGTGAAGTATATGTCGGGATCATATGAGTCAGGGATTCTTATCGGCGGGCTGTACCCATTCACATTCATCACTCGTCCGTTATTCTCATACTTATCCAACATTTTTCTCATATAACTTATATAATTTTTAGACGGCATACAGTCGTCCTCGAGAACAATTATCCGGTCATAATCCTCAAAAACCCTATCAACTCCAGTAATTATGGATTTTGCTAATCCGACGTTCTCATCACGTTTTATTATCGTTGTCTCACACCAGTCTATTGCGTCGATCTGGGTTCTGACTTTCTCAATATCTCTCAAATCCTCTTCACCTTCTTCTGCCTTCGGCCCATCAGCGAATATATATAACTGATTGATGTCATTTTCCTTTAATTTCTTTAAAACTCGATTTAGGTGCTGTGGCCGATTGTAAACGAACAGGGCAATTCCTTCTTGCATACTGGTCTTACGCACTGGATCTGATTACAACGATATTATAATACTCCTCTCTGGTTGTACACACAATTTATTTTGCATCAATTCATTCTATTTTCTTTAACTATTGTATCATTAATGGATATTGTGGTTAGCGTAACTGTATTTGCCATGGGTTGTAAGCATCAACGACGGGATCATATCCCGAAGTGATTTGGCTAAATCGACGTTCCGTTCTATACTTAAGATGATGCCCCCGTCTGGGATTAATCTGTTGAGTTCTTGCATCGACATCACTCGCTGTATGAGCCTCCTCGGAGAGTCCTATGCCAATTGGTATTCCAGGCTTTGTTGAAATGCTTTAAAGTTAACATTGAGAAGGCTGGCCCTTCCAACCGGATCAGACGGATCCGCTACGAAACTGGCTTTTCAGTAAACCGCAAGACTGCAAGAGGGTTTCAACAGAGCCTTATTCCAGCATCCTGCCCGGAGCATACATCACTACTTATTTATCTCAAACTCAAGTCCATACTCAGATACAATGGAAAACCGTGACCACACACTTATTTTCACTGCAGGGGGCGGTCGACTTGGGAACCAATTGCTTAACTACGCCAATTTACTCGCGTTCTCTCTGGAATATCCCGAGTTTGACCTGATTAATCTTGCATTCTCGCCGTACGTGGCAGACTACGGCAACGATTCGCTCGCCTGCTCCCCTGTTGACTCCTCTGACCTCGAGCGTCCTTGGAACGTACTCAGCTGGCTTGCTGCGAGTGAACTTCCCGTAATCGAGTCCTCCCCCTTTCCTTTTAAGGAACTCCGCTTGAAGGCCCTTCATCGAATCGCCTGCTATCGCTCGGACGCACAGAGCATCATCGCTGGTCCAACTCATACACGATTCCAGTTCACCGGCGACCGATACGATCAGTTTGACCTGGTAGCACAGGAGAATGTCGATCGATTGCGGTCGCGATCGGTTTCACTCGTCGCCGGTTGGAACGTCAGAGCGTGGCCACTCATAGAAAAACACCAAAAAGACCTTCGGTCACTGTTGCAACCTGGGAATAAGCATCGGACCGTCGCCAATCGGTTTGTGGAGTCACTCCGCGACGAGTTTGACATACTAGTCGGCGTGCTCGTCAGACAGGGGGACTATCGGAACTGGAGAGACGGTCGATACTTTATCGAGCCTTCCGAGTACCGCGAACGGCTTCTTGAGTTTGCAAGTGAATTTCCTAATGAGAAGGTAGGATTTGTTATAGCTTCGGACGAACCACAGTCGGAGTCAGTTTTCGTCGATGACCGGTTCGTATTCACGACCGGAATCGCTGGTGGCGACGGCCACTACGTCGAGAGTTTCACCGAGCTGTCGTTCTGTGATGTCGTGATGACACCACCAAGCACGTTTTCCGTCTTCGCGGCGTTCTTGGGTGACATCCCAGTCGTCCCGCTATATGAGGACATCAGTAGTAGGGAATGGGAGTGGCTTGAATCCGCACTCATGGACTCGGTTGGCCATCCCGAAATGAGCGCGGCGATCAACTGACGACCGGATAAGTTCGAATATTTTGCACTCATTTTCGTCAAGTCCTCGTCCCTACATTGGATCCAATAATCTTTGAACTGAGGTTTTGGCAAGCGTCTCCGTCGAACTTCAGGGCAGCCGGCGTAATCCCCTCAACATCCAATCCTATGACACCTGGTTGAAGATACATCAGGAGTGCCCGATATATGACATTATCTTATTGTGCCTTTATATAATACTGAGCTAATCGGATGATGGTCGGCTTTATACAGCACGCATCAGTCATTTATGGTATGCTAAAACAACTGGCGGCAAAATTACTCCGAGGCGCATTCAGAAATAGATTTGTGAAGTCTGCCACTTCTCACCGACTTTCGCAGGAAGGATTGGAGCTGGTGGTATCTGAATTGGAATATCTACAGGGAATCGGAGCAGGTGCAGGAGTAGAATCTAGTGGCGAACAAGTAATAACGAAATTATTAAAAAGTATAGAAGGAAATAAAATTATTTTTGACGTTGGTGCTAATATGGGTGATTACACAGATATGGTGGACAGACAGGTTGATCAAGCCTATTTCCATCTATTTGAGCCTCAACAACACCTCAAAAACCAATTGAAGGATAAATACTCAACAGATGGGAGAAAATGTGTGAATGGCTTTGCTTTGTCAGATGAACGTGGCCAAACAACCATTCACTATAACGAACAGGGGTCGGGCTTGGCCTCGATGACTAATAGGAAACTTGATTACTTTGATATTGAGTTCGATCAAAAGGAAAATGTAGAAACAGAGACGCTCAACAACTATTGCGAAGACGAGGAAATCGCGGAAATTGACTTGTTAAAAATTGATGTAGAGGGTCACGAATTGCAAGTATTAAATGGTTCTGTGGATATGATTGCGTCCCAAAGTATAAAATATATAACTTTTGAGTTCGGGGGTGCAAACATAGATACACGTACGTATTTCCGAGATTATTACTACTTTTTCGATGAGTATGGTTACGATATTTATAGAATTCTCCCAAATGGTAAATTGTACCATATTGACTCATACAACGAACTCAATGAAAAGTTCAGGACCACTAATTATATTGCTGTTAGGGATAGTATATAAAACTTCTAGGCCATTAAAACTAAAGCCCGAACTCAACAGCAAGTGGATAAACGTTGAGTTCGGCGTTAAAGTATTTCAACGCGCCAACCTATTCAATAATATAACAGCAAAATCTATTTCCTGCGATACACCAATAAGATATCAATGCAAGCAGTCGTTCTAGCTGCCGGCAAAGGAACCCGTCTCAAGCCGCTAACCGACGACAAACCCAAAGGTATGGTCGAAGTCAACGGCCAACCCCTCCTCGCACACGTCTTCGACCAACTCATTGGCCTCAACGCTTCCGAACTCATCGTCATCGTCGGTTATCAGAAGGAAGACATCATCAGCCACTTCGGCGACGAGTACCGCGACACGCCCATCACCTACGCCCATCAGCGCGACCAAGCCGGACTGGCCCACGCCCTCCTCACCGCTGAGGAGCATATTGACGACGACTTCATGCTCATGCTTGGGGACAATATCTTCCGGGCCAATTTGGAGGATGTCGTCAATCGACAGCAGGAGAACCGCACCGACGCAGCCTTCCTCGTCGAAGAGGTCCCCTACGAACAAGCATCCCGGTACGGCGTCTGTAACACAAACGAGTACGGCGAGATAGTGGATGTCGTGGAGAAACCCGACGACCCACCGAGCAATCTCGTCATGACTGGCTTCTACACCTTTACACCGGCCATCTTCCATGCTGCCCACCTGGTCCAGCCTTCAGACCGCGGGGAGTACGAACTTTCGGATGCCATCGACCTTCTCATCCAGTCCGGCCGGACCATCGACGCGATTCGAATGGATGGCTGGCGTATCGACGTGGGCTATCCCGAGGACAGGGACAAAGCTGAAGAACGTCTCCAAGAACTCGATGAGGCACCGGCCGAGTGAGGAAGAGATTCTGTAGCCTGACTACCCGGTCTACTCTTTGTAATCGATTCATCACCGGTCGACAATGCCAGCTGTCGACGATCATAAGCATCTTCATTCCGTTAGTTGATGACTCCCTCAAATCTATTGATGCCGTTCTCGGGTTTGTAGATGATACTGACCTTCGACGCAAGGAGGCGATATTCTCAAACTTGATGAACCTTGCCTCCCGGATTCCCGAATCGACGACTATCGTCCTCTGGGCAACTATGGGAGAGCGTCGCCCCTCAGTCTGTTATTACATTGTTTAAAAATAATTTCACTTCTTGACCCTTGTCATGGTTCAAAGACCCGACTCGTGTTCTCGGGAGGGGCACACCGATTCGCAAGACATACGCATCCCCCTCTTTGAGTTACATCATGGGCACTTCCCTGGACGGCGCTGTGCGGAAACTCTTCAAGGGTGGTGGCATTCTCTTCATCGGGCTCGTCGTCCAACTCGGTGTTTCTTTCTTCGCGAAGGTCATCATCGCTCGCGTCTTGACCCCCGTCAACTATGGGGCCGTCTCCCTTGGGGTCACCACGCTCGGCCTGCTCTCAACGCTCTCCTTGCTGGGCATCCACTCCGGTATCGGCCGATACCTCCCTCGATATGAGACTGAGGAAGAGCGGAGAGGGATTCTTGTTTCCGGCTTCCAAATCGCCCTTCCGCTCGCGACAGCGACTGGCCTGACGGTCGCCATCCTCGCCGGTCCGATTGCTCGGCACGCCTTCACTGACCCATCCGTAGCACCATTCCTCCGTGTGTTCGGACTGGCCATTCCCTTCGCCGCGCTGATGAACCTCTCGATTGGCGTTATTCAGGGCAACCAAGAGGCACTCCCTAAGGTAGTCGTCCAAAATGTCACCCCCCCAGTGACGCGCTTCACTGCCGTCGGGATTGCCGTGGTCATTGGTGCGGGTGCGATCGGAATCGCCACAGCCTACGCTCTGGCCTATGTCATTGCAGCCCTGGTGGGTCTCTGGTACGTATTGCGTCGCACGTCGTTGCTCTCCGACGTCACACCAGTGATGAGGCGGCGCGAACTTCTCTCCTTTTCTGCCCCGTTGGTCGTCACCGCTGCGATGGGTTTCATCCTCTCAGATCTCGATACGTTCATGCTCGGGTATTTCTCGAGCACTGCCGCAGTGGGGGTCTACAACGTCGTCTACCCGATTGCCCAACTTTTGACTGTTGGTATCTCCGCTTTTGGTTTTCTATTCATGCCCATCATCTCGGAACTCGACGCCGAGGGAGCACAAGACGAGATGCATCGTGTCTACCAGGTAATCACCAAGTGGGTCTTTATGGGAACGCTGCCGGTCTTCCTCGTGGTTGCCCTCTTTCCCGAGATGACCATTGCTGTCACATTCGGCGAAAAGTACATGGCGGGTGGGACGGCGCTCTCGCTGTTGGCGATTGCCTACTTCTCCCACGCTATCGCGGGCCCGAACGCTAACACGCTCACCTCGATCGGACGGACGCGGACCATCATGTGGGATAACATCGCGATTGCGGTCCTGAACTTCCTCCTCAATCTCCTGCTGATTCCGCAGTACGGCTACTTGGGGGCAGGTGCGGCGACGGCCGTTTCCTATATAATCCTCAACCTCCTCTACTCAACGCAACTCTACCGAGAGACGGGTATTCATCCCTTTTCGGCGGCTCTTGTCAAGCCCGGAGTCGTCGCCGTTATCCTCGTCGCCGTCGTTTACTGGGTTACGCGGACCTTCTTCCCTATTACGATTCCCGTCCTTATTGGAATGTTCTCCATCTTCATGCTGTTGTATGGATTAGTTATCATCCGATTTGGAGGGATTGAAGAGGAAGAAATCATGCTCGTCTTAAGTTTCGAGGATCGGTTTGACATCAACCTTGGCCCGCTGAAAGACATTGCAAAGTTCCTCATGCGGTAACCATCTGCACGTCAAGGTCCATTCCTACAACTAGGCGATCGAGACATTCCGAAAATCTGCCAGTAGTTCTATTAATCCTGTTGGAACCTGCTAGGTTTGAGATGCGCTCGCGGATGTATTCCTGATTCTCAGGTTCGAGGCGTGCAAATGCTCTCAACGGCTTTCCACACAAGAACGTTCGACTAGTGTGCGTTAGTCCGCGCTCCATCGTGCAAATCACGAGCCGATACTCTTGATGTTGAGGGGCGGAAGCGAGTGTCCGTCTGTTGCCGGTTGTCAGCTGTACGTACTCGACAAATTCTCATCGGCTCACGGGTTGCGTTTGGAGGGCGCGAGGCATAGACGAACCCTCCTCGCTTTCACAAACCTTATCCTCGTCTTCCCCAACCCTCAATGCAATGAGCGACGACGACGACCAGTCCGGCGAGGCCCTCCAGCGCGCTGGGGACTGGCTCAAACAGTATTATCAGTATCCTACGCTCGCACTGGTGCTTGCGTTCATGTTCTGGGTGCGGGCGAAGTCGTGGGATGCGTTCACGCGGAGTGGTGAGGTGTACTTCTCGGGGAACGACGCGTGGTATCACTTCCGGGAGGTTCAGTACACGGTGAGTAATTGGCCGTCGACGATGCCGTTCGACCCGTGGACGAACTTCCCGTTCGGGACGTCTGTGGGGCAGTTCGGGACGTTGTTCGACCAGCTCATCGCGACGGCGGCCCTCGTCGTCGGCCTAGGAAGTCCGAGCGAGAACACGGTCGCGATGACGCTGTTGTTCGCGCCACCAGTGTTCGGGACGCTCATCGCCATCCCAACGTACTTCATCGGGAAGCGCCTCTCGGGGCGTCTCGGTGGCGTCATCTCGGCGGTCGTGCTCGGCCTTCTACCCGGTCTCTTCCTGTCCCGGTCGCTCGTCGGGTCGGCGGATCACAACGTCGCGGAGCCGCTGTTCATGTCGCTGGCGGTGCTCGCGATGATGGTCGCGCTGTCCGTCGCGGAGCGCGAACGCCCCGTCTGGGAGCAAGTCGTCGAGCGCGAGTTCGCCGCACTCCGCGAACCGCTCGGCTGGAGTGTTCTGGCGGGTGTCGCGACGGCGCTCTACCTGTTCGTCTGGCCGCCGGCGGTCCTCCTCGTCGGTATCTTCGGCGCGTTCTTCGTCGTGCAACTCTGCTCGGACTACTACAACGGCACGAGCCCGGACCACGTCGCGTTCGTCGGCGCGGTGAGCATGACCACGACCGGCCTGCTTTCCCTGCTGGCGTTCGGCGAGATGGGTTTCAGCGCGTCCCAGCCCTCGCTCCTCCAGCCCTTGTTCGCGTTCGCGGTCGCGTTCGGCGCGGCGTTCATGGCGTGGCTCGCCCGCCAGTGGGACGCCCAGAACCTCGACACCACCCTGTACCCGGTGACGGTCGGCGGCGTCATCCTCGCGGGCGCGGGCGTCGTCGCCGTCGCGATTCCGAGCCTGTTCTCGATGGTCCAGTCGAACCTCCTGCGGTTCGTCGGCTTCGGTGCCGGCGCTGCGACGCGCACCATCAGCGAGGCCCAACCGTTCCTCTCGCAGGCCTCTCGGTACGGCATCAGTGATTTCGCGGTTATCTTCCTCGACTACGGGCTGACGTTCTTCATCGCGGTGCTCGCGGGCGCGTGGCTGCTGTGGCGGCCGACGCTCCGCAACCGGAACCTGAACCGCGTCGGGTTCGTCGCCGCGTCCGCGCTCGTCGTGCTCGGCATGATCGCGTTCCCGGGTGTGATGCAGGGCCTCGGTGACTTCGTGGGCGTGGACTCCCAGCTCATCGGCGTCGCCGTCATCGGCCTCGTTATCGCCGTCTCCGCCATCATGGACGACCGGCCGGCCGAACACCTCCTCCTCATCGTCTGGGGCGTGTTCCTCACGTCCGCGGCGTTCACGCAGGTGCGGTTCAACTACTACCTCGCCGTCCCCATCGCTGTTCTGAGCGGGTTCGCGGCGGTCGAAATCCTCCGAATGGTCGGTGCGAGCGCGGCGGCGACCCAGAAACTCGAGGACGTGGACGCGAGCCAGGTGTTCGCGGTCGCGCTCGTCGTCCTCGTCCTCGTCGTTCCGCTCGCGGTGCCGTTCACGTTCGCCAGCACGCAGTACGGGAACGTCTCCTCCAGCACCGCCGTCTCCACGGGCGACACCGGCCCGCAGTCGTCCGTGCTGTCCTGGGATTCGATGCTGGACTGGATGAACGAGAACACGCCCGCGGAGGGCAACTTCGGTGACGCCGAGAACGCGGACCAGCTCGACTACTACGGCACGTACTCGAAGACTGACGACTACGAGTATCCGGATGGCGCGTACGGCGTGATGAGCTGGTGGGATTACGGCCACTGGATTACGGTCGAGGGCGAACGCATCCCGGTCGCGAACCCGTTCCAGCAGGGCGCGACCACGGCCGCGAACTACCTCTTGAGTGGGAACGAGACGGCCGCGAACGACATCCTCGAGAACCTCGGAAGTCCGGGTGAGGAGACGCGGTACGTCGCGGTGGACTGGCAGATGGCGTCGCTGAGCGCGAAGTTCAGCGCGCCCACGCAGTTCGCGACCAACGCCACCGCCTACGACTTCTACAGTCCCTTCTACGTCCTGAACAGCGAGGGCGCGGTCCAGCAGCAGACCCAGCTCCGGAGTCAGGCGTACTACGAGAGCATGATGGTGCAGCTCTACCGCTACCACGGGAGCCGGGTCGAAGCGAGCGGGACGACGGTTATCGACTGGGATCGTAACATCCCGCTGTCTGACGGCGGCTATCTCCGTGTCTATCAGCCGAGCGGCGAGAACGATTCGCCGACGAAGTCCTTCGACACGCGCGCCGAAGCTGAGGCGTTCGTCGCGAACGACTCGACGAGCCAGGGCCAGCCCACCAGCCAGATCGGCGGCCTCGGCGGCACGCCCGTGGAGGACGTTGAAGCCCTCGACCACTACCGGCTCGTCGGCACCAGCGAGGACTCCGTGAGCTTCCAGCAGATAATTCGGGGGTCGCAGTTCACGAACCTCCCGAGCGCGGTGAAGCTGTTCGAGAAGGTCCCCGGCGCGACCGTAGAGGGCACCGGCCCCGCGAACACGACCGTGACGGCGTCCGTCACGCTGAACGCGACGACCTACCAGGGCAACCAGCTCATCGGGAACCAGACGACGTACACCCAGCAAGTCACCACGGACGAGAACGGCGAGTTCACGATGACGCTCCCGTACTCGACGACGGGCTACGACGAGTGGGGGCCGGAGAACGGTCACACGAACGTCAGCGTGCGCGCGGCCGGTCCGTACACGTTCAGCACGCCCGCCTCCGTGAACGACTCCGCGTACACGGTGACGTACAACGCGACAGAACACGTTTCCGAGGGCGCGGTCCTCGGTGAGACCGACGAGACGGTCCAGGTCGAACTGACGAAGGAAGTCCTCGACGTGCCCGGCGGCGCGGAGAACGACAGCGAGACGAACACGACGAACGACACGAACACGTCCAGCCTCGTCTCGCCGTCCGCGCTCGACGCGTTCGCGACGGACACCGACACCAGTGGGTCGACCACTGGACCGACGGCCGCGATAGCTGACACGACTACCGCGTTCGTCGCGCGCCCCGTCTAGATGTCCGCGCGCGACTGGCTCGCGGTCTACCTGAAGGGCGTCGCGATGGGCGCCGCTGACGCGGTGCCCGGCGTCTCCGGCGGCACCATCGCGCTCATCACGGGCATCTACGACCGCCTCATCGCGGCGCTCGCCGGCCTCGACCCCCGGGAGGCGTGGGCGCTCCTGCCGTTCCTGGCGCGCGTCCACCGCGACGACGCCCGTGCGGAACTCCGCGCCGGCCTCGGCGTGCTCGACGTGCCGTTCCTCGCCGTCCTCGGATTGGGCGTCGTCTCCGCCGCCGTCACCGTCGCGAACCTCGTCGAAGCCGCGCGAACGACCTATCCCGCACTCACGTACGCGTTCTTCTTCGGCCTCATCGCGGCCTCCGTGGTCGTGCTGTGGAGCGAACTCGACCTCACCACGCCGAACCGGAAGTTCGTCGCGCTACTCGGGTTCGCGCTCGCGTTCGCCGTGAGCGGGCAGGCGTCCGCGACGCTCCCAACGGGACTGGTGACGATGTTCGTCGCGGGCGCTATCGCCATCTGCGCGATGGTGCTCCCCGGCGTCTCCGGCAGCCTCCTCCTCCTCACACTCGGCCAGTACCACGTCGTCACGGGCGCCGTCGAAACCGCGACGGACGCCGTCTTCGCCGGCACGCTCGGGGACGCGGTCGACCCCGTGACGACGCTCGCTGCGTTCTCACTCGGCGCCGCGGTCGGTATCGTGTCGTTCGCGCGCGTCGTCGCGTGGGCGCTCGACACCTACCGCGCCGCCACCCTCACCTTCCTCGTCGCACTCATGGCGGGCGCACTCCGCGCACCCGGCCAGATAGTTCTCGACGAAACAACCGCGTGGACGCCCGAAACCGCGCTCGCGCTGCTCGCCGTCGCAGCGGTCGGCGCACTCGCCGTGGCCGCGCTCGAACACACCACCGGCGACATCACCTGACGTGGAGTGCTAACTGGGAGTCCCATGCAGGGGAAGCCTCGCCGGTTACGGCGAGGCGAATGTCACGTGGCGTGGCTGGCGACGTTTGGCGCAGTCGCGTCGCTGTCCGGCCTATGTAGTGGCGTCCATAGGATTATGTGTATGGAGGGAGTAACATAGGGTGGCGGATGGCGTCCTACACCACCATCGAAGACTGGCAGGCTGTCGAAGACGGCTACGTCGTCGATGTCACCATCCGAAAGACGCAGGCTGAGACGTATCCAAGTGGATGGGACTACGGCCTCCACCTCGGGGAAGTCGGTGGCGACACCATCCTTCGCTACGACAACGCCCACGAACGGACAAAAGGCCACGAACGCCACACCCGCGATGGTGTCGAAACCATCGAGTTTCCCGGGATGCTGACGCTCTACGATCGCTTCACACGTGACGTTGAAGAGCTGTCGCCCGTCTCGTGGGAGTGGCCGGAGTAGGACGCCGCCAGGAGGAACACACCATGCCAACGCTCAAAGTCACCGTCGGCGACCGTGACCGCCTCGATCAGCGCACGCGTAACCGCATTAAGGCCGCTCAGGACGGGGACGACCTTGAGGACGCACAGCCGGTGCTGAACGTCGGGTCGTACGCCGAACTCAGTCGATTGCTGAGTCCGAAGAACCTGGAGCTACTGGACGCGATTTCCCAGCACGACCCGGAGAGCATTCGCGCGACCGCCAGCATAGTGGATCGGGACTACAAACAGGTTCACCGAAACCTCTCTGAACTCGAAGATATCGGTGTTATCGAGTTCGAGGGCGGCGGGCCGGGGCAAGCGAAACGGCCGACGCTAGTCTACGATGGTCTCGAAATCGACCTCCCGTTTGTTGGTTCGAACGAGACTATCGGCGCAGCAACCTCGTAGCAATCATTCGGTGAGCGGATGCCACGAGCATCGACGTTGACTTTGCAGCCGTCCCTCTCTTGAGACGGATACGGAGCGTTTGGAGCACTAGTTCCGGTGAGCTAGAGTACCGCTTTGAGAGCGATTCTCCCGCGTTCACGTACTGAGTACGTCCACGTCCGCCGGCCCGCCCGCGTCGAACTCCCGCACGAACGAATCCAACGCCTCCACGTCGTCCGCGCCCGGTAACTCCTCCTCGGCGGTCCGACACTCCGCGTCGACATTCAGGAGGTCGGTGACGTGGTCGGCGGTCGCTTCCGCCATCAACCGATACGTGGTGAGCTTCCCGCCGACAACACTCGTCAACCCGGACACACTGTCGCGTTCCGCGTGGTCGAGCACGAAGAACCCCCGACTGATTCCGCGGCCCTCAGCGACACCGCTCGGTTCGTAGAGCGGCCGCACCCCCCAGTACGCGTGGTCCAACGCGGCGTCCGCAACCGCGGGCAAGAGGTCCGCACACTCCGCGCGCATCCGCTCGACCTCCTCCCTGCTCTCCAGGTCGCCGTCGGGGTCGTCCACCTCGACGCTCGTCGTCCCCAGAACCACCGTGTCCTCGTGCGGGACGACGATGTCGCCGTCCGCGGGCGGCCGACACCGATTCAGAACGGTATCGAGGTCGTCGTACTCGACCGTGACCATCACGCCCTTCGTCGGCGTCATCTCCAGGTCGATATCCGCCGTTCGCGCGAGGTCGCCCGCCCACGCACCCGTCGCGTTCACCACGTGCTCAGCACGAATCTCCCCCTCAGAAGTGGACGCCCCACTAACCTCCCCACCTGTCGTGAGCAAGCCCTCTACTGGCGTGTGCGTCAGAATCCTGGCGCCGTGATCGCGTGCGCTCCCGGCCGTCGCGGCCACGAGACGCGACGGATAGATGACCGCGTCCGGCACCTCCAATGCACGCTCCACGCCGTCAGGCAGGCCGGAAACCAGCCCGCGCGCGTCGTCGCCGTCGTAGACGGTCGCGGGAATCGAGAGGTCGCGACACGCCGCGAGCTTCTCGTCGAAGAACCCGGGGTCGTCCGAGTCGAGCTGGACGAACAACCCCCGCGTGTCCCGTACGGCCTCACCGGCGATATCTTTCAGAATACGATTCTCCCGGATGCACTCGCGCGCGCCGTCCGGGTCGTGCTCGGCGTACCGCGCGCCCGAGTGCAGGAGGCCGTGCGACCGCCCGCTCGTCCCCGCGTTCAATCCACCGCGCTCCGCCAGCACCACGTCCACGCCGCGCATCGCGAGGTCGCGCGCCACCCCCACGCCGGTCGCACCACCACCCACGACCAGTACTTCGGTATCCATACCGACTTCTGGAACTGCCAGCACCTTAGAGTCCGCCGTCACGCGACCCAGCGAGGTCGGCGCAGATGCCGCGCACGGTCTCGCGGTGGTAGGTCGAGACCGCGAACAGCACGAGGAAGTAGACGGCGGCGCCGAGCGCGACGACGCCGACAACCGCGGGCCAGCCGCCGATTCCGACGCTGGATTTCGCCGCGAACACGACACCACCCATCACCGCGCCGGCGCCGAGTTGCGCGAGGAACGGCCGCGTCACGACGACCTGCACGTCGGTGAGGCCGCGGACGAGCAGGGTGTTCGCAGCGTACGCGAACGCCTGCGTCACCACCGTCGCGGCGACGATGCCGAGCGGGCCGTACGCGTACCAGAGCGCGAGACCGAGCGCGACGTTGATTGTGAGTTCGGCGGCCGACACCCAGAACCCGAGGTCGGGGCGGTCGAGGCCGCCGAGCACGGCCCCGCGGGGCGCGGTCTGCGTTTCGAGCAGCCGGTATGCTGCGAGACCGACGAGGAACGCGCCAGCGCCCGCGTACGCGCCGCCGAACGCCGTCACGACGATGGATTCTGCGAGCACGAGACTCCCGACGAAGATTGGGACGGCGAGCACGCTCCCCGTCGAGAGCGCGTTCCGGAAGTCCGGCGTCCAGTCGCCGCCCGACCGGCCCGCGAGCGCCGACACGCGCCCCATCAACCCCGCCGTGATAGCGCCGGAGACGAACGTCGCGGGCATCGACACCTTGAGCGCGACCTGATAGTTACCCGCCGCGCTCGCCGCCGCCAGCCACCCCAGAAGCAGCACGTCCATCTGCGACAACCCGGTGCCGACGAACCCGCGCGGAATCGACCACTTCGAGAACGCCACAACCGACCGCAGCGACTCCCGAGAGGGAAGACGCGCCCGGACGCCGAGCCAGCGATACACGACGGGCAGGACGACCAGCGCGCCCGTCACGGCACCCCCGACCATCCCCCAGAGGCCGAACCCGAGCAGGACGAACGCGACCTGCGCTATCGTCGTCACTACGGTTTCGACGACGAGCGCCCAGTCCGCGAGCGCGAAGTTCGCACGCCCCGAGAGCAGGGTCGTCGACGACCGGTACGCCGCGAGCGGCACGAACAGCACGGGCACCGCGAGCGGCAACACCGGGTTCGCCGTCACCGCGTCCACCACGACGTACCCCACCGGCACGCCGACGACGCCGAGCACGCCAATTGCGACCGCGAGCGACCCCACCGCCTCGCTCGCCGCGAAATCCGGTTCCGTCAACCGCTTCTTACACGCCGTCGCCCACCCCGTCACGGGGTTCACGAAGAACGCAGCGACGGAGAGCGCGACGTAGAACAAGCCGTAGTCGCTCGGCCCCAGGGCGCGCGCCAGCACCACCGACCCGACGAACCCCACGACCGCCGTCGCGGCCTTCCCCGCGAACCCGAACCCGGCCTGCACGCCGAACGCGGCGTCCGCGATATCGCCCTCGTCGCTCATTCGAACACAGATTCGAACGCGAACCTGATAGGCGTACTCGTCCGGACTTTGCGGTCAGACGGTGGTGATCAGCGGCCGAACGTTCATCGCGCCGGTGTGGGTCCCTCACCGGACGGCCGGCCGACGAATTCGACGTCTAGGTGGATGCGCTCGTAGGGGAGGTACGGGCGCTTCGCCTGGCCGTCCTCGACGATGAACAGCAAGCCGTAGTCCGCAAGTAGCGAGATACTCTCGGCCGCGCCGTT
This sequence comes from Salarchaeum sp. III, assembly GCF_036418315.1. Classification (NCBI taxonomy): domain Archaea; kingdom Methanobacteriati; phylum Methanobacteriota; class Halobacteria; order Halobacteriales; family Halobacteriaceae; genus Salarchaeum; species Salarchaeum sp. III. Next base: position 73,980 of record NZ_JAZHPG010000026.1, on the reverse strand, counting down.
GAAGTCACACAGGATGCCGACCCCGTGTTCCTCCGAGAGGGGGCAATCACGCCCTTCGAGTAGCGTAGGAAAATCGCAGACGTTCCCACACGTACCCTTGTGGGAGAACACTTATTTCTGGCACGCTCTTACCTATTGCTATGAGTCAGGGCTCGTACGACGACACGATTAAATTCCGTGCGGGCGCGCTGAAGGAAGCTGCTGGCGAACTCGATTCAATCCACCTCGGCGGGATTAACATCAGCGAGCTGGCGCGCACGGGTCTCACGGACATGCTCCGACGGGCGATGACTGACGAGGACAAGATCGCGCTCTACGAAAACTACAAGGCAGGCGAAGTCTCCGAGGAAGCAACTCGGCTACTCCTCGGCGACGAGTTTGAGCTCCTCCAAGAGGACATCGAGGAGTTCTCGGCGGCCGCCGACGAGGACACCAGTCAGTACCTCGTCTAGATGGCAGGCGATGGTCCACAGTATCCGATTCTCGTCGATACTGACGCTCTGATCGCTGTCGCCGGGTGCGTGCTCGCGCCACGCTTCTACGACAGCCGCCGCGTACGCTGTCCTCGCCATTCCTCAGGGTGTGCACGCCCGAGTTCGTCCTCAATGACGTCCTGGAGTCGACTCGTTTCGAATAACTCCTCTCCATCGTCCGCGCGCACCTCCTCTCACGTCGCCAGCTGCCGCGCCTCCCGTGCCGGGAGGTAAATCACTGTTACAGGCGCTCACTCGTCGGAATAGAGAACACCCGCTAGGCTTCTCGTATCTCGGTCGCGTCGAACACGCCCGCCATCTCCGTTTCCGTGGCGGTGACGTGGAGTTCGTCGCCCTCCTCGTAGGCGTCGTCGGTGATGACGGTGACGGCTTCGATGGAATCGCGGCGGAAGAATGCGACGATGCGGTCGAGCCAGGATGGCGACCCACCCTTTCGAACGACGAGCACGTAGCGGTCCTCGCTGAGGCGTTCGAGATACGGGGTGAGGTCGTGGTCGTCGCGCTCGTCCGGGCCGACGACGTGCATGACTTCCGCACTGAACGTGATCATTCTGTCTGGTATGGGTCGGTGGCGGTCGTGAGTCGATACACGTCGTCCGCGGCGTCGAAGTCGTCGTCGAACGCGTACAGGTAGCCCAGGCCCTCGGACTGCATGTACGCGACGAGGCTGGCGTCGACGAACGAGAACCCCGCGTGCTGGCGGAAGACGGATTTCGCCGTCGCGCGACCGTCCGCGCTCAACGCCGCGATGTGGACGCGCGCGTTCTCCTCGATTCGGTCGAGGAAGTCCACCGCGGCGTCGTGGCCGGCGTGCGCGGTGAGGCCGTTCAGCGTCTCCGCGAGGACGTAGTCGAGAAGTACGGCCTCGGGGAGCGTGCCGTCGTCGACGCCCCGGAGAATCGGTAGCGCGTCCTCGTGGCGGGCGTCGCGGCGGTACGCTGCGGCGAACAGGACTGACGTGTCGACGAGCGCTCGCGGCATCTACTCGGGGGAGACGCCCCACGCGTCGTGGCCCGCGGTGGCGTCGGTGTCCGTCGCGCCGTCGTACCCCTCGAACTCGCCGAATGTGCCGGTGCGGCGCTGTACGACCTTCACGCGAACCGCGCCGTCTTCGACGTGCCAGCGCAGCCTGTCGCCGTCGTCGATGTCGAGCGCGCGGCGGACGCGCGCGGGGATGTTCGCTTGGTTCCCCGACACCTTACTCTCCGCGTCGACTCGGTCGCTACTCATGTCGTCGAGTTCGGCGGCCAGTCGTAAAAACGTAGTGTGGCGCCACACTACTCCCGCGCTTTTATCGGGACGCGGCGCGCGTCCCCGACTATGTACGTCGGCGCGATAGACCAGGGGACGACGGGCACGCGTTTCCTGGTGTTCGACCGGGACGCGTCCGTGGTCGCGAACGCGTACGAGACCCACGAGCAGTACTATCCGGAGCCGGGCTGGGTGGAGCACGACCCGGGCGAACTCTGGGCGAACACGAAACGCGTCGTCGAGTCGGCGCTCGCGGACGCCGGTATCGCCCCCGGTGACCTCGCGGCCATCGGCGTGACGAACCAGCGCGAGACCACCGTGCTCTGGGACGCGGAGACGGGCGACCCCGTTCACGACGCGATCGTCTGGCAGGACCGCCGCACCACCGAACGCATCGAAGGACTGAGCGACGACCTCGACGCCTACGCGCGGGAGACGACGGGACTGGAGCTGGACGCCTACTTCTCCGCGTCGAAACTGGAGTGGCTCTTGGAGAACGCAGACCCAATCGAACCGACGCGTTCGGCCACCCGGAGCGTCCGCGAACGCGCCGCGAACGGCGACGTATTGTTCGGCACCGTCGACTCCTGGCTCGTCTACAACCTCACTGGCGCGCACGTCACCGACGTGACGAACGCGAGCCGAACGATGCTGTACGACATCCACGACTGCACCTGGGACGACCGCCTACTCGCGGAGTTCGATGTGCCGCGCGCCTGCCTCCCCGACGTCCGCCCGTCCTCCGACGACGAGTACTACGGGTACACCGACCCGGACGGCTTCCTCGGCGCGCGCGTCCCCGTCGCGGGCGCGCTCGGCGACCAGCAAGCGGCACTGTTCGGGCAGGCGTGCTTCGATCCCGGTGACGCCAAAAACACCTACGGCACCGGTTCGTTCTTCCTCCTCAATACCGGTGAGATGCCGGTCGAGTCGACGCACGGTCTCCTCACCACGGTCGGCTTCCAGCGTCGCGGCGAACCCGTGCAGTACGCGCTCGAGGGCTCAATCTTCGCGACCGGCGCGGCAATCGAGTGGCTCAACGACGTCTCCCTTGTGGAGAACGCGGGCGAGACGGAGTCGCTCGCGCGCACCGTCGACGGCACAGACGGCGTCTACATCGTCCCCGCCTTCACCGGGTTGGGCGCGCCACACTGGGACCCCCGCGCCCGCGGCACCATCGTCGGCCTCACCCGCGGCACCCGCCGCGAACACCTCGTGCGCGCCACCCTCGAAGCCATCGCGTACCAGACCCGGGACGTGGCCGAAGCGATGCTCGCCGACAGCGACGTGTCGCTCTCCAGTCTCCGCGTGGACGGCGGCGCGGTGAAGAACGACTTCCTCTGCCAGCTCATCGCGGACGTGATGAACACCGAAATCGACCGCCCCGTCGTAGACGAAACCACCGCGCTCGGCGCCGCCTACGCCGCCGGCCTCGCCGTCGACTACTGGAACGACCTCGACGACCTCCGCGAGAACCGACGCACCGACCGCGCGTTCAGCCCGCGCGACGGCGACTGGGACGCGAAGTACGACCGCTGGCAGGACGCCGTCGAGCGCTCGCGCGACTGGGCGACGGAACGACCTTAAGGAACTCAAAGGTAGGTAGATTTGATACGCCCATATATGGATAAGACGCTTACTGTGGAAGGGCGTGTGTTCTGATACGGCGTGCGAGACCGCCTCCCCCGGGGCGTCCCGCACCCGTTAACCATTGGTACACGCAGAACTCCCGGCCTCCCGCCGGGACGTACTGCAATACGACACCGGAGTTTCTTGTATCCCCTGCAGCTTTGTTTGAACCCCATCTACAGTGAAGCAACTAGGGGGTTGTCTCTAGACGGAGCAAGCCGAGTGCCTCGGGGTTTGATTCCCGAGGCGGTGTACTGGTTTGGGCTCGATTGAAATCCCCAACGGCCGACATCTTCTGGTGGGGGTCGCTAAGTACAGACGAATTACTGGACGCTACCTACAGGCACGCTAAGAGGTATCGAGTTGATCGTAGAAAGTTCTCGGTTCAACGATATCGATACCGCGGTATGAGTCTAGAGAGAGTAGATGTCCATCACCGGAAACGAGATACTCAACATCGCCAGCTACTGCTGCTTCTAGGAATTTGTCGTCGTCCGGATCATCGTCAACAGCTGTGATGTCTTCCTGTGGGGTTACGAACTCAGCGAAATACCGAATCGTTTCGACCTCCTCCTGCACTTCGTCTTCGCTCATGTGGAATCGCTCGGGATACTTGAGGAGGGTTTCGCGGAACTCAGTGAGCGTTGCTACGGAAACGACAATCTGATAGTCGTGGTTGAATCCCTTGACGAGTAGTTTGTGTGGGACACCGGTTGCAATAACTCCCGAAATGAGTACGTTTGTGTCAAGGACGGCCCTCATTTATCGTTGCTTCGTGCTTTGTGGACGAGCTGTGAGACTTCTTCGGGGGAGACATCGACTGTTTGTGCACGCTGTTCGACTCGTTGTTGAAATTCTTCGACCGACGGGAGGTCAATTTTCTTCAATACGAGTCCATAGTCTGTCGGAACGACCATGAGCTTCGTTCCTTCTTCTAACCCAAACTGCTCTCGAAGGCTGCTTGGGATTGTGATCTGTCCTTTCGAGGTGACGGTCGTCACCTCGGGTTCGTCAGATGCCATGCTATCCTCCTGTGTAAGAATTCCTTACGAAGGAGTTTGAATCTACCGGTCAATACGCACACCACGCCGGAAGAACCCGAAAAACAACTCGGCGAAGGCCGTACTGACGAGGAACTCGAAGCCGACATAGGCGGCGGAACTGACTAATCGAAGTCCGGCAGGTCGTCCGGCGCCTCGTACTCCGCGTTCCAGTCCACGTAGTCCGCTTTCAGTCGGTCGGAGACCGTTCGTCCGAGTTCGGTGAGTGATGCGTTGATGGCTGAGACCGTGCTCCAGGAGTCGAGGTCGGGGTGGAGGTCGCGTTCTTGCCAGTCCTCGGGGAGGCCGGGGGCGTGGTAGCCGACGCGGTCGGCGAAGTCGTCCCAGAAGAAGTCGAAGTTCGAGAGGAGGTCGAGGTCGAGCACGATTTGGTACTCCTCTTCGGTGAGTTCGGTGTCGTCCGCCCATTCGGCGAACGCGTCTTCCCACGCGCCCTCCCGGAGGAAGGCTTCGAGGTCTTCGCGGTGGTAGTCGTTCCCGCCGACGTCGAGGTCCTCGTAATCGTCTACGTCCGCTTCCGTGTCGAGTTCGGGCGGATCCGGGACCTCGCCCGTCGAGATGTCGAGGCTCATTCGCCCTCGCCCTCCAGCGCGATGCGCCGATACTCCTCGCCCTCGTCGGTCTCGACCGTGACCTCGGGGACCGCTGTCGGCTGACCGTCGTCGTCCACTGCAACGTACACGAAGAAGGACTCCGTGGTCTGCTCGCGCTCGCCCGTTCGCGGGTTCTCCCGGAACGTCCGCAGGCGGACGCGCATGCTCGTCGACCCGGCCGCGTACACGTACGCCTCGATGAGCGCCGTATCCCCGACGGGGATGGGGCGGCCGAAGTTCACCTGATTCATCCGTGCGGTAACGACCTCCTCGCCCGCAAAGCGCATCGCGCTCATCGCGCCGATTTCGTCCATCCACTTCATCACGTTCCCGCCGTGCGCGGTGCCGTGGGTGTTCGCGTGGTTCGGCTGCACCATCTCCCGGTTCTCCACGTACGTTTCCATCACCGAAGGCATACCCCGACGTACTGGCGTCGGCGGGAAGAACGTGCCGACCCCCGACCGACACCTGTAAGGCCCGCCGACCGACTACTCCACGCTAATGAGCGACGAGTCCCGCGAGGGGTCGGTCCACCTCGTCGGCACGGCGCACGTCTCCTCCGACTCCGTCGAAACCGTCGAGCGCGAGATCGAGGAGCGCGACCCGGACGTGGTCGCCGTCGAGCTGGACGAGGGCCGATATCGGCAGATGAAGGGCGACGCGCCCGACGACATCGACCCCAAGGACCTCCTCCGCGGGAGCATGGCGTTCCAGTTCCTCGCGTACTGGCTGCTCTCGTACGTCCAGCAGCGCCTCGGCGAGCGCTTCGACGTGAGTCCCGGCGCGGACATGCTCGCCGCCGTGGACACCGCGGAAGCGCTCGGCATCGACGTGGCGCTCGTCGACCGGAACATCCAGGTGACGATTCAGCGGTTCTGGACCCGCATGGGCTTCGTGGAGAAACTCCGGATGGTCGGCGGGCTCGCGTTCGGCCTCGCGGACCCGTGGACGCTCGGCCTCGCATTGGGGTTCACGGGCGGCGGGTTCCTCGGCCTCATCGTCGAACTGCTTGCGGGGCCGTTCGTGCTCGCGGGCGGCGGATTGCTCGGCGTGCTCACGATGCTCGTCGAAGTCGTCGCCATCGCCGCCGGCGTCGCCCTCGTCGTCGGCACCGTCCTCGGACTGCTGTTCGCGCGCACCGGCAGCGAGGAGGACTACGAGGAACTCAGCATGGAGGACCTCACCGACACGGACGTTGTGAGCGCCATGATGGAGGAGTTCCGGCGGTTCAGCCCCCGGGGCGCCGAAGCCCTCATCGACGAACGCGACGCCTACCTCGCGCACAACATCCTCGCGCTCCGCCAGCAGGGCAAGGACGTGCTCGCCGTCATCGGCGCCGGCCACGTCGAAGGCGTGAAAGGCTACCTCGACAACCCCGAAACCCTCCCGCCGATGGAGAGCCTGCAGGGACGCGAGGAAAAACGGTTCTCGATAGCGCGATTCATCGGCGCGCTGATGTCCGTGAGCGTGCTCCTGTTCTTCGTCCTGATGGCGATGTCCGGCCTGAGCACGGACATCCTCATCGAGGCGTTCGCCGTGTGGTTCATCGTTAACGCCGTCTTCGCGGGCGGGTTTGCGCTCGCCGCCGGCGCACATCCGTTCAGCACGCTCGCAGGCGCGGGAAGCGCGTGGCTGACGAGCCTTGAACCGACCCTCGCCCCTGGCTGGATCGCTGGCTACGTCGAACTCCGGTACACGCCCGTCTCCATCAGCGACATCAGCACCCTCAACGAAATAATGAGTGACGAACAAGCACCGATTCGCGACCTCTTCGCTCGGATGCGCGAAGTCCCTCTGTTCAAACTCATCGCCGTCGTCGCGCTCACGAACGTCGGAAGCATGATCGGGTCACCGGTCGCACTCGCGCTCATGACGTTCGTCAGCCCGAAAATAGACTCGTTCGGTGAAATCAAACACTACCTCGGACAGGGGTTCAACAACATCGCGGACATCCTCTTGGCGCTCGTATGAACTACAGTCGACGCGAATTCAAGGACCTCGCCGTCGCCTGGTTGGCGCTCGGCCTCGCGTTCGGCCTGCTGCTCTCCCCGATTAGCGCCGCCCAACTCGACGTGGTGGTCTCGACGGAGTTCGCCATGCTGTTCGGCATAAGTCTCGTCACCGCGGGCGTCGGCTTCCTCGGCCACGAACTCGCGCACAAGGCCGTCGCCGTTCACTTCGGCCAGCACGCGGAGTTCCGCGCGGACTACGGGATGCTGTTGCTCGCCATCGCGGGCGGGCTCGCGGGCTTCCTGTTCGCCGCGCCCGGTGCGGTCCATCACGCCGGCCGCATCACGAACCGCCAGCGCGGCCTCGTTGCGCTCGCCGGCCCCATCGCGAACCTCGCGATGGCCGCCGTGTTCTGGGCGCTCACACCCGTTTCGGCCATCGCCGAGTACGGCGTCCTCATCAACGTCCTGCTCGCGGGGTTCAACATGCTCCCGTTCGGCCCGCTCGACGGCAACACCGTCAGGAAGTGGAACCTCGGCGTGTACGTCGCGGTCGCCGCGCCCTCGATACTGCTCGCACTCTGGCGACTCGGCTTCCTCTAGCTGTTTTCTTCACCGAACTCGCTCAGCGTCTCCCAGCCGAGTTCGTCCCCGATGTCCTGAATTACCTCAGTGAGACTCGACTCCTCTGTACTCCGCGTCGACTCGGTGACCTCCGAGAGTAACTGGCGCTCCACGTCGGTCTCCGCGCGGAACACCTCGTTCTTGTCGCGGTCGAGGAACACGGGCATCCCGGGCGCGCCCTCCGTGCCCGTGGTGGCGGTGGTGCCGAGCCACTCGACGTCGTGGCGGTGTCGGTCCTCGAACTCCCACTCCTCGTACTGCGGTCGGTTTGACATATCTGCGTGTAGCGCACGGGGCGTGTAAACGGTTGTGGGCGACCACGCGCGCTCGTGCATACACCGGTGGGTTTTTCGCTCCGTCATACCCACCGTCGTGTATGACCGACGAGGAGGAACTCACGTACGCCGACGCCGGAGTCGACATCGACGCGAGCGACGCCGCGACCGCCGCGCTCGTCTCCGCCGTCGGCGGGAACGACACCACCGAATACGCCGGCCTCCTCGACATCGGCGACCGATACCTCGCGCTCGCCACCGACGGCGTTGGCACCAAACTCCTCGTCGCCGACGCGCTCGGCGACTACAGCACGGTAGGAATCGACTGCATCGCGATGAACGTCAACGACCTCGTCGCCGCCGGCGTCACCCCCGTCGCGTTCGTCGACTACCTCGCCGTCGACGAACCCAGCGAAACCTTCTCCGAACAGATAGGCGCGGGGCTCTCACGGGGCGCGGAGGACGCCGGCGTCGCGCTCGTCGGCGGCGAGACCGCCGTAATGCCCGAAGTCGTCTCCGGACTCGACCTCGCCGGCACCGCCGCCGGACTCGCCGAGAAGACCGAGGTATTCCCGGGCGAGGCGGAGGCGGGCGACGTGCTCGTCGGTTTCGAGTCATCCGGCATCCACTCGAACGGCCTCACGCTCGCCCGGGAGGCCGCAACCCGCGACGGCGACTACACCGACCCTTACCCCTACGACGGCTACGAGACGGTGGGGGAGGCCTTCCTCGAACCCACTCGGCTCTACACGCACCTCCTCGACGACCTCCACGAACACGACGTGCACGCCGCCGCACACGTCACCGGCGGCGGCTGGACGAACCTCTCCCGCATGGGCGACTACCGGTACTCGATTCTCGACCCGTTCGACGCACAGGACGTCTTCGCGTTCGTGCAGGAGCGCGGGAACGTCTCCGACGCGGAGATGCACCGCACGTTCAACATGGGCACGGGCTTCGTCGTCGCGCTCCCGCCCGCGGACGCGGAGTCGCTCGCGGACGCGACGGACGGCCGCGTCATCGGGTCCGTCGAAGCGGGCGAGGGCGTGGCGGTGCGCGGCCTCACACTCGAGTGAGGAACGCTCGGACGCGCTCGCGGTACACCCAGCAGACGAGTCCGGCGAGGCCGAGCACGGCGGCGATGACTATCGCGGTCGTGTAGTCGCCCGCGGCGGCGTTCGACCCGGCGAGCGCCGCGAGGAAGAACCCGGGAATCCGACCGAGCGCGGCGGCGACGGTCATCTTCTTCAGGTCGAGATCGGTGAGCCCGGCGACGAAACACAGCACGTCGTCCGGGAGGCCGGGAATCAGGAAGATGAGGAACAGCGCGAGCAGGCCGTTGTCGTCCGTCACCGCCTCGAACCACTCGAAGGCGTCCGCGGTCACTACGCGCTCGACGTACGGTCGGCCGTACCGCCGGGAAAGCCAGAACGCGGCGTAACTCCCGATGCTCGCGCCGAGCACGCTGTACGCGGTCCCCCAGAGGGGGCCGAAGAGGTAGCCGGAGACGAACGACAACACCTGGCCGGGTATCGGCGCGACCACCACCTGCATCGCCTGCAGGAGGACGAACGCGACCGGCGTCGCCGGACCGAACGAATCCAGGAACGCGCGGAGTTCGGCCGGCGTGGAGAACACGTCGAGTCGGGCGAGCACCGCCGCGAGCACGAGGAGCGCGGCGAGCACGGCGGCGAGCGCGACGAGCGCGCTCCGTCGCGCCTCGTGCGAGCGGAACAGGCGGAGCGACCGCATCTCTACGAGATGCGGGCCGCCACGTCCGCCTGCGTGATGATGCCCACCGAGGACCCCTCCTCGGTGACGATGACGGCCGTGTAGTGGTCGAGGAGGCTCGACACCTCTTCGAGGGTGGCGTCCGGGGAGACGGTCGGGAAGCTCTCGCTCATCACGTCCCGGACGGGCTGTTCGCCGACGTTCTCGCCCGCGTGCACGATGTCGCTCTCGCTGATGCTGCCGACGGGCACGCCGTTCGTGATGACGGGAAGCTGGCTGTACCCCGCGTCTTGCATCTTCTCGACGGCGCGTTTCACTGGGTCGTCGGGGTCGACGTGCACGACCTCGTCGTGCATGAGGGTGCGCGCGCGCACTACGTCGCCTTCCGCCTCGTTCAGCGCGTCCACGATGCGGCGTAGCGTCGACAGCCGTGGGTCCACGTCACCGCCTTCGATGCGGGCGATGAGCGGCTGGGAGACGCCGGCGCGGTCCGCGAGTTCGCTCTGCGTGAGTTCGAGCGCGTTCCGACGCTCCCGCAGGTCCTGGGGAGTCGGGAGGTGCATACCCGTCATTACCCGAGGTTATCAATAAAGGTTTGGCTGTCCGCTCGATACCGCGACCGTTGCCGGTGTTACGCTTCCTCTTCGCTCTCCTCGGACTCCTCGACGACCTCGATGACTTCGAGGGGAACGTCGCGGAGCGCGCCGCCGACCTCGGACTTCGCGATGCGCGAGGCGTGCTCCTCCGAGTCCGCGTTGAACACGGTGAGTTCGAGCACCAGCCCGACCAGCGCCGTACTCGCTGCGAGGAACGACGCGTCCAGCGGCTCCCCGCACGCGGGACAGCTCGTCAATCCGGCTTCGACCTCGACGTAATCGAGGTCCTGTTGGTTCAGTCGCTTCCCGGCTTCGCTCACGGCGACACCGATTGCGTCGTCCGAGTTGTCGACGTCACGAACCAGCCACGCGGCCTCCATCGCCACGACGTAGTTGCTCATACCTATTCCTATCGCGCCGGGTAGTCGTGTCTTGTGGTTCGCCCGTCGCCGCGGACGTTACCCCGTATATCCGTATAACTTAGCGCTCACCACCGCCGAAGCCAGCCCCCGCCTACAGCCACCTGTCACGCGAACGCAACCACAGTTGTCCCCTACACTATTCGAGTTTAATCGCAAGACAGCGGTGACTTTCTCCTCGCCCCGAGGGAGTAACACCTATATAGGGGGCGGCGTTCCGAACGGGTATCGAGATGACAGCGCTCACGCGCATCACGACCGCCGCCGCGTACCAGACGACGCTCGCCCTCGGAATCGCCCTCCTCCCGCTCGCGGTGCTCACCAGCCGGCTCGGATTCACCCTCCCGATTCACCGGCTCGTCGCTCGCACCGAACACGCCTACGAGAACGCGCGCTAACAGACCGCCGCAAAGACTGGTTTTATAAGTCGCCCGTGTCTACGAACTGGTAATGTATAACCCGAGCAGAGGCTCCGACTTCGCGCAGAACAACGCGAAATTCGAGGACGCCACGCAGAACCCCTACGAACCCCAGGTCGGGGAGCTCCCCCAGAGCAACATGACCGAGAAGGACGTCAACCAGATCGAATCCGAGACCACCATCGTCGGCATCGCCGCCGACGACGGCGTCATCATGGCGTCCGACCAGCGCGCGAGCCTCGGCGGCCGCGTCATCTACAACAAGGACGTGCAGAAAGTCGAGGAAATCCAGGAGAACGCCGCGCTCGCCATCTCCGGCAGCGTCGGCGGCGCACAGTCCTTCATCCGCAGCCTCCGCGCGGAAGCGAACCTCTACGAAGCCCGCCGCGGCGAGAAAATGAGCATCAGCGCACTCGCCACCATCTCCGCGAACATGCTCCGCGGCGGCCCGTTCTTCGTCGTCGTCCCCATCCTCGGCGGCGTCGACGAGGACGGCTCCCACGTCTACAGCCTCGACCCCGGCGGAAGCAGCATGCAGGACGACTACACCGCACAGGGCAGCGGCATGCCGTACGCCCTCGGTAGCCTCGAAAACAACTACGAGGACGGCCTCACCATGGACGAAGCCGAAACCGTCGCCGCCCAGGCCGTCAAAGCCGCCAGCGAACGCGACGCCGCCTCCGGCAACGGCATCCACATCACCCGCATCACCGAGAACAACGTCGACATCGTCGGCCACGAAGACTTCGACGCACTCCTATAAGTGCCATCGTCCCGCCGCGAACGGCGGGCTTCTCCTCTCGCAAAACGATAGCGTGAGCAGATACGGTTCCGATTTCGGGACCACGCCCGCCTACACAATCAGCCAGCACAGGCTCGTCGATACCGACCCGTACCGGACTGCTACGAGCCGTCTAGAACTGGGTAACGTCGACAGCATTCGGGATGGAACGCCAGCCAGCTGACTTCTTGCGGTGCTGAACGTACCCGATTACGGCTACGACGTGGGTGGTGGTCTCGTTCGGAGAGTGTTACTGTGTGGGTTCTGTGCAGCCGCCGAAACCGTTATCATTCTGTGTGCAGAACTTGCACATAGAATGAGCGCGAGCGACGACCCGCGACGGGTCCACTTCCAGTCCCCGGAGTACCTCGTCGATCGGCTGGACGCAATCGCGGAACTCTTCGACACGAATCGGACGGATCTCCTCGTCGAGGCCATCCGCGAATACATTGAGGACACTGCCGATAGCGAGACGTTCCAAGAGCTGGTCGCGACGAAGTACTACGACGACCAACTCGAATTCGCGACCGTCAAGCAGCTAGTCGGCGCCGAAACCGCCCAGCGCCTCCACCTTCTCAAAGCGGACCTCGAGGGCGAACCACTCGACCTCGCTGCCCCCGACGATATTGATGTCTACGATGGCGACGCGACCGCGGTCGACACCGCAACGGACGACGAGCGATGAGCGGCCGGCAACTGCGAACGGTCGTCGCCGACACCAGCGCGCTCGTCAGTCTCGCCGTCCCTCGTGCTGACGCGGCCGTCGACACCGATACGCCGGACCCGTTCCAGTATCTCCTCACCGCGAGTGACGTGGTTGTGCCGCCAGAAGTCCTCAGTGAACTCCGCGATATCACGCAGTATCAGGACATCCACGCCGCGGCTGCGAGCAACGTCCTCGCGGCCCGCAGCTACTACACGGTCGAAAACCCCTACGAACGCGAGGATACTCCCGACTCGCGACCGACGGTCGGCCTCGACGACGGCGAAACCGACGGCATCGTTCTCGCGAACGCGCTCGATGTCGACGGCTTTCTCACCGACGAGTTCGGCGGGACGAACTTTCCGCTGATTCACGCCGTGCTGCAGGGGCCGCGAATCGTCCCGACGCCGCGGCTCATCGTCGACTACGCTCGGAATGGACATCTAACTCACGAGACGGCGCGAACGCTCATCACGACAATCAGCCCACATCGAAGCTGGACGAACAGCCCCTACGTTTCGCAATTGCTCCAGCGTCTCGATACCTAACTCTCGGCCGACCCACTGCTCGCTCTCTGCTCGTTACAACACCGTGCGCGCTCTTCCCATCCCACGTCAAACGGCTGCGTATCGCTGTTTCAACCCATCACCCGAGGTCACTTCGATAGGCCGTCGCCCCGCCCCACCCAGTCGGCGAAACTGCCTTCGAGAATCGTCTCGCGTTGGTTTTCGATGTACTCGCACTGCATCGCGTAGACGGCGTTCTGGAAGGTGTCGCCGTCGTCGAGCTGGTCGCGGACGCGCTCGCGCTTCCACGCGGCGGGGGTGATGCCGTGGCGGGCGCGCTGGCGGAGCGGCCAGAGGTACTTCGCGGCGGCTTCCTCGTCGAGGCCGCAGTCCAGCAGGCCGCGTTCGGCGTGCGTGAACAGGTCCTCGTAGATGGCGTGGGAGTCCGTGGTTTCGTCGCCGTCGGCGGTGACGTACGTGAAGTCGGCGTCCAGACCGTCCTCGACGCCGGCGTAGAAGTTGTCGCGGGCGTCCCGCCAGTCGAGCGCGTAGAGGTCGTGGTCGCGGCGCACCATCGACTGCAGGAGGCCCGCGAACATCGCCTGGAACGCGACGGTGTCCCGGACGGTCGGCTGCCCGGGGAGCGGCCGGAACTCGATGCGGGCGTTCGCGGACTCCCGGCTGCTCCCGCCGAGCACGGGCCGCACCCACCGCCAGTACGTGCCGTGTTTCATCCGGAAGTGCGCGAACTCGTCGTCGAACCGCCCGCCTTGCTCGACGGGCATCGGAACGATAGTGTTGTCCTCGACGATGCGGTCCACGGCCTCCTCGATGCTCTCGACGTCCCGGGGGAACCGCACCTTCTCCTGTTCGCCGGGGACGTTGAGCACGGACTCGAACACGCCGACGCGGTGCTCGTCGTGGCCGTCCGCGAGAATCTCCTCGGGGGTCGCGTCGTCGTCGTAGAGGTCGGGCGGGTAGAACGGCGAGTTCACGCCGAGCGCGACCAGCGGGCCGGCGAACCGGAGCGCGTACCGGAAGTACGTCGGGAGGTCCACCGCCTGCGGCACCTGATAGTGCGGCTGAATCGACGTGATGAGCGCCTCCGGCATCACCGTGTCCGCTTCGAGGGAGACGTGGGGCGCGTCGAGCGTCATCCCCGCCGGCTGGTCCGTGTTCGCCATCGCGTGATACCGCGTCGAGGCGCTCATGTTCGTCGCGAGGTCGATACCCGCGTCCGAGACGCTGTCCGTGAGGTACTCCTCCGCGGTCTCGCCCTCGGGCGGTATCGTCCACATCCCGTCGCTCACGAGGTGCAACCCCTCGGCGTCCATCGGCTCGTACGCGGCTTTCAGTCGCGCCTGCACCTCGGACTCCTGCGCGTCGAGACCGTACTCGTTCAGCGGCTGGGGACTGGTCGTCATCTCCGCGTTGTGCAGGCCGAGTTCCTTCTCGAACCCCACGAACTCGAGGAGGCGACGGGGGAGGCGGGCGAGCGACCCCTCGTCGCTCACCGCGTAGAACTCGTACTCAAGGCCGACGATTGCCTGCGGGTTGTCGAACGTCCCGGCCGCGAGTTCCTCCTTGATGACATCGGCGTCCTCCCGGACGCGCGACTGGAACGCCTCGGCGTCCACGTCGAGGACGTCGTCGACCGCGGCTGCGAGGTCCGAGCGAGTCATGGGCGAGGGTTCGTGAGCGAGCGTATAAAAGGCGGTGGGCCTTCGGTCGGTTTAAGCACGGACGCCGTGAACGACCGCGTAATGGAGTTCGCGGAGTTCGCCGAGCGCGCGTCCGACATCGAGGCCGAACCCGCAGACCTCGAAATCGTCTCCCTCGTCGCCGACCTGTTCGGGGCGGCGGGCGACGACCTCGCGGTGGTCGCGCGGTTCGTGCAGGGACGCGTGTTTCCGGCGTACAGCGAGACGAAACTCGACATCGGCCCGAACTACTGCTACGAGGCTATCGCTCGCGCCGCCGGCCCGAACACCGACAGCGAGGACGTGGAGGACGCGCTCGCCGACGAGGGCGACATCGGCGCGGTCGCGGCGTCCTACGACCTCGGCGGCCAGCAGGGCCTCGGCGCGTTCACGTCTGGTGGGGAAGACGACGCGCTCACCGTCCGCGAGGTGTACGACGAACTCGCGGCGCTCGCAGCGGCCGAGGGCGCGGGCAGTCAGGACGAGAAGATAACCGTCCTCTTCGGCCTCTTCAATCGGTGTTCGAGCACCGAAGCGCGCTACCTCGCCCGTCTCGTGCTCTCAGAGATGCGCATCGGCGTCGGTGAGGGAAGCGTCCGGGACGCCATCGCGGAGGCGTTCGACGTGCCCGTCGAGTCGGTGGAGCGCGCGCTCCAGGTGTCGAACGACTACGGCCTCGTCGCCGAAACCGCACGCACCGACGGCGAGACGGGGTTGGACGACATCCACCTCGAAGTCGGGCGGCCCGTGCAGGCGATGCTCGCACAGGCCGGCACCATCACCGACGCCGTCGCGGAGTGGGGGGCGGTCGCGGTGGAGACGAAGTTCGACGGCGCGCGCGTCCAACTCCACTACGACGGCGAGGTCTCCCTGTATTCGCGGAACATGGAGGACGTGACGGGCGCGCTCCCCGAGGTCGTGGAGTTCGCGGAGGACGAACTCGCCGCGCCCGTGATTCTTGACGGCGAAGTCATCGCCACCGACGAGAGCGGCGAGCCGCTTCCCTTCCAGGAAATCCTACGGCGCTTTCGCCGGAAGCACGACGTGGACCGGATGCGGGAGGAGGTCGAGGTGGAGCTGCGGGCGTTCGACTGCCTCCACCACGACGGCGACGACCTGCTCGATAAGCCGCTCACCGAGCGCCACGACCGACTCGCGGACGTGCTCTCGACGGGCGTCTCGGACCTCACGCTCACCGACGACCCCGACGAAATCGGCGACATCGAAGCCCGCGCGCTCGAAGCCGGTCACGAGGGCATCATGCTCAAGAACCCCGACTCCGCGTACTCGCCCGGCAAGCGCGGGAAGAACTGGCTGAAGCGCAAGCCCGACGTGGAGACTCTCGACCTCGTCGTCACCGGCGCCGAGTGGGGCGAAGGCCGCAGAGCCTCCTTCCTCGGGACGTTCCTCCTCTCTGCGTGGAACAGCGAGACCGAGGAGTACGAGACGCTCGGAAAGGTCGCGACGGGCATCACGGACGAGGAACTCGCGGACCTCACCGACCTCCTCGAACCCCACATTCGGCGTCAGGACGGTCAGGAGGTCGCCCTCGAACCCGCGGTCGTCTTCGAGGTCGGGTACGAGGAGATTCAGGAATCCCCGACGTACTCCGCGGGCTACGCGCTGCGCTTCCCGCGATTCCTCGGCGTGCGCGGCGACAAAGACCCCGGGGACGCGGACACCATCGAGCGCGTCCGCCGACTCGTGGAGACCCAGTAGCCGGGAGAGTTACCCGGTCGGCCCCCGACGTGCCCGTATGAACGGGAGTGACCATGCGTGGTGACGTTCGAATCCCTGCTCTCGCAGTACAGCGCGTGGTTCGAGAGCGTGGGACGCTTCCTCCTGACGCTGTTCGCCGTCTCCCTTCTCGGCCACCTGCTCGTCCGGCCGGCGGTGAGTCGCGTCGTCACCGCGCGAAACCCGAACAACCCCACGCTCGTGAACGCGCTCGAACAGTACACCACCGTCCTGTTCGTCATCATCGCGATACCGCTCGCCACCGCCGCTGCCGGGTTCGGCGGCCTCGTCGCCGGCTCCACGATGATCGTCGCCGCCGCGACGCTCGCGCTCGGCGTCGCCGGACAGGACGTCATCGGCAACCTCGTGAGCGGCCTCTTCCTCGTCGCCGACCCCGACTTCAACGTCGGCGACTACATCGAGTGGAACAGCGAGTCGGGGACCGTCGAACGCATCGACCTCCGCGTCACCAGAGTCCGCACGCCCGCCGACGAAGTCCTCACCGTCCCGAACACCCAGCTCTCCACGAACGCCATCCGAAACCCCTTCTCCCGCGGGAAGTACCGGCTCACCGAACGCGTGCTCGTCGGGTACGACACCGACCTCGACACCGCGACGGACGTCCTTGTCGACGCCGCTCGCGCGGACGACCGAATCGCGAGCGACCCCGAACCGGTCGTGCACGTCACGTCGCTCGGCGAGAACGCGATAGAACTCTCGGCGCGCGTCTGGGTGGAGAACCCGCGCTCCGCGAACGTCGCGAACGTGGACAGCGAGTTCGCGACCCGCGTGAAACGCCGGCTACAGGACGCTGACGTGACGCTCGCGCCCGCGAGCGCACAGCGCGTCGACGGCCGCCTCGACGTGTCGATGGAGGACGGAATATGACCGAGCGTGGCGTCGTCGTCGACCTCGACGGCACCGTCCTCTCCGGGGAGTCGCTGCTCGACGGGGCGGCGGACGCGCTCGCCGACCTCCGCGACGCGGGCCGGGGCGTGCTCTTCCTGACGAACAACCCCACGCGGCCGCCCGCGGAGTACGCCCAGCGGCTCGCTCGCCTCGGCGTCGACGCCCGCCCCGAGGAGGTGCTCACGGCGACGAGCGCGACCATCGACTACCTCCGCGAACACCACGCCGACGAGTCCGTGTTCGCCATCGCCGAGGAGTCCGTAACGAACCAGCTCCGGGACGCCGGCATCTCGCTGGTCGCGGACGCACGCAGAGCCGACACCGTCGTCGTCGGCTACGACCGCGAGTTCGAGTACACCGACATGATAGCGGCGCTCCGCGCGTTCGGCGCGGGCGCGGACGCCCTCGTCGGCACCGACCCCGACATCACCGTGCCGACGCCAGACGGCCCCGTCCCCGGGTCCGGCTCCATCATCAACGCCGTCGCCGGCGTGGTCGAACGCGACCCCGACGCAGTCCTCGGAAAACCGTCGGACGTGACCGCCCGCCTCGCGCTCGACCGCCTCGACCTCCCGCCCGCCGAGTGCGTGCTCGTCGGCGACCGCCTCGACACCGACATCGAGATGGGTAACCGCGTGGGAATGACGACGGTACTCGTCCGCACGGGCGTCACCGACGACGAGACGCTCGCCGCGAGCACGATACAGCCCGATTACGTCCGGGACTCGCTCGCGGACGCCCGCGACCTCCTCTAACTTTTTCCGCCTACTCCCCAATTCTCGGGTATGGTTCGCTACCGCGACATTGACGTCTCCTGGTTCGGATACGCGACGATACGACTCACGGGCGACCGAACGGTCTACCTCGACCCCGGCCGGTACGGCGTCCTCGACGGCTACGACGCGCGCGACGGCGACGTGGTCTGCGTCACCCACGACCACCACTACGACCCCGACGGCATCCGCCGCGTCGCCAAGCCGGACGCGACGATCGTCGTCTACGACGCCGTCGACGCCGCGAACATCGACCGGGACGTGACGCCCGTCGACGACCTCGATTACGACGTGGTGCGCATCGGCGAATCGGAGACGCTGACTGGCGACGGCGTGCGCGTGCGGTCGCTCCCCGCGTACAACCGGCCCGACGGACCCCGCGACAACCACCCGAAGGGATTCGGCGTCGGCTACCTCGTCACCCTCGCCGATTCTCGCGTGCTCTGGACGGGTGATTCTGACGCGCTCTCCCACCACGACGACATCGATGCGGACGTGCTCTGCCCGCCAATCGGCGGGTCGTTCACGATGAACCGCGAGGAAGCCGCCGCGCTCGCCGAACGAATGGAAGCGGACCTCGTCGTGCCCGTTCACTACGGTACGTTCGACGCGCTCGAAACTGACGCGGACGCGTTCGTCACCGATGTCGCCCGACGCGGCGTCGGCGTCGCGCTCTCCCCGACCGACCAGTAATCAGATGACGCCCATCGTGTTCAGGCGTTCGGGGAGGTAGGTGTCGGTGACGAAGTCCAGGCCGCGGGAGGCGAGCGCCTGCTGTTCGGCCTTCTTGTTGATGTCGAGCTGGAGTTCGATTTGCTCGGTCCAGTACTCCGTCTGGAACCGCGGGTCCTCCAGTTCGCTTTCGAGGGCGTTCACGTCGGAGTCGCTGAGCGGGTCGGTCGGGAGGTCGTACTCCACGATGTCCTCGGGGCGGATGCCGACGAACTGCGCGTCCGGCGTCGCGAGGTACTCCGAGAGGTGTGCGGACTTGATGGAGCCATATGCCACAGAACCGAAGATGCGGTAACTCCAGGGGTCGCCGTCAGTGAACACCACGACCGGAAGGTCGAGTTCGTCGTGCAGGCGCTTGGTCAGGCGGCGGGTCGCGCGCGCTGGCTGACCGCCGAGGTGGACGACGATAGCGTCGTGTTCGTCGTCGAACCCGTTCTCCACGAGGCGGTCGCGCATCCCACCGGTCTCCACGCACAGCACGAACTCCGCGTCGTTGTCGAGGAACTCGATGGTGTCGGGGTCGTTCGGAATCTGGTAGCCGCCCTGCCCCACGTCCTCCTGACAGTGGATGTCCCTATCCCCGCGCCGAGTCTGCTCGCGGAGGAGGAGCGGCCCCATCACCTTCGCGCCGGACTCCTCCGGCCGCATGTGGAAGTCCTCGCGCTTCACGCCGGAGACGATTTCGAGGTCCTCCACGAGCTTGTTCGACTCCGACTGCGTGCTGAACTGTGCTTCCTCCTCGTCCCAGGACTCGCTGAGGTAGTAGAGTTCACGCAGCGTCGACGACCGGTTCTCCTCTAGCTGTTGGGCGAGGAACTCCATCGTGTACACCGCTTTGAGGAGTTTTCGCGCGCCACGCACGCTGTTCGCGCTGCGCGTGCTCGTGCGGTCGCCGTACACCCAGACGCCCGCCTCGTCGTCGAACACGATGTTCGACTTCGAGCGCGTCGGCACGTCCATGTGGGGGATTTCGCCGCCCGCGAACTGGTCGTAGAACTCGGCCGCCATGTCGATGAGGCGCTCGCGCGCCTTCGCGTCAGTGATGTCGCTCATTGGTTTATCGTGAGTTTCTCCGCCTGGATTCCGTCCACGCTCAGGTCACACTCGGTTCCGTCGGGCACGTTCGCCGTCAGTTCGGCGTCGTCGCCGCCCGACACTGTCGGCTCCCACGTCAGGAAGTATTCGCCGTCCATCTCCACGACGCTCCCCGCGGACAGGTCGGTGGGTTCCGCGTCGACGATGGCGGTCACGTCGAGGTCGGCGTTCGCGTCCGCGTGGTTCTCCACCGTCACGGTCAGCGTGCCGTCCTCGACCGCGGACTCGACGAGGACGTTGTTCATGATGCGAGCGAGCGAGTCCTCGACCAGCAGCTCCTCGCGGTCGGTCATCTCGCTCACCTTGCTCGCCATCTTCGGGAGGATGTCCGCGATGACGTTCTGCTTCTCCCGGCGCTTCTGCATCGAGCGCTTCTTGTTCAGGTAGGATTTGAGGTCGCGGGCGGCCTCCCGGACCGCGAGCTCGATCTCGTCCTCGATCGCCGGCACGGACGCGAGCGCGTCCTTCGACTCGCTCGTAAAGGGCACGTTCGTCGACGCGACGTGCACCATGATGACGCACGGGCCGCTCGGCAGGCCGCTCCCGCCGGGCTGGTCGAGCCCGTAGTTCCGCCAGCCGATCCCCTTCAGGGTTTGCGTCGTCGCGCACGCGCCGCGCTGGTAGACGAGCGGCACGCGGTTCGCGAACCGCATCAGATCCACCGTGCCGTCCGCGGGGATGTCGCCGCCGTACGCGATGCCGGCCTCGACGACGAACGGGTCGCCGCCGTGCACGTCCGCGTCCCGCGTTGCGGCCGCGTAGAAGTCCGCGTCCACTTCCTTTCGGAGGCCGGCTTCGATGAGTTCCGGCGTGATGGGCGCGAGGCAGTTCGTCGGCGGCGCGATGACGTCGACCGAAGTCATCGCGTCGAGGAGGTCGCGGGCGGCGTCACGGCTCGACGCGACTTCGCGCGCGAGCGGCACGTCGTCCTCGACGCGGCCCATCGCCTCCCACAGTCGCTCGGTGATGTTCTCCCGCGAGGTCTCGCCGACGGTGGCGTCGTCCACCTCCTCGGTGGTCTCCGCGGCGCGGACGACGAACTGCCGGAGGTCGCCGCGGACGAGTCGGTCCCGCGGCGTGTCGTCGCCGAACTTCTCGCCGATGCGTCGCGCCAGCCCCGCGACGGTCGCGTCGTCCTTCTGGACGCTCGTCGCGTCGTCCACGAACCCGTAGAGGTCGTCGTCCCGGTTCGCTGTCACCGCCGCCCAGACGGCGTCCACGACGTTCTCTCGGACGGTATCGCCGAACGTCGTCCCCGTCTCCTCGCTCGCCTCGTCCGCGGCCGCCGCGACCGCGTTCTCAATGTCCGTGAAGGAAACGCGGTCGAACTCCGCGAGTTCCTCGCTCAGCGCGTCCGCGAACGCGTCCGTGTCCGCGCTCGACTTGTTCGACACCGCCTCCGTGACCGCGTCGCGCAAACCGTTCGCTCCGGCGGCTTCCCCGCCTTCGTCACGCGACGACTTCGCCGCCGCGACGCTCCAACGCATCTCGCGGCCGTAGTGGCGGTCGCGGAACGCGTCCAGAATCGAGTCCGCGGTCTTCGCGCCCACCCGCGTGAACTCCTCCTGCAGGAACCCCCGGATGGAGTGCGAGTCCGTCGCGTTCAGCATCTTGATGAGCGCCCCGAGCTCCACGCCGTGCGGGTGCGGTCGGATCTCCTCGGTCTCCGCGGGGAGCGTCGCGCCCTCCGCGCGCTCGTACTTGAAGTGGTCGTTCGGCTCCCGCAGCTCCAGCCGGGCGTGCGGATTCACGACCGCCGTGTGCTGCATGTAGTCGTGGAGCTGACTGCGCGCACGCATGTTCGCCTCCATCTCCAGTTCGATACGCGTCCCCTGCGAACGCTCCCACGTCGTCTCCGCCTCGTCCTGAATCACCGGCTCGTTCGAGTCCGTGTCGATGGTGAGTTCGAAGTACTTCGCCGTCTCGCTCCCCTTCGTCCGACTCGTTATTTTCGCGGGCGTCCCCGACGTGAGCTGGCTGTAGAGAACAGCTGCGGAGATACCGATACCCTGCTGGCCGCGACTGTTCTTCACGGAAATCGCACCCTCGTTCGCGACGACGAAATTCTCGTCTGTTCCCGTCGCACCCGGAACAGAGATGTCGTACACGTACTCCGGGGATTCGGTCTCCTCCACCGACTTCACGGGAAGAAGACACATGTCGGTGTCCGTGAGCCCATGGAGATTCTGGACAGTCTCCCAGAGCTCCTGTAGTGTCGCAGTCGGTTCGTGCTCTTCCGTGAGCAGCCCCTTCTCCTTCAGATTGTGGACGTACCGGGGTTTTTCGACGTACTTACCGTTCAGGGCGTCTTCGATGAGCGACTGGTACACGGCCGCGTGTTCGATATTGGACCCGACACCCGCTCCCATCAACAGACCGGGTACGCTGTCCGGGACGGTATCCTGGTTCACCGACTCGGCTCGCACGTCGTCGAGTAACGCGGTCGGGATTCGTTTGTACTGCTGCTCTCCAGAAACCGTGTCCTCACTGAACACGTCGGAGGGGTTCACGTCTTCGCCGTACACCTTCGTCCGGTACGCCGTGTTGGGTTCGTCGGCGTAGCCGCCGTTCTCGTCAACGACTTCCGTGCTCGCGAGAACTCCCTGCATGTTCCAGAGAACCGACAACTGGCGGCTGAGCGTCTCGCTGGTCGTCGTATGCGAGAGCTCGTTACTCGGATGCGCTTCCGACCCGTCGCCCTGATAGAGTGCAGCGATGAACTTCTGTTGGTATTCGGGGGCCGCTTCAAACACGAACGCCGGGATTCGTTTGTTCTCAGCCGCGTCACCGCAGACGTTCTTCAGGAACAACGCAAGCGGCGATCCGAAGGCTTTCACACGAGTTGAATTTCGCTCACGTTCGACCGTCGTCGTATTACCACCGAGACCGGCAACCGCTCGTTCAGTCTCCTGAATCAGCTCTGCTTCGTGTGATCCAAAGGTGAAACCGACCTGTCGAGGGCCTGCGTGACCTTCCGCGACGTAGTACCCCACGAGGTTCATGAACTCCGCAGAGAGCGGAACCGAAACGGGGAGCGTGGTTTCTCCGCCGCCCACCTGATACGTTTTGAGTTCACAGTTCTGTTCGGCAGCCTTCTCCTCCCATCCGAGGTCGATAACTGTTTCCGCCGGGAGATAGCCCTTCTCGATGTAGTTCTGTTCGAGACTGTCTTTCAGGATATCCACTCCATCGACCCGATAGTACGTTCGCTTGCGTTCGCTGTCTGCGGACGGTTTCTTTCGGACACGCTCGCCCGCCCGTAATTCTTCTAGGCGCTCTGTGTCGAATCCATAGACGTACACGCGTCGGTCCTCGAGTTCGTCTCGCGTGAGGTGCTCAAGGATATTCACCGAGTCGCAGTCGCCGAACGAGGGGAGCTTTCGCGGTGTGAGTATCGTGTCCCCCGGCTCTAAGTTACCGGCTTTCACTTCCTCTGTGTCTCCGTCTTTTGTAACGGAAAAGACGCTGTGGTTCCCGGTGACTTCGACCGTTCGCCCCTTTTCGGTCGTTATCTCGTACGTTTTCTCGTCGGTCTCGTGCCGGATCGCGTGCGTCACCGGCTCCCACGACATTTCGTGGGTCTCCCGGTTGAACGACGGGGCTTCGATATCGTCGGGGATCGCTGCGGTCGCACCTCCCTCGCGTGGTAGATACGCGTCGCACAGTACGCCGATGGGGACGAACTCCAGGTCGCCCTTTCGCCGGACGAGGATTTTCTGGCCTGGAGTGAGCGACTGCTCGCGTGCGTGAAACCGACTCCCGTAGAGGAGTTTCCCGAACACTTTCGGCACCTGTTCCTTCGTGATGCCGGGGCCGTTGTCCTCCACGATGAGCCGGTAGTAGTCGCCCGATTCCTGGATTTCGACGTAGATGTCGGGGAGGATGCCGGCTTCCTCGGTCGCGTCGAGCGCGTTGTCCACGGCCTCCTTCACGGCCGTGACCAGTCCGCGTGCGCCCGAGTCGAACCCGAGCATGTGTTTGTTCTTCTCGAAGAACTCGGCGATGGAGATCTCTCGCTGGCTCTCCGCCAGCTCCTCCGCGATGCCCTCCTCCTCGCCGAGCGTAGACTGGAAGGACGTCATTCAGTGCCCGACCCTATCCCCTTCGCGGATAAAACACTCCCGGTAGCATGGTGAAAGTGAAAACGAGACTGTCCCGCTTAGAGCCGGAAGAATCGGAACGCCACGTCAACTACGAGAACGACGGGAAGGAGGTAGATGACGATGGCGGCGACGACACTGGCCGCGGTGAGGAACGCCCCGCTCCCGCTCGTGGTGTCGAGGAAGACGAACGCGGCGAACCAGAGCGTGAGCGCGGCGTAGAGTTCGGTGCGAGTCATTCGGCTCGCTTCGGTGGAGGATTCGGTCATCGAGGGCACGTACCCGGTCGGCCGTGTTAAAGGTGGGATGGCTCGCGCGCGTGCGTGTGCGAGCCTTCTTAAGTGAGGAAGTACTAGGCGGGAGCAAGTTCACATGAGTGACCAAAACGAGTACAGCGCCGGACAGATTCAGGTCCTCGAAGGCCTGGAAGCAGTCCGGAAGCGGCCGGCGATGTACATCGGTTCTACCGACTCCCGCGGCCTCCACCATCTCGTCTACGAGGTCGTCGACAACGCTATCGACGAAGCGCTCGCGGGGTACTGTGACTCCATCGAGGTGACGCTCCACGAGGACGGCTCCGTGAGCGTGCACGACGACGGGCGCGGCATCCCCATCGACACCCACGAGGAGTACGACCGCCCCGCGGTCGAAGTCATTCTCACCGTCCTCCACGCGGGCGGGAAGTTCGACAGTAAGTCTTACCAGGTCTCCGGCGGCCTGCACGGCGTCGGCGTCTCCGTCGTGAACGCGCTCTCGGAGCGTCTCGCCGTGGTCGTCGAACGGGACGGCGCGCGCTGGCAGGAGAAGTTCGAGCGCGGCGAACCCGTCACCGACCTCGAACAGCTCGACGACATCCCCGAGGACCAGACGGGGACCCTCATTCGGTTCCGGCCTGACGAGGACATCTTCGAGACGACGGAGTTCGAGTTCTCCACGCTGGAGAGCCGGCTCCGCGAACTCGCGTTCCTCAACAGCGGCGTCGAAATCACGCTCACCGACGAGCGAACCGACGAGGCGCGCGAAACCTCGTTCGAGTACGAGGGCGGCATTCGAGAGTTCGTCCGCTACCTCAACGAGACCCGTGACGCGCTCCACGACGATGTCATCTACCTGGAGAGCGAAGCGGAGGGCGTGCAGGTCGAGATCGCGATGCAGGCGACCGACGACCTCCAGTCCTCCACGCACGCGTTCGCGAACAACATCAACACTCGCGAGGGCGGCACGCACCTCACGGGCTTCAAGACCGCGCTCACCCGCGTGGTGAACGACTACGCGAGCAGCGAAGGCTTGCTCTCCGAGCTCGACGGCGAGAACCTCAAGGGCGAGGACATCCGCGAGGGCCTCACCGCCGTCATCTCCGTGAAGCACCCGGACCCCCAGTTCGAGGGACAGACGAAGACGAAACTCGGGAACTCAGAAGTCAGGGGAATCGTCGAATCCGCGGTTCACGAGGGCGTGAACACGTACTTCGAGGAGAACCCGGACACCGCCCGCGCCGTCATCCAGAAGGCCGTCGAGGCCGCGAAGGCGCGGAAGGCCGCGAAGAAAGCCGAAGAACTCACGCGCCGGAAGAGCGCGCTGGAGTCGAGCGCGCTCCCCGGGAAGCTCGCGGACTGCCAGACGAAAGACCCGAAGGACGCTGAACTGTTCATCGTGGAAGGCGACTCAGCCGGGGGGTGTTTCACCGGTGATACTGAAATAGCGCTCGCGTCCGGCCGGTCGATAACGTTCGAGGAACTCGTCAAGGAACGAGAAGCGGGGAAGTCCCACTACTGTTATACCGTCAAAAATGACGGGAGTATCGGCCTCGAGCGGGTCGAGAGCCCGCGCGTCACGAAGGAAGACGCCCAGCTAGTCGAGGTTACATTGGACAATGGCGAGACGATCAGATGTACCCCTGACCACGAGTTCATGCTCAGGGACGGGAGCTACTGCGAGGCTCAGGACCTCGACGACGGACAGTCACTAATGCCGCTCTACCGGAGGCTCTCGGACACCTCGGAGGAGGGAATCACCATCGACGGGTACGAGATGGTTCGACAACCGAACACCCGTGATTTCTGGGAGTTCACTCACCTGCTCGCGGACAGGTACAACCTCGAACGCGGCGAGTACGAGGCCGAGGATGGGGACCACAAACACCACGTGGACTTCGACAAGCGGAACAACCGCCCCGACAACGTGGAACGGCTCCCGAAGGGCGAGCACCTCGAACTCCACAGGGAGCACGCCGAGAAGACGCTTCATACGGAGGAAGTCCGAGAAAAACTCCGGGAGCTCAGGCAATCCGACGAGTTCCGGGAGAAGATGAGCGAGCGGATGCAGGAGGACGACACGGTCGAGATCCTGCGAGAACAGGCGAAAGAACAGTGGGCTGACGAGGAGTACGCGGAGTTCATGCGTGAGGCGTGGTGGGAGTACTACGAGTCGAATCCCGAGTACAGGCAACGCGTTCGTGAGCGCCTCACGAGGGAAGCACGGAAGTACTGGTCGGACGAGGAACACCGCGAGGAGCAGTCGGAGCGGGTCGAAACGTACTTCGAGGAGAACCCGGAAGCAGCCGAAGAGCTGAGCCGACTCGCGGAGGAACAGTGGGACGACGAAGAACTCCGCGAGTGGCGCAGTGAGAAGACGAAAGAACAGTGGACGGACGAGTTCAGGGAGCAGCGAATGGAATCGTACAACCAGACGTACTACGAGAATACGATTCCGTTCATGCGGACGGTTCTCGAAGAAGAGGGTGATTTAGAGAACTACGACGAACGACGGCGAGAGAAGGGCGATCCGAACGTCCTGACGAAGGACACGACCATCGAGAAGTTCTTCGAGGACGAACCGGCCCTCGTCGAAGCGGTGGAGAGCCACAACCATACCGTCGAGTCTGTCGAGTTCCTCGACGACACCGCGGATGTCTACGACATTGAGGTTCCGGGAACGCACAATTTCGCACTCGAATCGGGCGTGTTCGTCCACAACAGCGCGAAACAGGCCCGGAACCCCGAGTTCCAGGCCGTACTCCCCATCAAGGGGAAGATATTGAACGTCGAGAAACACCGTCTCGACCGCATCCTCGAGAACGAGGAAGTACGCGCGCTCATCACCGCTGCGGGCACCGGCATCGGCGAGGAGTTCGACATCGACGACCTCCGGTACGACAAAATCCTGCTCGCGACGGACGCGGACGTGGACGGCGCGCACATCCGCACGCTCCTCCTCACGTTCTTCTACCGGCACATGCGGCCGCTGCTGGAGGGCGGGCACGTGTACGCGATTCAGCCGCCGCTCTACCGGGTCAGGTATCGCGGCGAGACGTACGACGCGATGACGGAGGAGGAACGCGAGCGCATCATCGAGGAGAAGTGTAACGGGAATCCGACGCAGGTCCAGCGGTTCAAGGGCCTCGGGGAGATGAACCCCCAGCAGCTCTGGGACACGTCGATGGACCCGGAGAACCGGATTCTGAAGCAGTTCACGGTCGAGGACGCGGCGCAGGCGGACAAGATGTTCTCGGTGTTGATGGGTGACGCCGTCGAACCCCGCAAGCGGTTCATTCAGGAGCACGCGACCGACGCGGAGTGGGTGGACATATGAGTTCGGACGCACCCGACGCTCCCGACGACGTGGCGGACCGCGTGAAGAACGTGCGGGTCGAGGACGAGATGGAGCAGTCCTACATCGACTACGCGATGAGCGTCATCGCGGGTCGCGCGCTCCCGGACGTCCGCGACGGCCTGAAGCCCGTGCACCGCCGTATCCTGTACGCGATGCACGAGGCCGGCGTCACGAGTAATTCCGGCCATCGGAAGAGTTCGAGCGTCGTCGGGGAGACGATGGGTGACTACCACCCGCACGGCGACTCCGCTATCTACGACACGCTCGTGCGGATGGCGCAGGACTTCTCGATGCGCTATCCGCTCGTCGATGGTCAAGGAAACTTCGGGAGTATCGACGGTGACCCCGCGGCGGCGATGCGGTACACGGAGTCCCGGATGGCGCCCATCGCCGAGGAACTCCTGGCGGACCTGGAGAAGGACACGGTCGACTTTCAGTCGAACTACGACGACCGCACCACGGAACCGACGGTGCTCCCCGCGGCGTTCCCGAACCTCCTCGTGAACGGCAGTTCGGGTATCGCTGTCGGGATGAGCACTAATATTCCGCCGCACAACCTCGGGGAGGTCGTCGACGCGACCATCGCGCTCATCGAGGACGACTCCCTCTCGAACCTCGACCTGATGGAGCACGTGAAGGGCCCGGACTTCCCGACCGGCGCGAACATTGTCGGGCGGAACACCATCAAGGAGGCGTACACGACGGGCCGCGGCCGCCTCCGCGTGCGCGCCGAGTACGAAATCGAGGAGGGCGAGCGCGGCGACAGCATCGTCATCACGGAAGTTCCCTTCCAGCAGAACAAGAGCCGGCTCGTCGAGCGCATCGCGGACGACGTAACCGACGGCAGCCTCGAAGGCGTGCGCGACCTCCGCGACGAATCGGACCGGAACGGCGTGCGCGTCGTCATCGAACTGAAGTCGAACGCGAACACGGACATCGTGGAGAACCGCCTCCTCGAATCCCACCTCGAACGCACGTTCGGCGTCATCAACCTCGCGCTCGTGGACGGCGAGCCGAAGGTGCTCACGTTGAAGGAGATGCTCGCGGAGTACCTCAGCCACCGCCGGGAGGTCGTGCGCCGCCGGAGTGAACACGACCTCGCGGAGGCCGAGGACCGCGCGCATATCCTCGAAGGCCGCCTGAAAGCGCTCGACAACGCCGAGGACGTGGTCGAGACCATCCGGAACGCCGAAGACCGCGATGCCGCCCGTGAGGCACTCGAAGCCCAGTTCGAGTTCTCCGAGGAGCAGTCCGCGCACATCGTCCGGATGCAGCTCGGGAGCCTCACGTCGATGGAGGCCGCGGAAATCGAGGAGGAGTACGAGGACGTGCAGGCCGAAATCGAACGCCTCGAAACTATCCTCGGCTCGCAGGAGGAACTCGATTCGGTCATCGTCGAGGAACTCCGCGACATCAAGGAGGAGTACGCGGACGACCGCCGTACCTCCATCATCGAGGACGCGGGGACGGTGACGGACGAGGACCTCATTCCGCGCGAGGACGTGGTCGTCGTCCTCAGCGAGGAGGACTACATCAAGCGCGTCCCCACGGACACGTTCAGCAGCCAGCATCGGGGCGGGAAGGGCGTCATCGGCGCCGACCTGAAGGAGGGCGATAGGGTGTCGACGGTGTTCACCGCGAACACCCACGACTACCTCCTGTGCTTCACGAACCAGGGCCAGGTCTACCAGTTGAAGACCTACGAGATACCCGAGATGAGCCGCACGGCCCGCGGGAAGTCCGCCGTGAACCTCCTCGACCTCGACGATGGCGAGGAACTCACCGCCGTCGTCAACACCGACGACTTCGAGGAGGAAGAGGAGTTCCTCACGATGGTCACGCGGAACGGCAAAGTGAAGCGCACCCCCGCCGGCGAGTACGAGGACGTGCTCTCCACGGGAATCATCGGCATCCGCCTCGAACACGGCGACGAACTCGTGGACGTGGAGGTCACGGACGGCGACAGCGACCTCGTCATCGCGAGCGCGCACGGCATGGCGATTCGGTTCGACGAGTCCGAAGCGCGCTCGACCGGCCGCGCCACGAAGGGCGTGAACGGTATCAAACTCCGGGAGGGAGACACCGTCGCCGGATTGGTCGCGACGCACGAGGGCGACGACCGCGCCTTGTTCACCGTCACCGAGAACGGCTACGGGAAACGCACGCCGCTCACGGAGTACCGGCCGCAGTCCCGGTACGGCTACGGTCTCACGGACATCAAGACCGAGGAACGCAACGGGAACGTCGTCACCGTCAAAGCGGTCACCGACGACGACCACCTCATCGCCATGAGCCAGAGCGGCCAAATCCTCCGCAGCGTCGCCGGCGAAGTCTCCACCGTTGGCCGGAACACCAAGGGCGTGAAAATCATGGACCTCGACGACGGCGACCACGTCGCCTCCGTCGACGTCTACACGCCCAGCGAAGACGACGAGTAACTCCCGCGACTCTTTTCCAGCGGCCTACGGTATTTCCGACGTTCACGAATCCCCGGCGGTTCCACGGCTACCACCCAAGCAATCATCGTTCGGCGGACAAATAGGGTGGTATGAGTGACGCACACGACGCGTTGTGGCTCCTGACCGAGGGCGTCCGACTCGGCGGTATCGTCCTGACCGGCTTTCTGCTCGCCCACGTGCTCGATGTCGGTGTCGGCGCACTCGGGCTTGAACTACTCTACGGAATCGAAGCCACGCTCGTCGCCGTACTCGAATACACCACCCTACTCACCGCCCTCCTCTACGCGATTTCCAGGGGAGTCACCGAAACCGCCATCACCAGCCGTAACGACGACTGACACGCACGAACCCCTACACTCCACGAACTCCTCCAATCACGGCCTCCCGCAATCTACCCCAGAATGAATGTATAGGTGGGCGTGGCGGTCGGCGTGCGCCACGGTCGCGGTGTGGTCGCGGCGGTACACCGAGTCGAACCGAGCGCGCCGGCGGCGCGCTCGGCGTTTTTTGGTCCAGATTTTTTGGCCGAGCGGTGCGCCGGAGGCGCACCAGAGGCGAAAAAAGGTGGGTGTTTAGAGCGCGTCCCAGGCTTTGATGGCGCGGGTGGGGCTGGTGATTTTGGCGATCCAGCGGGCGGCGGCGCCTTTCTTCAGCATCTTGGCGGGGAGGCCGTTGAAGGTGCGGATGGGGGCGTCGATGCCGTAGACGGTGACTTCGTGGGCGATGGCGGTGTCGCCGATGCTGATGAGGGTGCCTTCGTCGTGGTACGTCCAGGTTTCGAGGGGGTGGTCGTCGATGGCGTTCGCGACGTTTTTCGCGGCGACTTCTGCGGCTTGCCAGGCGGCGAGCGCGGTGGGGGGTGCGGGGTTCTCGCCGGGCTGCTCTATGATGGCGGAGTCGCCGATGGCGAACACGCGGTCGTCGCTGGTCTGGAAGTCCTGGCCGGTGTTGAGGCGGTTGTGTTCGTTCTCCAGGCTGGTGTCGTCGAGGGCGTCGCGGCCGGTGATGCCGCCGGTCCAGACGAACACGTCGTAGTCGAGGCTGTCGCGTTCGTCGAAGTGAATTTCGTCTTCGTCGGCGGACGTGATGGGGTCGTCGGTGAGGATGTTCACGTCGGCTTCTTCGAGGTGGTGGCGGAGCGCGCCCTGGACTTCGGCGTCGCCCGGCGGGAAGATTTCGGGGAGGGCTTCGACGAGGTAGACTTCGACGGGCGCGTTGTGTTTGTCGCGGAACTCGGCGACTTCGCCGGCGCTCTGGATGCCGGAGAGGCCCGCGCCGCCGATGACGACCTTCGCGGGGTCCTCGCGGGTCGCTTCGCGCGCGGCGTCCTTCACGTGTTCGTGGATGTCGAGCGCGTCGTCGAGGCTCTTCAGGGTGAGCGCGTTCTCCGCCATCCCCTCGATGCCGTAGTACGCGGTCTGAGAGCCGAGCGCGACGAGCACGTAGTCGTACGCCACGTCGTCCGCGCCGTCGAGTTCGACGACCCGGTCGTCCGTGTCGAGGCCGGTGACTTCGGCCTGCACGAACTGCGTGCCCGGCGACTTGATGTCCGTGACGGGGATCGTGATTTTCTCCCGGACGGCGGGGTCGCGGATGCAGCGGTGGGCCTCGTGGAGCACGAGGTGGTAGTCGGTGTCGGAGATCCAGACGAGGTCGGCGTCGTCCCCGAGGCGGTCTTCGAACTCGGGGATCGCGCCGGCGCCGGCGTACCCGGCACCGAGAACTGCGACGGTGGGTGACATATTCGGGAATCCGGCATCCACCGATACAAAGCCTTTGGATTAGTGCCCTCCGCGTGACGACCCCTACTCGCAGGCCGCCAGTGTGAACAGGGACGCACCGCTCGTGTCGTAGCCGGCCTCGTTCAGGGCGTCCGCGGCCGTGTCCGCCGAGTCGGTGTCGAAGTAGATCGTCCAGTACGTGTCGCCGGCCGCTTCTGCGCGATACGCCGCGACGGCGTTCGAGAACGCCTCACTGGGTGGGGTAGCGTCGCTCTGCGTCGGAACCTGGGCTTTGACCGTCGCGTCACAGAGCGGTTCGCCGCAGTACTCGAAGGACGCGATTGACCGCAGGGAGAGCCCGGACTCCGATACAGCAGTCCGGACCGTGTCCCGGGCCGCGGATACGACGACGTTGTACGTGCCGGTCGCCGGGACCGGACGGAACGCGACGTAGTCGCCGTCGATGACGTTTCGAACCCGGGTTTCCGACTCCGCACTCACGACGACATCAACGACCGTCCGGCACGCGGTCGTGGTGTCGGTCCCCGGCGGAGTGGTGGACTCGGCCGTCTCGTCCGTTCCGTCCGCGGATGCGTTCGGGGAGTCAGTACAGCCGGCGAGCGCGCCCGTGGTGAGGACGCCAGCGACGGCGAGTGCGCGACGACGAGTGACGTACTCGGCCATGTACCGGGTGACTGTCGGCTGTTCAGAAAATACCGTCGGTCACCGAGCGGCCGTCTCCGGCATGTCAATGCGTCAGTGGTCGGGCGTCTCCGCGGGGGCTTCCATCGACTCGATTTTGAGGATGAGAACGTTGTTCGTGTCGTCCACGCCGTCCACGGTGCCCTCGATGACGAGTTTGGAGAGCGGGGTCGGGCCGACGATGACGCGGTCGCCCTCGTGGAACTCGCGGAGGCTGCCGCGCATGTGGATTTCGGCCCGGCAGAGGTCGGGGTGATGGACGCTCGAGAGGTCGATCTCCTGGACGTTCGCGTCGTCTACGGGCTCGCCCTCGTGCGTGACGGGGACTTCGGCGGCGCTCTCTATCTCCTGCACGTCGAGCGCGTTATACGCGTTCGACGTGGGCTTGTAGCCGCCCTTCGGACCGGGAACGCCCTCCACGAGCTGGAGGGCTTTCAGGGACTGCATCTGGTTCCGGATGGTCCCCGGGTTCCGGTTTACCTCCTCGGCGATAGCCTCTCCCTTGATGGCTTCCTCGTGTTCCGAGTAGAGGTTCACGAGCGCCGTGAGGATCGTTTTCTGGCTGGGTGTCAACTCGATGCTCGACATAGCAACTGTTTCGCACAGGCAGCGCATAAAACCCGCGACCCACGTACGTCCAGAAATCGACGGGCTTTATCCGCCCGGTCGGGTGGCTTCGCGTATGCAGGGAAAGCGGGTTCTCGTGACGGGTGGCGCGGGGTTCATCGGGTCGAACCTCGCGAACCGCCTCGCCGGGGACAACGACGTGGTTGCGCTCGACAACGAGTACCTCGGAACGCCGGAGAACCTCGACGACGAGGTCGAGTACGTCGAGGCGGACGTGCTGGACGACGACCTCCCGACCGACGTGGATGTCGTGTTCTTCCTCGCCGCGCTCTCCTCGCGCCAGATGCTCGAGGAGAACCCCCGCGAGGGTGCCCGCGTGAACATCGAGGGCTTCGTGAACACCGTAGAGCAGGCGCGCGACGACGGCTGCGAGACGTTCGTCTACGCCTCCACGTCCTCGATTTACGGCAGCCAGCAGGAGCCGTGTCCGGAGGACATGGAGATTGAGGCGTCGACGGGCTACGACGCGTCCATGCTCGGTCGGGAGCGCTACGCCGAGTACTTCTCGAACTTCCACGACCTCACGCTCGCCGGCATGCGCTTTTTCTCCGTCTACCAGGGCTACGGCGGGAACGAGGCGCACAAGGGCGAGTACGCGAACACCATCAGCCAGTTCGCCGACCAGATAGCGAGCGGCGAGGCACCCGTCCTCTGGGGCGACGGCAGCCAGACCCGGGACTTCACGCACGTCAGCGACATCGTGCGCGGCCTCGAACTCGCCGCCGACAACGAACTCGACGGCGTCTACAACCTCGGCACCGGCGACGCGTACTCGTTCAACGAGATGGTGGAGCTGATTAACGACGCGCTCGGCACCGATGTCGAACCCGAGTACGAACCCGTCCCAATCGAGAACTACGTCTATCACACGAAGGCCGACCCCTCGAAGTTCAAGGAAGCCACGGGCTGGGAGCCTGAAGTGGACTTCACCGAGGGCGTGGAGCTGGTGTGCGAGCCGTACAAGAACGACTAAACCCGCGCCCGGCGTTTTTTGCCGCATGACGCGTTCAGTTCGCATCATCGGCGCGCCCTCCGACTACGGCGCGAACCGACGCGGCGTCGACATGGGACCGTCCGCCATCCGGTACGCGGGCCTCGCGGACCAGATCGGGGCGACCGGCGCGAGCACGACCGACGCCGGCGACCTCGCGGTGCCGCGCGCGGAGGAACGCGACCCCGACCGGGAACGCCCGCCCGCTGGCCGCGCGAAGTTCCTCCACGAGACCCGGGAGGTCGCTGAGGAACTCGCGGACGAGGTCGCCGCGGCTATCGATGACGGCGACCTCCCGCTCGCGCTCGGCGGCGACCACTCCATCGCCATCGGCAGCCTCGTCGGGAGCGCGCGCGACGCCGACATCGGCGCCATCTGGTTCGACGCGCACGGCGACTTCAACACGCCCGAGACCAGTCCGTCCGGGAACGTCCACGGAATGCCGCTCGCGGCCGCCTTGGGGAAGGACGGGTTCGCCGACACGGAGTGGGCGAACGCAACCGGCCTGCGCGAGGAGAACGTCGCACTCGTCGGCCTGCGGTCGCTCGACGCGGACGAACGCGCTGACATTCGCGACAGCGAGATGACGGCGTTCACGATGAGCGACATCGACGAGCGCGGCCTGCTCACAGTCGTGAACGAAGCCATCGACATCGCCAGTCGCGGCGTGGACGGCGTGCACGTCAGCCTCGACCTCGACTGGCTCGACCCGAACGAGGCGCCCGGCGTCGGGACGCCCGTCCGCGGCGGCGTCACCTATCGGGAGGCGCACGCGGCGCTCGAACGACTCGCCGAACGCGACCACGACGACGGCCTTCTGCGAAGCCTCGAACTCGTGGAAGTGAACCCGATTCTGGACGAACGCAACCGAACGGCGGAGATGGCGGCCGAACTCGCTGCGAGCGCGCTCGGGAAACGAATCCTCTAGGCAGGCCGTCACGCGCTTGCGCTAAGCGCAGTCCCTATACTCGTCTATCCCGTCTCTCGACGTATGACACGCGTGAGTGTGATCGGCTGCGGGAACATGGGTGGGGCGTTCGTCCGCGGACTCGCACGGACGGACGGCTACCACGTCACGGCTATCGACCTCGACGAGGACGCGCTCGCCGAGGTCGAGCCGTTCGCGGCCGAGACGACCACCGACGTCGCGGCGGCCCGGGACGCGGACATCGTGGTTATCGCGGTAAAGCCCGATATCGTCCCGCACGTCCTCGACGACCTCGACCTCCGCGCGGGCCAGACGCTCGTCACGCTCGCCGCGGGCGTCTCCCGCGGGTTCGTGGACGCGCGCACCGACGCCGACGTGGTGCGGGTGATGCCGAACCTCGCGGCCGCCAGCCGCGACATGGCCGCGGCGGTCACCGAGACTGGCGTGACCGACGAGGTTCGCGACATCCTGGACGCACTCGGGGAGTACGTGGAGGTGCCCGAGGAACTGATGGATACCGCGACGGCGGTGAACGGAAGCGGCCCGGCGTTCGCGTTCTACCTCATCGAGGCCGTGAAGGACGCGGGCGTTGACGGCGGCCTCGACCCCGAGCAGGCCGAGGTGCTGGCGGCGCAGACGTTCAAGGGCGCGGCGGAGACCGTGCTGCGGGACGACCGGAGCGTCGCCGAACTCATCGACGCCGTCTGCTCGCCGAACGGCACCACCATCGAGGGAATGGAAGTCCTGTGGGACAGCGACGCCGACGCCGCCGTCCGGAAGGCGGTCGAAGCGGCCGAGGAGCGCTCGCGGGAACTCGCCGACGACTACGATGAGTGAGGAACAAACCGTCGCGCGCGTCAGCCCCGAGGACGTGGAGCGGGCGCGCGACCGGGCGGCGAGTGCTGCGCGCGTCGTCGTGAAGGCGGGGACGAACTCGCTCACGGACGAGAACTCGCGGCTCGACCGCGAGAAACTCGACAAGCTCGTGGACGACATCGTCGACCTCCGCGAACGCGGGACGGACGTGCTTCTGGTGTCCTCGGGCGCGGTCGGCGCGGGAATCGGCCGAATCGAGGCCATCGAGGACACCGACCGGGAGAGTCACACGCTGGAGGAGAGTCAGGCGCTCTCGACGGTCGGCCAGAGCCACCTGATGCGTCACTACACGCAGAGCTTCGAGCGCTACGACCAGAAGATAGCCCAGCTCCTCCTCACCGAGCACGACCTCTCGAACCCCGAGCGGTTCACGAACGTCCGGAACACCGTCGACACGCTGCTCGACTGGGGCGTCGTCCCAATCATCAACGAGAACGACGCGGTCGCCACGGAGGAAATCCGCATCGGCGACAACGACATGCTCTCCTCGTCGGTCGCTATCGGCGTCGGCGTCGACCTCCTCGTCACACTGACGGACGTGGACGGCGTGTACACGGGGAACCCGAAGCGGGACCCGGCCGCCCACCGCATCGAGGCGGTCGGCGAGAACTACGCCGACGTGCAGGCACTCATCGAGGAGACGGCGACCGGGTCGTTCGGCGGCATCCTGACGAAGGTCGAGCGGGCGCGCGCCGCCGCCGAACACGGCATCCCCGCGGTCATCGCGGGGTCCGCGACGCCGAACGTTCTCGACAGAATCGCCACTGGGAAGCCCACGGGCACCGTATTCGTCCCCATCGAGAACGATGACTGAGAGCACACGCGAGAAGGTGGACGCGGCGGAGCGCGCGGCGCTCGACCTCGCGAACGTTTCGGAGGCCGAGCGGAACGACGCCCTCTACGACATCGCGGACGCGCTCCGCGAGCGCACCGACGAGATACTGGACGCGAACGAAACCGACGTGGACGCGGCCGAGGCGGCGCACGAGCGCGGCGAGTACTCCGCGGCGCTCGTCGACCGCCTCCGCCTCGACGAGTCCAAGGTCGACGACATCGCGGGCATGGTGGAGTCCGTCGCCGGACAGGACGACCCGCTCGGTCGCACGCTCTCCGCGCGCGAACTCGACGACGGCCTCGACCTCTACAAGGTTTCAGTTCCTATCGGGGTCGTCGCCACTGTCTTCGAGTCGCGGCCGGACGCGCTCGTCCAGATCGCGGCGCTCGCCCTCAAATCCGGGAACGCCGTCATCCTGAAGGGCGGGAGCGAGGCGAGCGAGTCGAACCGCGTCCTCTACGACATCATCACCGAGATTGCGGACGACGTGTCGCCGGGCTGGGCGCAGCTCATCGAGGCCCGCGAGGACGTGGACCGCCTCCTCGACATGGACGACAGCGTCGACCTCGTGATGCCGCGCGGCTCCTCCGAGTTCGTCTCCTACATCCAGGACAACACGCAGATTCCCGTGCTCGGCCACACCGAGGGCGTCTGTCACGTGTTCGTGGACGACGACGCCGACCTCGACATGGCCGCGGACGTGGCGTTCGACGCGAAAGTCCAGTACCCCGCGGTGTGTAACGCCGTCGAGACCCTGCTCGTCCACGGCGATGTCGCGTCCGAGTTCCTGCCCGGGATGGTCGAACGCTACCGCGAGGCGGGTGTGACGCTCCGCGGCGACGAACAGACCCGCGAACTCGTGGATATCGACCCCGTGACGGAGGACGACTGGGACAGCGAGTACGGCGACCTCGAACTCGCTGTTAAGGTCGTGGAGGACGTGTACGACGCCGTCGACCACGTGAACACGCACGGGTCGAAACACACCGAATCCATCCTCACGGAGAACGCAGAGCACGCCGCGGTGTTCATGCAGGGCATCGACGCGGCGAGCGTCTTCCACAACGCCTCCACGCGGTTCGCGGACGGCTACCGGTACGGCCTCGGCGCGGAAGTCGGTATCAGCACCGGGAAGACGCACGCCCGCGGCCCCGTCGGGCTGGACGGCCTGACGACCTACAAGTACTACCTGGAGGGCGACGGCCACCTCGTCGCCACCTACTCCGGCGAGAACGCCCGGCCGTTCACGCACGAGGCGTTCGACGGCGAGTGGACGCCCGGTCGCGGCCGGTAGCGACACAACCCCTATACGGTGCGTTCCCGAACCGGCGGGTATGGACCGTCGCCCCGCTCTCCAACTGAGTGACGACGAAGTCGACGCGTTCCTCCGCGAGCACGGCGTCGGCGTGCTCTCGCTCGCCGACGGCGGCGACGCCTACGGCCTCCCGATATCCTACGGCTACGACGGCGGCGACCGCATCATCTGCTTGCAGTTCGCGGACGCCCCGTGGAGCCGGAAGCGCGACTTCGTGAGGACCACGCGCACGGCGTCCTTCACGGTGTTCGAGATGACGGAGAGACTGGAGGCGACGAGCGTCGTCGCGCAGGGCCCGCTCTCACCTGTCGAGAACGAAGAAGAGCCTCGGGCGTTCAACGCGCTCGCCGACAACGCCGTATTCACCGCGCTCGACGAGGCCGGCGTCCCAATCGAGGAAGCCGACCTCCGCCTGTTCTGGCTGGAACCGGAGACGCTCACCGGCCGCCGCTTCGACCCGTTCGCCACCGAGTAGGGCTCAGTCTCCCCGGGCGACGGCGGCGTTCGTGTACCGCGTCCAGAGCGCGAGGAGGCTGGGGAGGACGAGGACGCTCGCGAGGAACGCGTACGCGATGGCGACGCTCGTCACGAACCCGAAGCGCTGGAGGGACGGGACGAGCGCGAGCACGAGCACGCCGAACCCGGCGACGGTGGTGGCCGCGCTAGCGAGGAGCGCGCCACCCGTTCCCGTGAGCGTTCGGGAGAGCGCGTCCGCGGCGTTCGTGCCGTCGTACTCGTCCACAAATCGCTCGCCGATGTGGATGGCGTAGTCCACGCCGATGCCGATGCCGATGGCCGCGATGATGGCGGTCTCGGTGGTGTATGGAATGCCGGCGAGGTACATCGTGCCGAACAGCCACGCCTGCGCGGCGACGACGGGCGCGAGCACGACCGCGCCGAGCGTGAGGGAGCGATAGCGCGTCCAGAAGATGACAGTGAGGAACGCGAGGATGACGCCCGCGGTGATGAGGAAGCCCTCGACGAGCGTCCCGAGCACGCTCTGCTGGACGACGTAGTTCACGATGGGCTGACCGGTGGCGATTGTCGAGACGCCGCTCTCGGATTCCACGACGGCGGCGACCCCGCGCAGGTCGCTCGCGACGGTCTCGGGTTCGGCGCTTCCGGAGACGGAGACGGCGACGCGGAGCGCGCGGTACTCGCCGCTCTCGATGACGGCGGCCGCGTCGTCGGGCGCGGCGGCGTAGACGGCGTCGTAGACGGCGGCGAGGTTCCGGTCGGGAACGCCGTCGCCGTCGGTGTCCGCGTCCGCGACGACGGTGGCGACGGTGTCGTTGCGGGCGGCGACGGCGTCGATGGTTTCGAGCGGGCCGGTCGCGGCGAGGCTGCCGTCCGCGAGCGTTATCGTGGAACTGGCGTTCCGGAGGTCGGCGCGGCCCGCCGCGAGCGCGTCGAGCGTCCCCGGCCTTGTCACGTCCCCCCGTAAGAGCAGGATGGCTGTGGACTGTTCGCGGTCTTGGACGAACGTGTCCTGGAGGTACTCGGCGTTCTCGACGAGGCTGTAGTCGCTCGGCTGGAACGCTCCGGGTAAGGAGTCCATCCAGTCGGGCGAGTCGCGGGGGAGGAAGTCGGTCTGGTCGGTGGAGGTGTCGATGTCGGTGACGACCGCGCCGCCGGCGACGGTGAGGACGAGCGCGACGACGAGAATCGCGCGCGGGGAGCGTCGGGCGGCGGTCGCGCCGACGCCGAGCAGGCGGCCCGCGAGTCCGCCGCGTCCGAACGGGGACGCGCGGCGGTCGAGGCTGACGCGGGCGAGGAGGTCGTCGAGTTCGAGTTTGAGCGCGGGGAGGAGCAGTGCGAACACGAGGAAGGCGGCGGCGATGCCGGCCGCGCTCACGACGCCGAAGTCCCGAATCGACCCGATGGGGCTGACGGCGTTCGAGAGGAAGCCGACGGCGGTAGTGAACGTCGCCGCGCCGATGGCGACGACGACGCCGGCGAGGCCGCGCCGCATCGCCTCGCGGCGGGAGCGCGAGGGGTCGTCAGCGCGCGCTTCCCGGTAGCGCATCACGACGTGGAGGGCGTAGTCGATGGAGAGGCCGACGAGGAGGAACGGGACGGCGATGAGTATCTGGGTGAGGCCGATGCCCGCCCAGCCCATGAATCCGAACATCCAGACGAGCGTGAGCGCGACGCCGAGCAGGCCGTACAGCACGTCCGCGATATCGCGGTACGCGAGTCCGAGGACGACGATGATGAGGAGGAAGGCGACTGGCGAGATGATGGCGAAGCTCTCGCCGGTGGCCTGCGTGCTCTCCTCGCTCACGATGCCCGCGCCGAACACGAAGCTCTCGCCGGGGAGCGCGTCGGCGGCGATGGATTTGAGGTCGAGTTGGGCGGCGGCGACGGATTCGGGGAGGCTGTCGCCCGTCGCGCCGGTGGTGTCCTGGAAGACGTAGACGACGCGCGCGTCGGCGGTCGTCGCGCCCGGCGTGTAGTCGGTCGGGAGGAGCGAGTAGGGGTCGGTTCCGGGGAGCGAGGCGTCGGGGTCGAGCACGCGCGCGACAGTGTCCTCGACTTCGCTCTCGGTCATCCCCGATAGCTGGGTGAGTTGCGCGTCGAGCGAGGGCGTGCCGGAGGCGTTCGCGCCGTCCTCGGCGTGGATGGCGGCGGTCGCGACGACGGACGCGAGGTCGACGAACGCCCGGTCTTCGCGGAGGGTGTCGTTCACGCTCGCGGTGGCGCGCGCCTCCCGTTGGAAGCGGAGGCTGGCGAGCAGGCTCTCCTTCGAGAGGGCGTTCTCGTCTCGGACGACGACCTGGACGGCGGTCGTGTTCTCGCCGTCGGTCTGGAAGTTCTCACGGGCGTAGTCGTACGCGTCGGCCTCCGGGGAGTCGCTGGTGAACCCCGCGATTGTGAGGCCGCCGTCGACGTTCGCCGCGCCCGCGCCGACCGCGAGCGTGGCGACGAGGAGGACGGCGACCACGACCTTGCTGTGGGTCGTGACGAGTTCCGCGAACCGGTCTGCCGGTGACATACGCCAGCCTACACCCAGGAAGAACATAAATATTGTACTATCATACAATATCTATCGATCCGGGAGCGCGGTACTGAAGAACCCGCCCGGCGAACACTCGCCACCTGCCGCGAGACACCATGAGCACACGAGACGCAGTCGCCGCCCTGAAACGCCTCGGCCTCCCGAACTACCAGGCGCGCGTGTTCGTCGCCCTCCAGGAACTCGGCACGGCCACCGCCCAGGAGGTGAGCGACGCGTCCGACGTGCCGCGCTCGCAGGTGTACGGCGCGGCCGACGCCCTCGTCGACCGCGGCCTCGCGGAACTCGTGGAGTCCTCCCCGAAACAGTACCGCGCGGTGAGCCTCGACGCCGCCCGCACCCAACTCACGGAACGCCTCGAACGCGAGCGCGACGAGGCCTTCGACCACCTCGAAGACCTCCGCGCCACCGCCACTGACCGCGAGACGACCGGCGCGGTCGCCACCCTCCGCGGCCGCCAACCCATCAACGACCGCATCGCCGACCTCATAGCGGACGCCGCGGAGAGCGTGTTCCTCGTCGCGCCCGCCGAACGCTCCATCACCGACAGCATCGAGGCCGCGCTCCGTGACCAGGCCGCCGACGGCCTCGCGGTCACCGTGTTGAGCGCGGAACCGAGTGCGCTCGAGCGGTTCGCGGACGCCCCGATTCGCGTGCTCGTGATGGACGACGACCACCCCGCGGACTTCGCGGGGCGCGCGCTGATGGTGGACGACGAAACCGTCCTGCTCGCCGCCGCCACCGACGGCGGGAGCGGCGAGGAGGCGATGTGGACCGAACACAGCAGTATCGGCCGCATCCTCGCACGGTTCATGCAGTCCGGCGTGGACTCCGGAATGAATCGAACCTAAGTCGTGTTCGCCCCTTGCCGAACTGTTATTCCCGCGAAGGCCCGACTGCGGACATGAAGCTCTCCGTCGTCGATCTCTCACCGGTCCCGCGCGGCGGCACCGCGACCGACGCGTACGCGAACACCGTCGAAGCCGCCCAGCAGGCAGAACAACTCGGGTTCGAGCGGTTCTGGGTCGCCGAACACCACGGGCGCGCCGACCGCCTCGCCGGCACGACGCCCGAAGTCCTTCTCGGCCATCTCGCCGCCCATACGGATACCATCCGTCTCGGCTCGGGCGCCGTGCTCCTCAACCATTACAGTCCGTTCAAGGTCGCAGAACAGTTCGGCGCCATCGACGCGCTCGCCCCCGGCCGCGTCGACATCGGTCTCGGGCGCGCGAACGGGTCGCCGGCCGCGGACCGCGCGCTCGGCACCGAACGACACGTCGAGAACCCCGACAGCGACCACCGCGAGAAGATCGAGGCCGTCCTGAACCACCTCTACGACGACTACCCGGCCGGCCACGCGTACGCCGACCTCCAGGTGCCGCGCTCGGGCGCACGACCCCCGGAGCCGTGGGTGCTCGGCTCCAGCACCGCGAGCGCGACAATCGCGGGCGAACTCGGTCTCCCCTTCTGCTTCGCGTCGTTCATCCGCCCCCAGTGGGCGCCCGACGCTCTCGACGCGTACCGCGAGAACTTCGAGCCCTCGTCGCTCGCCGCCGGCGTCGACAGCCCCCGCTCCATGGTCGCCGTGAACGCCGTCGCCGCCGACACGAACGAGGACGCCGCCCGCCTGCGCGCGGTGTCGATGGCCGCCCGAAAGCGTCTCCGCCGCGGCGACCTCACGACCACGCCGACCGTCCCCGACGCCATCGACGAACTCGGCGGCCTCCCCGACCCGACCCCCGAGACGCTCCCCGAGGGCGAGTGGCCGCGCGCGCTCGCCGGCACGCCCGACCGCCTCGAATCCGTCTTCTCCCAGCTCGAAGAACGCCTCGGCGTCGAAGAAATCATGATTCAACACACCGTCCCCGACCACGAGACAGGAATGCGCTCGCACGAACTCCTCGCCGACCTGCTCTGACGCGCTACCCCTTGCCGACCATGTCGTCCTCGTCGTCCCACTCGCGCTCTCTGAGTTCGTACTTCTGAATCTTCCCGGTCGCCGTCATCGGAATGGATTCCACGAACTCCACCTCCCGCACCGCCTTGTAGTCCGCGAGGCGCTCTCTGGTGTGCTCCGTCAACGCCTCCGCGGTGACGCCGGGCGACTCGGGCGTGCCGTTCGCGGGGACGACGAACGCCTTCGGTGTCTCCCCCCACTTCTCCGAGGGCGACGGAATCACCGCCACCTCGCCCACCGCGTCGTGCCCGAACAGCGTGTCCTCCAGTTCCACCGAGGAGATGTTCTCGCCGCCCGAGATGATGATGTCCTTCTTCCGGTCCTTGATGGAGATGAGGCCGTTCTCGTCCACCGTCGCGAGGTCGCCCGTGTGGAAGAACCCCTCCAATCGACCGCTGAACGCCTCCTCGGTCTGTTCGGGCTTGTTCCAGTAGCGCTCCATCACCTGGTTTCCGGCGACGACGACCTCGCCGATGGTGCTGTCGTCCCGCGGCACGCGCTCGCCGTTCTCGTCCACGACGCGGAGGTCCGTCGCGAGCGGCGCGACGCCCTGGCGCTGCTGGGCGGCGTAGCGCTCCCCGCCCGACTCGGGCAGGAGGCGTTCGGCGTCCGACGTGGCGATGAGCGGGCCGGTCTCGGTCGCGCCGTAGAGCTGGAGGAACTCCCAGCCGAACTCCTCCTGGACGGCGCGAATCGTCGCGGTCGGCGGCGCGCTCCCCGCCGCAGTCACGCGAATCGGGTTCGCGCCCGTGAAGTCGGGGTCGTTCTCCTCAGCGTACTCCTGGAGGAGCGTGAGCACGGTCGGCGCGCAGC
The DNA here is from genome assembly GCF_036418315.1 of Salarchaeum sp. III. NCBI lineage: Archaea > Methanobacteriati > Methanobacteriota > Halobacteria > Halobacteriales > Halobacteriaceae > Salarchaeum > Salarchaeum sp. III. Next base: position 30,051 of record NZ_JAZHPG010000026.1, on the reverse strand, counting down.
AGAGGAAGGACACGTCCTCCGTCCCGATGGCGTCGAACACCGTCTCGGCGTCCACGCCGCGCGTGCAGACGTGCGTCGCGCCCCGACCCGTGATAGCGTAGATGTGCCCCCAGCCGTTGACGTGGAACATCGGGAGCGTCCACAGGTAGGTGTCGTCGTCGCTGAGGTGGTGGTGAATCGTCGCCAGCTGCGCGTGCAGGGACTCCGTACGATGCGTGCGGCAGACGCCCTTCGGGTCGCCCGTCGTGCCCGACGTGTAGTTGATGGTCGCGAGGTCGTCCTCGTGCATCTCGGGACGCTCGTAGTCGTCGGGATGGCCGAGGAACTCCTCGAAGTCGAGCCAGTCGCCCTCGACCGAGTCGGGGTCGTTCGTCACGAACACCTCGGCGGGCACGTCGTCGCGCACGGCCTCCACGTTCTCCGCGTACTCGTAATCCGCGAACACCACGTCCGCGCCCGAATCAGTGAGGAGGTACTCGTAGTCGTCGGGCGTGAGCCGGTAGTTCAGCGGGACGTGAATCGCGCCGGCGCTCATCGCGCCGTAGGCGGCTTCGAGGTGGTAGTGCGTGTTCGGGTCGACGACGGCGACCCGGTCGCCAGGCGTGATGCCGCGCGCCTGAAGCGCGGCGGCGAACGCGTCGACGCGCTCGCCGAACTCCCCGTACGTGAACCGGCTCCCGTCCGCGCCGACGACGCCCTCACAGTCGCCGTAGTAGTCGCGTGCGCGGTCGAGGAAGTCGGTCACGAGTAACTGTTTCTTCATTCGTGAAGGATTCGACAGGCGGTAGCGAGGTAAGGCCACCAGTTCCGGCAAAAATACGGGGCTACTGCGGCGTCTCGGGGGCGTCCGCCACGGCGACGTACGCGTCGTCCCGGAGACCGTGCTGAACGCCGACCGCCGCGACCCGTTCCGCGCGGTCCGTGAGGGCGCGCACCGCGTCCGCAGCGCGAACGAGCCGGTACTCCGCGTCAGCCACCTCGAACAGCCGACGGTCGAAGTCGTCGAGGTCGTCGCGGAGGCCCTCCGTGGCCGCGAGCGCGTCGTGCGCGGCGTCCACGCCGTCGTCCCCGAGCACGCTCCGCGTCGCATCGTCCACCGCCTCGCGCGCCGTTCCCGCGAGCGCGGCGACCTCCGCGGTCGCCGCGTCCTCGGGGTTCACGTCGCCCGCGACCGCCGCGAGGCGGTTCGCGTCGGCCGCGACCCCCGCCAGTTCCCGCGCGGTCGTCCGGAGTTCCGCCAGCCGCGGCCGCGCCACTCCGAGCGCGTCCACCTCGTCCAACCGCGAGAGCGCGCGCGAGAAGTGGCGCTCGACCATCGAACTCAACCGATTCGCCTGACTCGTCCGGTCGTCGAACGCGGCCTCGTGACCGTCCGTCAGCGCGTTCGCGGCGTCCCGCTGCACGCTCCGCGCGACGAACGCCAGCTGGCGGACCGACTGGGTCACCGACACTTCCGACGGGTCGAGCACGTACCGCAACTGCACGCCGCCCTCGCCCTCCTCGACGACACTCAATCCGGGGAGTCCGCGGACCGCGCGGTCGAGCGCGCGGCGCTGGCCCGTGGACAGCCCACCGGACGCGTCAGCGTCGAGCGTTATCGTCCGATACCCCGCGGTGTAGGCCGCTCGCACGACCGTCGCGATGCGGTCCTCGCCGACCGCGGGAAGCGTGACGTGGCTCGTGTCGTCGTCCGCGCTCGCGTCCGGCTGGAGGACGAGCACGCCGTCGAGGTGCGCGTGCAGGTCGACGGAGTCGCCGGCCGCGAGACCGGCCGCATCCGCCCACTCCCGGGGGAGCGAGACCGTGAGCGTGCCGCCGCCGACCGACTGGACTTTCCGGGACTCCATCAGTAGATGAGTTCGGGGTCGTTCTCGGTCATGTAGAGCGTGCGCGCCGCGACGTTCACGGCGTGGTCGCCGATGCGTTCGAGGTCTCGGACGGTGAGCAGAACGCGGGACACGTCGTCCAGCAGGCTCTCGACCGTCCACGCGTCCGCGTCGGCCTCGCGCTCGATGAGGTCGCGGACAACGGTCTCGCTCGCTCGCGCGCACAGCGCGTCGATTTCGTCGTCGGCCTCGGCGATGGCGCGACACGCCGCCGGGTCGGTGTCGACGTACGCGTCGAGCGCTCGCTTCACGAGGTCGCGCGCCCGCTCCCCGATGGTGGTGAGGTCCTCGGTCGGAACGCCCGGGTCCGACCCGGCGAGCGAGTACTCCGCGAGGTTCACGGCGAGGTCGGCGACCCGTTCGAGGTCGGTGAGTATCTTGAAGGACGCGACGACGAACCGGAGGTCGCCCGCGACGGGCTGCTGGAGCGCGATGAGGTCGATGCAGTCGTCTTCCAGCGCGAGGTAGCGCTCGTTCACCTCGTCGTCGCCCGCGATGACCTCGCGCGCCAGGTTGTCGTCCGCGTCGCCCGCGAGACACGCCAGGCCGTCGTCGAGACGGCCGAGCACGAGGTCGCCCATCGCCCGCACGTCCCGCCGGAGGTCGTCGAGGTCCGCCTGGTAGTTCTCCCGAGTCATCCGAATTTCCCGCTGATGTAGTCTTCGACACGCTGGCTTTCGGGGTTCTCGAAGATTTGGTCGGTGTCGCCGTACTCGACGAGTTCGCCGCCGGTGAGGAAGACCGCCGTCTGGTCGCTGATACGCGCCGCCTGCTGCATGTTGTGGGTGACGATGACGACCGTGTACTGTTCGGAGAGCTCGTCGATGAGGTCTTCGATTTTCGCCGTCGCAATCGGGTCGAGGGCGCTCGCGGGCTCGTCCATCAGAATGACTTCCGGGTCTGTCGCCAGCGTCCGCGCGATGCAGAGGCGTTGTTGTTGGCCGCCGGAGAGGCCGAGCGCGTTGTCGTCGAGGCGGTCGTTCACCTCGTCCCAGAGCGCCGCCTGCCGGAGCGCGCGCTCCACCAGCTCCTCCTCCGCGTCCTCGTCGCTCCGCCCGGTGAGGCGGGAGAACAGGCCGGTGTTGATGTCGCCGTGTTTGCGCGGGCCGTAGCTGACGTTGTCCCGAATCGATTTCGGGAAGGGATTGGGTTGTTGGAACACCATCCCCACTCGCTTGCGGAGTTCGACCAGATTGATGCCGTCCTGGTAGATTTCCTCGCCGTCGAGTTCGACCGACCCGTCGATGTCAGCGACCTTGATGCGGTCGTTCATCCGGTTCAGACAGCGGAGGAACGTCGACTTCCCACACCCCGACGGCCCGATAAGCGCCGTCACAGATTCCTCCGGGATGTCGATGGAGATGTTCTTGAGCGCGTGGTCGCTCCCGTAGTGGACGTCGAGGTCCTCGACGGCGAGCTTGGTCGCGCCGTCGAAACGGTGGTTGCGCCACTCTTCCTGTACTGCTTCGGTGGTTTCGCCGCTCGTTGTTTCGAGGGGCTGGTCGGCCGTGGACTGTGTAGTTTCGCTCATGCGTTGATTTTCCGCCGGAAGTACTGTCGCGTCGCGATGCCGATGGCGTAGAAGCCGAGAACGACGATGAGGAGGATGAGCGCGGTCGCCCACTTGAACGCGTCAGCGTCCCCGACGTTGCTGGAGGCGCCGACGCCCGCGGCGATGAGCGCCCAGAGCTGGTAGGGGAGCGCGCTGGTCGCCTGCAGGAGTTCGGGGTTGGTGACAAAGGGCGGCGTCGCCTGGAACGCGAACCCGCCGATGACGTCGACGGTCTGGCCGCCGGGAATGAACGTCCCGCCCGCCATCGTCAACAGCAGGGGCGCGGTCTCGCCGGCGATGCGGCCGACGCCGAGGATGACGCCGGTGACGATGCCCGGGATGGATGCGGGGATGACGACGCTCTTGATGGTCTGCCACTGGGAGACGCCGAGCGCGGCGCTCGCGTCCCGGTACTCGTCCGGCACGGCGAGCATCGCCTCCCGGCTCGTGATGAGCACCAGCGGGAGGAGCATGAACCCGAGCGTGAGCATCCCAGCGAGCAGGCTCTTGTTCCCGCCGAATCTCGGGACGAGGAACGCGAACCCGAACAGGCCGAACACGATGCTGGGCGTGCTCCACAGGCCGTTCGTCGCGATTTCCACCACCTGGGTGAACCGGCCGCGTTCCGCGTACTCGGTGAGGAAGACAGCGGCGCCGACGCCGAGCGGTATCGCGAACACGGAGGCCCCGACCACCAGCCAGACCGTGCCGACGATGGCGGGGAGGACGCCGTTGATGTCGTTCAGGAGTCCGACGCCGTTCATCGCGAACGGGAGGTAGAACGGCCAGTCGAAGCTGAAGACGAAGCCGGGCGCGACGTCGATGAACGGCAGGTGGAGGAAGAAGGCGATGGTGGTCGTCGGCCCGACGCCGAGTCCGACCTCGAACCCGCGCGTGAGTCCGGGGAAGCCCTTGAACGCGGTGAACGCCACGAGGCCGAACAGCACGGCGATGATGGAGAGAGCGTTCAGGTAGATGAGGAGGTAGGCGCCGGCGTGCCGGCCGCGCGCCCCGAACCCGCCGTAGGCCTTCGCGGACGCCCAGCCGGAGACCAACGCGCAGAACAGCGTCAGTCCGGGTATCACGACCGCCGCGGTGAACGAGGCCTTCTGCTCCCACTGGAGGTTCCACGCCCACGAGGCGTCGATGACGCCGAGCAGGAAGACGACGCCCGCGAAGATGGTTATCGCGCCCGCGGGGAGCGTCGACCCGATGTCCTCCCGGGTGAGCGTGGTGACGGCGAACGCGACGACGCCGACCCCAACCGCGACGAGCAACCAGCCGGCGGTACCGAGTCCGAACGTCTGCGAGGCGACGAGCCCGCCCGTGACGAACCAGATGGCGGTGAACGCGATGCCGGCGATGAGGCCGGCGCTCGGCCGCGGCTGGGTCTCGACGTAGCCGAGCCGGGAACCGACGCCGAACGCGATAACGGCGACGCCGAGCGCGACGAGCAGGCCGCCGAGCACGACGAGCACGTCGATACCGAGAACGGTGTCGGTGAGGCTGACGACGCCGAACATCGCGGCCGCGGCGGTCGCGAACACGACCGCGGCGATGCCGACCGCGAGCGCGGCGACGGCGTCCGTGCGGGAGGTGTCGCCCGCGACGAGCGCCGTTCGGGATTCGGCCGCCATCAGGCGTCACCCCCGAGCTTGTGCCGCATCCGCGCCTCGATGTACTGCGAGACGACGGAGATGGCGAGCACGGTCACGAAGAGGATGACGCCCGCGACGAACAGCGCGTCCATCTGGAGGCCGTCCGCCTCCCCGTAGTTCCGCGCGATGAGCGACGTGAGCGTCTCCTGTCCGTAGAAGACGTTGTAGAGCGGGTCGGTGAGCCGGGGGACGCCGCGCAGCATCACGGTCGCCGCCATCGTCTCGCCGATGGCGCGCCCGACGCCGAGCAGGACGGCCGCCGACACACCCGAAATCGCCGCGGGGAGCGTGATGCTCGTCATGGTCTGCCAGTCGGTCGTGCCGATGGCGAGCGACCCGGACTTCATCGACTCCGGCACCGCCGCGAGCGCGTCCTCGGCGACGGAGACGACCGTGGGGAGCGCCATCAGGCCGACGACGATGCCGACGAAGAGGTATGTTCCCTGTCCGAGGATGTCGAACTTATCGGACGCCCACGGCCCGAGGAGCGTGAACCCGATGAAGCCGTACACGATGGACGGGATGCCGGCGAGGATTTCCACGCCGGGCTTCACGGTCTCGCGGACGGCCGGCGGCGCTATCTCGGAGAGAAAGAGCGCCGCGGCGACGCCGAGCGGGCCGGCGACCATCGTCGCTATCACCGTGACCATCACGGTCCCGTGAATCATCGGCACCATCGAGTACCGAATCGGCGGCGACACCGCGTCCCAGTTCGGCTGGACGAACAACCGGAGGCCGGGGACGCTCACGCCGAACACGGTCGCGCTCTCGTACCGAATCACCGGAATCGACTCGGCGAAGATGAACACGATGATGAGCAGCAGTATCAGTATCGTCGAGACGGTCATCGTGAACGTCAGCGCGCGCGCCGTGAGCCCCTGGTGGAACACCCAGCCGTACGCCGCGCTCAGGAGGAACACGACGAACGGCACCGCCGTCAACGAGGAGACGAGGAGGAACCCGACGAGCGCGCCGAGCAACGAAACGGTCATGACACCGACGACGGCCAGCGCGACGGGGTCGGTGTCCGCGACGAACTCCCGACTCCGCCGGAGCGCGCGAGACACCGCCACCGGGACGGCCGCCGCACGGTCTTGTAATGATGACATCAATAAATGAAATAGGGGTGGTCGAGTGCCGCGTCAGGCCTGCTCGGGCAGCTTCGCCTTCTCGGACTCGAGGTCCTTCGTCGGGAGCGGGATGTAGTTGTTCCCCTCGACGAACACCGTCTGCCCGAACGTCGTCAGGAACATATTGATGAACGCGGCCTCCCGCTTATCCGTGCCGTTCGGCGCGTCCTCCGTGATTTTCGTGTACTGGTGGAGGTCGCGGTTCAGCGGGTACTCGCTGTCGAAGATGGTGTGTTCCGCGTCCTTGTCCGGCTGGTACACCGTCCCCTCGAAGTCGATGGCGATGGGCTGGACCTGCGGGCCGGTGAACGCGAGCGCCATGTACGCGATGGCGCCCTCGTTCTGCTGGACGGCCTGCGCGACCTGCTGGTTCTGCCCGAACCGGGTGTTCACGCCTGGCATCGGGGCGTCCGCGCTCCCGAGCATGTTCAGGCGGAACGAGGTGTCCGTTCCCGAGCCTTCGGCGCGGCCGATGACGTAGATCTCCTGGTCGGGCCCGCCGAGCTCGCTCCAGTTCGTGATTTCGTCCTGGTAGATCTGACGGATATGCTCGCCGGTGAGCTCGGTGATACCCGCGTCGTAGATGTCGCTACTGACGACGACCGGCTGGCCGTCGCGGCCGACGACGTGGTCGACGACGCGCTGGTCGCGCTGTTCCTCGCTCCAGCCGAGTTCGGCCGTGATGGGGCCGGAGGAGTTCCCGATGTCGACGAGGCCGTCCCAGACGGACTTACAGCCGGTTCCGGAGTGGCTCAGACCGATGGACGTCATGAACGGCGGCGTCGCCTGCTGGCCGGTCGGCTCGAACCCGTAGAGGCTCGCGAAGTAGTCCGCGAGCCGCATATCCGGCGACCCGAGTTCCTCCCATCCGGGGACAGTGGATTCGCTACTCGACCCCCAGTACTCGCCGTCGTCGTTCGGTGGATTCGAGTTCCAGTACGAACTCCCCGTGTTCGCGATGGGGTACACCGTCGAGGACCCCTCGGCCGTCAGCATCGACGTGTCGTTGCTCTCGGACTGCGTCGTCTGCTGCGTGTTCTGGTTGTCGTCGCCGCTCTCCGTTGTCGCCGTCGTCTCGTCGCCCGAGCTCTCCGTCTGACAGCCGGCGAGACCGGCCGCGCCGACCGCACCCGTCGCCGCGATGAACTTACGCCGCGATACACCCGCTCCCGTGCCCGTGTCGTCCTGAGGCATCACCTGAGAACATGCGGTTTCGTATAAAGACCCTTTATAATAGTATACTATTCGGGGCCGTACACCCCCGTACGGCTACGGACGCTCCGTTCTCGAACTATCCGTACGTCCGCCTATATAGCCGTACGTTCACTATAATCGGCGTAAACAGTCTGTATAGGCGCTCTCTGTCGAAAATTATATCCTCGCGCGTCCGATTCCGTCGAGTATGCGTGAACGCGCGGACACCGACGGCATCGACGGACTGGTGGTCGACGACGCGACCGACGCCGTCACCGACGAAGTGGACCGCGACCCCGCCGTCGTCCGGGCGGCGCTCGGCGCGGTCGCCGACGAGGACGGACGGGTCACGTGGGACGGCGTCGACGCCGAACTCGCCGACGCCTCGAAGGTCGTCGCCACCCCCGAGACGCGCGTCGAACTCGCCGCGATGGCGGTCGCCGACGCCCGGGACGCCGCGACCGACGCCCCCGACCTCGACACCGTGGACGCCCGCGTTGGCACGCACGAGGACCGCCTCGACGCGCTCGAAGCCACCGTGGACGACCTCGGCGAGCGCCTCCAGAACATCGTCGGGCAGGCCAGCGAACGGGACGCTCTCGTCGACGTTTCGCTCGCCCTCCACGACCTCCGCGAGGACGCGAGCGCCGCGCAGTGGACCGCCGACGAACTCAGTAGCGACGCGGAATCCCTCGAAAACTGGCTCACGAACCCCGAACGCCGCCGTGAGACGTTCGAGGACGACCTCGCAGACGTGGCTGACTCGCTGGACGCGCTCGCGGACGCCGCGGACCGCCTCGAAGGCGGTGACGCGAACGCCGCGGCGTGGGTTGGCGCGGCCCTCCAGTCGCACGTCCTCTCACTCCTGCTCGCGGACCTCCGCGCGGAACGCGCCGACCTCCGCGAGTGGGACGGCGACTACGAGACCGAAGCCAGCCGCCTCGACGCGCTCGCCGCCCGCCACCAGTCGCTCGCCAACCGCATCGACGCGAGCGCGACCACCGAGTGGCGGGACGCCCACGGCCACCGCGTGGAGCGCTTCGCGTCCGCCGTGGGCGACCTCGAACCGCCGATCGACTGGGGAGTCGTGCAGGCCGAACTCGACGCCGCGCGTCCGTGACCCGGCGGGCCTCGCCCCTGCCCGAGACGATTACCCGCGCGCTCCCCTATCCCGATTCATGAGTGAGTACGTCCCCGGGACGTGCAACATCGGCGAGCAAGAACGCCGCCGCCGCTACCGGATAGCGTACGCCGCGTTCGCGCTCGCCATCGCGTACGTCGCCGTCGTGGCCGCGGCGTCCGTTCCCGCCGTTCTCGTGCTTGGCGCGTTCGCGCCGCTCGCCGTCGGTATCGAGTGGTACGTTCAGGGCCGGGAGTCGTTCTGCGTGCGGCTCGCGTGGCGCGGCAGGTTTTCGTTCGGCGGCGACCGCGGCAGCGTGAGCGACGCGGACGCCCGCCGACGCGACCGCCGGCACGCCGCCGAACTCACCGCCATCTCCATTCTCGCCGCGGCCGTCCTCACCGCCGTCTCGTACGTCGCCGTCGCGGCGGTTTAGCGGCGGCGTGACGCGACGAGGGCGGCGAGCAGCGCGCTCACGACGGTGGCCGTGACGCCGAACCCGGGCGTGCTTCCCGTGCTCGACGGTGCGGCGGTCGTCGCTGTCTCCTCGACGGTGACGGTGAACGTACGGTCGCCGACCCGGACGGTGTGCGCGCCGGGTTCGTCGAGCGTCACCGTGGTCTCGAACGAGGCGGTCTCGGCGGGACCGAGTGCGGCCGTCCACGTCTCGACGGTCTCCCCGTCCACGACCACCGGGTACGTCCCGTTCGCCGGGTAGTCAGCGGGGTTCGATGCCTCCAGGGACACGCGGACCGCGTCGCCGGGCGCGACGGTCGTCGCGTCCACCTCGACAGTCGCGTTCGGGGACGCCGGCTCCCGCACCCGTATCGTTCGCGTCTCGTAGCCGTACGTCAGCGTGTACTGGCCGGCCTCGTCGAACGTCGCGGAGACGGTCGCCGTCGCGGTCTCGCCGGGCGCGACCGACAGGTCAGTGGTGTCGAGCGCGCGACCGGACCGGAGGAGCGCCGCGGTGAACGACCCGTCAGCGCCGCCCTCGTTCGTCACGTCGACCGACACTGCCGTAGTCTCACCCGTCACGAGCGTCGGCACGCTCCCGGTCGTCGTATTCCGGTACGGGCCGGTGACGCGCACGCCGTCGCTCGGCACCGACGCGACCAGCCGCGCAGTCGCGCTCTCGAACGCTTCGGCGTGCGCCTCACGGCCCCACATATCGGGAACAGCGCGCGTCTCCGTGTACCGCCGAGCGTACGACGCCACGTCGTCAGACCCCGCTGCTGCGATGGCGGCCAGGAACTCGGACTGCGTCACCGTCCCGTCGGTGTCGACGTTCAGCCGGCCGAGCACGTCCTCCGCCGTGTGCTCGCCGTCCGACGCGAGTCGAATCACGCGGTCGACGTTCCCGTAGACGAGCGGTCCCTTCACGTAGTTCGCGTAGTTGTACGTCCACGTCCCCGGGTCGGCGAGCACCGCACTCGCGTACGGCGACCGCGTGCCGCGCTGGAGGTGCTCTGCGAACGCGTCGAAGCCGATGCGGCCCTGCTGGAGCGTGAGGAGCGCGCCGTAGTACTCGGCGGTCGCCTCGGTCACCCACTGGGTCGCGCTCGTCGTACTGAAGTCCTGGCGGGTGTGCACGTACTCGTGCAGCCAGACGTTCCCCGCGGTGTCCAGTCGGCTGTCCGCGAGCACCCACGAGTCGCTCCCGCCGTACTCCAGGCCCGCCGGCCCCCAGTCCACGCTCGTTGGCGCGGCGATGGTCATCACGCGCTCGTCACGCGCGCCGACCTGCAGAGAGTCTGACGCGCTCGTGAGCGACGCGAGGATGTCGTCCGGGGACTCGGCCAGCGACGCGGCGGCGGGCACGACGAGCCGGAACTCCTGTCCGTTCTCGCTCGCCGTGTACGTCCGCTCCGGGCCGAGGTAGGCGATGTTCCCGCCGACCGCGCCCTCACCCGCGACCGCGACGGACGACGACAGCGTCACGCTCCCGTACGACGTCCACTGCGAGGAGAACTGCGGAACGGGCAGTATCGCCCACTCGCCCACGTCCACGAACGAGTACCCGCCGGACTCCTGGGCCGCGTCCGCATCCGGCGTCGCGTGCACGTCCTCGGGAAGCGCGCGCGACCCCGAGATGGTCTGGTTCACCTCGACGGAGAGCGTGAACGAGGGGGTTGCGGTCTCGTTGTCCCACTGGAGACCGTTCTCCGTCTCGGTGAAGCCGTCCGTCGACACCACCGTTCCCGTGCCCGCGCGGACATCGAGGGACGCGAGGTTCGACGGCGTGTCGTACTCCACGACCGCCGCCACCGCCCCGGAATCGTCCGGCGTGAGGCGGAGCGTCGTCGTCCGAACGAGTTCGCTCGTCGACTGCGCCGCCGCCACGTCGGACGCGGTCGTCGCAGATCCGGCGGCACCGGCGACGCCACCGGCCGCGGGCGCGACGGCCGCGAGGAAGAGGACGGCGACGAGAACCGTAGCGCGTTGCATATTCGTCGTCGAACCGCCGACGGCTTTACTCTGTGGGCGGAAGGGAAACCGACATACCGGCTGCGCCGCCCTACAACGCGTACGGAATGCTCTCCATCTCTCCCGCCGACGAGTACATGATCGCCGTCACCGCGGCAACCGTGCTCGGCCTCGTTCTGTCCGCGCTCGTCTTCCTCCCGCGCTCGCCGACGTGGTACGTCCGCGAGTTCGCCCGAACCGACTGGAAGTACATCGGCGTCGCGTGGCTCGTCGCCCAGAACCTCCCCTCGCTCGCCGAGGCGAACCACGTCGACCAGACGTTCACGCACGTCGTGTACGGCGTCGAGGGGAGCGCCGTCGCGGCCGTCCAGTCGGTCGCCAGTCCGCCGCTCACGTGGACGTTCGCCGTCTTCTACCTCGTCGTCTTCCCCGTGCTCGTGCCGTTCACCTACCTCGTCCTCAAGTCGCACGCGTCCGAACTGGACGCGCGCCGGTACGCGGTCTCCTACGTCCTCGTCGTCCTGCTCGCCGTCCCGTTCTTCCTCCGAACGCCCGTCTCCATCCCCGCGCTCTACCCGCCCGCGAACGTCGACCCGCTCGTGTTCGTCACGCCCGAGGTCGAGGCGGGTATGCTCGCGAGCGACTCCATGCTGAAGGCGTTCCCGAGCCTCCACACCGGCCTCTCCGTCCTCGCCGCGCTCTACGCGCGGAAGACGACGCGACGGTACGCGCTCGCCGCCGCCGGGTCGGCCGCGGTCATCGTCCTCTCGACGTTCTACCTCGGGATGCACTGGCTCGCGGACGCCGCCGCGGCCGCCCTTCTCGCGAGCCTCGCGTACGCGCTCGCCCACCGTATCCCGCCCGAGACGGTGTTGCCGTTCCCCGGCTACCGACGGCTCGCCGCCCGCATTCGCGATTAATCGGTGCTGGCGCCGGCGGCGCCGGGTCGTCCGTGTTCGCCCTCGTGCACGGCGGCCGCGACGCGTTCCGCGGGCGCGTGCGGCGCGTCCACGGCCGTTCGGTCGCCCGCGACGAGCACGCGGCCCGCGAGGAGGTCTCTGTTCCGCCCGAGGTCGAGGGCGTCGCTCGCGACGACGGTCGCGTCCGCACGTTCGACGAGCGCGCGAGCGGCGTCGAAGGCGTCGCCGTCCACGCCCGCGAACGGTTCGACGGTCACGCAGTCCGCGGCGAGCGCGCGGGCGGCGCGGTGGTCCGCGTCGCCTTCGACGACGGGGCCAACCGTCACCCGGAACCCGCCGTCCGCGAGCTGTCGGACGAGCGGCGCCGCGGCCCCGCCGCCGCCGAGCACGTGAACCGTTTCGGGGCGCTCGTCCGCCTGCTCGGAGAGCGGCGTCACCGCCGGCGACCCGGTGACGGGGTTCTCGCTCACCGCGGTGCGCGCGTCGAACGCCTCCCGGAGCGTACTCGTCGTCAGCACCTCCTCGGGCGGGCCGTACGCGAGCACGCCGCCGTCGGAGAGCACGAGCAGCCTATCGCAGTACCGCGCGGCGAGGTCGAGGTCGTGGATGGCCGCGAGCGCGGTGCGGCCCTCGGAGACGAGGTCGCGAACGAGGTCGAGCGTGCGAATCTGGTGGTTCACGTCGAGGCCCGCGGTCGGCTCGTCAAGCAGGAGTATCGGGGCGTCCTGCGCGAGTGCGCGGGCGAGCAGCACGCGCTTTCGCTCCCCGCCGCTCACCGCGGTGATGGAGCGCTCGGCGAACTGCGCGACCTCTGTTCGCTCCATCGCCTCCGCCACGATGTCCGGGTCGGGGTCGGCGCCGAAGCGCGCCTGGTGGGGGTGGCGCCCCATCTCCACCACGTCGCGGACGGTGAAGTCGAAGGAGATGGTGGTTTCCTGGGGGACGACGGCGATTCGCCTGCTCGCCGCCCGTGAGGAGAGGTCGTGGACGGCGGCGTCGCCCGCGGACACGGTTCCGGCGTCGGGCGTCAGGCCGCCCGTGATGGTGCGGAGGAGCGTCGTCTTCCCCGCGCCGTTCGGGCCGACGAGGCCGACGAGCGACCCTTCGTCGATTGTGGCGCTCACGCGGTCGAGGACGGTGAGGTCGCCGAACGACTGTTCGATGTCCTCGATGTCGAGTCTCACAGTTCGTGCACCTCGCGTTTCCGCAGGAGGTAGAGGAAGAACGGCGCGCCGAGGAAGGACGTGATGACGCCGACGGGGAGGCCGCCGCCGAACACGCCCGTGACGCCGAGCGCGCCGAGCGGGAGGCCGTCGACGCCGACGCGAGCGAGCGTGTCCGCGAGCACGAGGAAGCTCGCGCCGGCGAACGCGCTCGTCGGGAGGAGGATGCGGTGGTCGGGGCCGACGACGAGTCGGAGGACGTGCGGGACGATGAGGCCGACGAACCCGATGACGCCCGCGTACATCACTGCCGCGCCGGTGACGACGCTCGCGACGGCGAGGAGGAGGCGTTTGGTGCGCTCGACTTCGACGCCGAGCGAGTGCGCGTCCTCCTCCGAGAGCAGGAGGAGGTTGAGTTCGCGGCTGTACGCGTAGAGGACGAGACCGCCGAGCAGGGCGACGGGGAGGACGAGCTGGACTTCAGCCCAGTCGGTGTCGGCGAGGCTGCCCATCAGCCAGTGGATGGCGCGCTGGAGGCTGTGCTGGTCGGAGCGAACCATCAGGAGGCTCACGACGGAGCCGAGGAAGGTCTGGACGGCGACGCCGGCGAGGAGCAGGGTGGCGACGGGCGTGTGGCCGTTCTGGGTAGCGATGAGGTAGACGAAGAACGCGGCGGCGAGCGCGCCGACGAACGCCGCGGCGGGGAGGCCACCGGGGACGGTGAGCGGGAGGACGATGAGGGCGACCGCGGCGGCGGCCGCGCCGGACGAGACGCCGATGATGGAGGGGTCGGCCATCGGGTTCCGGAAGAACCCCTGCATGACGGTGCCGGCGACGGCGAGCGCGAACCCGACGGCGGCGCCGAGGACGATGCGGGGGAGGCGGAGGTTCACGACGACGAACGGGTAGGGCTGAGGCACGTCGAAGTGGAAGACGTGCGCCCACGTCACGTCGACGTAGGGGAAGCCGGCGGAGAGCGCGGCGCCGGTGGGGACGACGACCGCGTTCAGGATGGCCTGCGCGACCTCGGCGGGCGGGATGGAGATGGGGCCGAGGGTCGCGCTCGCGACGACGCTCGCCACGGTGAGCGCGGCGAGGGCGACGGTCGCGGAGACGACTCTAACGCGGGCGGCGGGCATACGAAGACAACCAGGGTTGGGTTAGGTAAATATTTATTGAACAAGCGTGGACGGGGAGACGTGCACAGACGCCTTCTTACCGTAGTGATGGTCGCACTGCTCGCAACCGCGGGCGTTCCGGCCCTCGGCGGCACCGTCGCCGCCCAGGACGACTCCGCGAACGCCACGTGTGGCTATCCGTTCACCGCGACGGACGCCACCGGAACCGAAGTGACGGTTGACGAAGAGCCCGAACGCGTCGTCGTCGTGGGCGCCAGCGGCACCCAGACGATGTGGGAAATCGGCGCACAGGACAAGGTCGTCGGCCTCTACAATAGCCCGTACACGTCCTACCTCGACGGCGCGGAGAACGTGACCAACGTTGCTACCAGCCTCGGCTATGCGGACGTCGAGAAAGTGCTCGCGCAGGACCCCGACCTCGTCCTGCTCGCGAACATCCAGAAGGACTCCACTGCCGAGAAACTCCGGCAGAACGGCACGACCGTCTTCAAGTTCGAGTCCGCCACCAGCTTCCAGGACATCTACGAGAAGACCCGGCTCACCGGCAAACTCGTCGGGAACTGCGAGGGCGCCGAGGAGACGGTGACGTGGATGCAGAATCAGGTGCAGAAGGTGCAGGAGGCGACCGCTGACGTCGAGAACAAGTCGATGCACTATTCGCAGGGTAGCGGGTACGCGCCCGGCCCCGACTCGTTCATCACGGACATCATGCGCACCGCCGGCGCGCACAACATCATCCTGAACGGCGACTTCTCCGGGCCGACCGCGAGCGACGTGAGCGGCGAGTTCGTCATTCAGCAGAACCCAGAGTGGCTGCTCGCCAGCTACAACCCCGCGATGGTGAACGAGACGCCGAACGGAACGGCGGCGCTCGAATCCGTCGCGACGGACGCCCTCAAGCAGACGCAGGCCTACCAGAACGGGAACATCGTCGTCGTGAACAGCAACTACCTCAGCCAGCCCGCGCCGCGCGTCGTCTACCCGCTCGTGGATATCACGAAGGCCCTCCACCCCGACGCGTGGGAGGCCGTGAACAGCACCACCACGACTACGACGAGCACGACGACGAGCTCGTCCGGCACGACCGCTGCTGCGGACACGACGACCGCCGCGACGACGACTGACGCCGAGGGTAGCACGCCCGGATTCGGCGTGCTCGGCGCACTCGCCGCGCTCGCGGGTGCGTTCGTGGTCGCGCGCCGTCGATAGGTCCAACAGGGTTTAACCGTCCGGTCGATTCTTTTCCCGTATGGTCGAGAACGTCATCTACCCCGCCTACCTCGACAGCGAGTGCACGCGGCGGGAGGGACGCCGGGTGCCCGAGAGCCTCGCGGTCCCGGACCCGACGGTGGACGAGATAGCGAAAGCCGTCGGACAGGTCGGGTACGACGCCGTCATCGAGCGCGATAAGGCGTACAGTCGGGAGAGCTGGCGCGAACGCGGCCGCGTGCTCGTGGAGAACGCCGACGACGCCGGGAAGTCCGACCTCCTGCAGGCCGTCGGCGCGTACGTCACGGCCCTCCGCGAGTAATGCGGCGCGCAGGCACCGTCACCCGGACCGCGCAGGGTCTCGCCATCGTCCGCTGCGAGGGCGAGGACCACCCCGATATCGGCGCGACCGTCGTCGACTCCTCCCTCGACTCCGTGGGGCGCGTCGTGGACGTGTTCGGCCCGACCGACCGGCCGTACCTCGCGGTCACGCCCGCCGACGGCGTGCACGTCCCCGCACTCCTCGGGGACACGCTCTACCTTCGATAAGTCGGAACGACGAAAACCCCCGGTCGTCTCTGTGCCGACATGAAGCAGCGCACGCGCGCCCTCCTCGCGGGTGCGGCGACCGTCCTCCTCTTCCTCTGCGTACAGGCCGGTGCGCTCGCACTCGTCGAACCGTTCGAACGCTACCAGACCATCGAGGACCCCACGAACCCCCTCAACAGTATTCTCTACATCGGATTGCTGCTCGTCGCGACCGCCGTGATGCTCGGCGTCATCAAGTACGGCAAGGAGCAAGCCATCCGGTACGTCATCATCGCCACCGGCGCGCTCGTCACCTACTACGTGTTCAGCGTCGTCGGCGGACCGCTCGTCGGCGCCGGCGCCGGCGCGCTCGTCGTGCTCGGCCTCCTCATTCACCCCGAGTGGTACGTCATCGACGCCGCCGGCGTCGTCATGGGCATGGGCGCCGCCGCCCTGTTCGGCGTGAGTTTCGGCGTGCTCCCCGCGCTCGTCCTGCTCGTCGGCCTCGCCCTCTACGACGCCATCAGCGTCTACCGAACCAAGCACATGCTCACCCTCGCCGAGGGCGTGATGGACCTCAACGTCCCCATCCTCTTCGTCGTCCCCACCCGCCTCGGCTACTCCTTCCGGGAGGACAGCACGCCCGGCGCCGCCGGCGACGACGAGGACGACGGCGAGCGCGACGCGCTCTTCATCGGATTGGGTGACGCCGTGATGCCGACGATTCTCGTCGCGAGCGCCGCGTTCTTCCTCGACGCCGACGCCATCCTTGGCGTCCCAATCCCCGCGCTCACCGCCGCCACCGGCACGCTCGTCGGCCTCGTCGTCCTCCTCCGCGAAGTCCTGAAGGGCGAAGCGCACGCCGCCCTCCCCCTGCTCAACGGCGGCGCAATCCTCGGCTACCTCGTCGGCGCGCTGTTCGCGGGCGTTCCCCTCGACATCGCGCTCGGCATCGCCGACTACCTCTAGTCGGCGGCGAGGTTTTTGTATCCAGGCCGCCTACGGGGATGTATGAAGTCCCGAATCAACAGGGCCGTGAGTCGCGCGAAGTACGCAGCTATCGGCGCCGCAATCGGTGCCGGGGTCGGCGGACTGCTCGGCCGGAACACCGCGAGCACGGGCGGCGCTATCGGTGGACTAGTCGGCGCAATCGTTGGCGAGAAGAGCCTCGGCGTGAAAGAGCGCGTCGAGAGCGTTCGCAGTCGCGACGAGTAGTTACTCGCCCGTCAGCGCCTCGCTCGCGGGCGAGATGTCGATAGTGGTTCCGCGTCCCGCTTCTTCCGCGCGTTCGTACAGCAGGTAGGCAGCGGCTGCCGTCTCGATGCCGGTGCCGCCGGAGTCGAACACGGTGATTTCGTCGTCGCTCGTCCGGCCGTCGGCCTCGCCGACGAGCACCTCGCCCAGCTCGGCGTGGATGTGGTCCTCGGTGACGACGCCTTCGTCGAGCGCGTGCAGGAACGAGCCGGCGTCCGTCGTTGCGCGGGCGCGGAGGTCGGGGACGTAGGTCGCGCGCTCGATGGTCGTCTCGTCGAGTTCGCGCTTGTTCGGGTTGTACTGCCCCATCGCGGTGACGTGCGTGCCGTCTTCGAGGTGGTCGCCGTCGAACACCGGTTCGGACGCGTTCGTCGCGGTGATGACGATGTCCGCGTTCTCGATGGCGGCGTCGGACGACGCGACGGCCGCGACGGAAGCGTCGAGTGCGGTGTTCATCTCGCCCGCGAACGCCTCGCGGTGTTCCTTCGTCGGCGAGTACACCCAGACGGTTTCGAGGTCGCGGACCTCCGCGGTGCAGCGCAACTGCCCTCTCGCTTGCGCGCCGCTTCCGATGACGGCGACGGAGGTGGCGTCGTGGCGCGCGAGCGCGTCCACGCCTACCGCGCCCGTCGCTCCGGTCTTGAACGGGTTCATGCTCGCGCCGTCGATGAGCGCGAGCGGTTCGCCCGAATCCGCGTCGAACAGCGGCGTCATGAACCACGCGTCGCGCTCGCCGAACCCCGCGCTGTACATGTAGCCGCCCATCGCGCCCGTGTCGGGGAGAATAGCGGCGTACGTCGTGAACATCCCGGGCGGGTCGCTGTTCACGAGTTTCGTGCGCGGTTCCGCGGGCGCGCCCTCGCCGCGCTGGCGGTAGGCGTCCCGCACGGCCTCGACGTAGTCTGCGGGTGTCGCGAGGTCGGATACGTCGTCGCTCGCGAGGTAGCGTGCGTCAGTCACGTTCGCGAGTTCGCGGGGCGGGAGGAAAAGCGTTGAGGGAGCGGCGCGTTATTCGGCGTCGACGGGCGCGTTCATCGGGCCGGAGGCGTTCTGCGCGGGGGACGTGGTCGTCGCGGGCGCGCGGTCGACGGGGCCGTTGACGAAGAGGGCGTGGCCGACGAGTGCGATTCCGACGAGTCCTGCGGCGGTTACGGCGGTTGTCAGCGAGAACCCGGTGAAGCTGAAGCCGCCGATGGTTCCCAGAAACGCGAGCGGGATGAGACCGAGGATAACGTCGTAATACTCACTCATAATACAATACATACTATGCGAGATACTCATATAAGTCTTTCCCACAGGTGAAGAGTGGCTGAAGTATGACTTACTCATAACTTATGAGTCGCGGAGGGTCGTCGTGGCTGTCCGCAACGCGAGCAGGAATATCGCACCGAACGCCGCTGCGACGGCGAAGAACACCGGTGACGCGTCGCCCGGGAAGAACGCGGTACTCCGCAGTAGCTGCCCGATTACGTCCGCGACCAGCCAGCCGCCGACTGTCGCGCCGGCGAGGCGGAGCCAGGACTCCGCTACGCGCTCGCCGTACGCGCCGAAGGCCCACGACCCGAGTATCCAGCCGACGAGGAACGGCACCGCCGCGCCCGCGAGCTGGACCGCGAGGTCGCCCGCCTGCGACGGCTGAAAGAGGAACGGACTGTGCTGGTACTCGCCCACGGTGACGAACGCGAGAATCGCCACGAGGTCGCCCGCGACGAACCGTCGAACCGTCCGCCGGTCGAACTCGAACATACCGGGCCTTCGCGCGCCTCCCTATTCGCTCCTCTGCTCTCGAACGCCCGCGACCGTGTACGCGAACCCGCGCTCGACGACGTGCGGCGCGAACCCCGCGCCCGCCAGCAGCCCGCAGAGACCGCCCGGCGCGTGGAACGTCGACTCGAACCGAATCGCGTGCTCGGCCACTTCGAGCAGTCGCCCCCGAACGGTGGTCGGGTCGAACTCCCGAACGACGAGCACGCCGCCCGGCCGGAGGACGCGCGCGGCCTCCGCGAGCGCCCCGAGAATGTCCGGGAAGTGGTGGAGTGCGTCCACCACAACTGCCGCGTCCACGCTGGCCGAGTCGATGGGAAGCGCGCCGACATCGCCCCGCACACACGGAAGCCCGGCGTCCGCGGCGCGTTCGAGCATCCCCCGCGAGGCGTCCACGACGGTCGCGCCGCCGAGCGCGCGGGCCGCCCGCCCGGTTCCGCCGCCGAGGTCGAGCACGCGCTCCACGTCCCGCTCCGCGTACGCGAGTCCGGCCGCGAGCGGCGCGCGCTCCGCCGCCGGCATCACGAAATCGTAGACCGGCGCGAACGCGTCGAAGTACGGAACGTCGTGCACACCCGTGGGTCGCGGGCGTGCCACATAAGCCTCCGCCGACCCAGGTATCGGTATGGAGTTCGACTTCCTCGGCTGGCCCGCCGACGAACCCACGCTGCGCCTCGACTGGCGGCGGTTCGCGTACGCCGGGAAGTTCGTCATGTCGAACACGGGCAAGGCGGTCGCGCGCGACGACGACCTCGTCGGTGCAGTGTCGTTCAACGCCGACCGCACCGACGACGCGACGGGGTGGCTGCGGTACGTCACCGTCCGCGAGGACTACCGGGGCGACGGCGTCGGCCCCCGGCTCTGCGCGTTCGCCACCGACCGCCTGCACGAGCGCTACGGAACGGTGAACATCGCCGTCAACAACCCCTTCGCGTACCACGCGCTCCACAAGGCCGGGTTCGGCTGGACCGGCGACTCGACGGGGCTCGCCGAACTCGTCCTCGCCCATCCCGCACTCGCGGACGGGTCAACCGCGGACGCCGACTACCGGACCGGGCTTCGACGGTACCGCGACCGAGACCTCTCCGACGAGGAAGCCGCGTTCGTCGCGGAGAAACTCGACGCCGGCGCGCCGGAATCCCGCGAACCGCCAGCCTGAAGCGCGCGCTCGCCCCACCACCACGCATGTCCCCGATATTCCTCGTGCTCGGGCTGCTCGCCCTCGCCACGGGCTCCGCTGCGCTCGTGAAACCCGGTCTCGTCTTCCGGCCGGAGAACGCGATGTACGACGCCGCCGACGACCTCAGCGACCTCGAAACCGCGGTCGTCCAGCGCGGCGCCGGTATCGCCACGGTCCTCGTCGGCCTCGTCCTGCTCGCCATCGGTCTCCTCTGACCGTCGCGAAACCTTAACCTCGAACGCGTCCAAGCACGGGTAATGGGACTCTCGGACCTGCGGCAGCTCGCCGTCATCGAGGAGGTCGCGTTCGCCGACCTCGACGGGGACGCGGTCGCCGTGGACGCGCACAACTGGCTCTACAAGTACCTCACCACGACCGTGAAGTGGACGAGCGACTCCGTCTACACCACGAGCGATGGAACCGAAGTGGCGAACCTCCTCGGCGTCGTGAAGGGCCTCCCGAAGTTCTTCGAGAACGACCTCACCCCGGTGTTCGTCTGGGACGGCGGCGTCACCGAACTCAAGGACGCCGAAATCGAGGAGCGCCGCGAGCAGCGCGAGAAATACGAAGCACAACTCGAGGAAGCGCGCGAGGAAGGGGACGCGGTCGCGGTCGCTCGGCTGGAGTCGCGGACGCAGCGCCTCACCGACACCATCCACGAGACGACGCGCGACCTCCTCGATATCCTCGACGTGCCGCAGGTCGAGGCGCCCGCGGAGGGCGAGGCGCAGGCCGCGTACATGGCGCGCGTCGACGATGACATCGACTACGCCGGCAGCGACGACTACGACACCATCCTGTTCGGCGCGCCGTACACGCTCCGCCAGCTCACCTCGAAGGGCCACCCCGAACTGATGGACTTCGCGGCGACGCTCGACGAACACGACGTCACGTGGGAGCAACTCGTGGATATCGCCATCCTCTGCGGTACGGACTTCAACGAGGGCCTCAGCGGCTACGGGCCGAAAACCGCGCTGAAATCGGTGAAGGAGCACGGCGACCTCTGGGGCGTCCTCGACGCCGACGACGAGTACATCGAGCACGCGGACCGCATCCGCGAACTGTTCCTCGACCCGGACGTGACTGACGACTACGCGCTCGACCTCGACGTGGACCCCGACGTGAGCGCCGCGCGCGACTACGTCTGTGAGGAGTGGGAGATACCCGCGAGCGAGGTCGAAACCGCCTTCGACCGCATCGAGGAGTCGATGGTCCAGACGGGCCTCGACCAGTGGACGTGACCTACCCGAACTGCATTCCGCCGTTCACGTTCACGATTTCTCCGTGGACGAACTCGTTGTCGAGGAGGTAGCTGACAGTCTCCGCGACGGATTCGGGCTGGCAGGCGTACTCGGGGAGGTGCGTGTCCACGGATTCGTGGCCGCGGAAGTCGATACGTTCGAGGTAGTTCACGATGTCCTCGTTGAGCTCGGTGTCGACGGGACCGGGGGCGACGGCGTTGACCTGCACGCCGGTCGGTCCGTACTCTCTGGCGAGAGACCGGGTCAGGCCGTGGAGGCCGGCCTTGCTCGCGGCGTAACTCGCGTCGACCGTCCCGGCGGTGCCGCCGATGCTGGAGAGGAAGACGATATCACCGGATGCCGTCTGGACGTGCGGGAGGGCGGCGCGCGTGACGTAAAACGCGCCGTCGAGGTTGGTGTCGAGGACGGCGTTCCAGTCGTCGTTCGTGAGTTCTTCGGTTCGTTCGGGTCGGACGATTCCGGCGTTGTTAACGACGGCGTCGAGGCCGTCGAACGCGTCGACCGCGTCCGCGACGAGTTCGTCCGCGGCGTCGGGGTCGCTTACGTCTGCCTGGATTGTGGCTGTGTCTGCGCCCGCTCGTTCGACGGACTGCGCGGTTTCCGCCGCGGCGTCGGCCGAGTTCCGATAGTTGACGGCGACCGCGTCCGCGCCCGATTCCGCGAGGTGGACTGCGATTGCGCGGCCGATACCCCGGCTCGCACCGGTGACAAGAACGCGCATCTACCGTCGGCCTCCGTTTCGGCGCGTCGTTTCCGATTCGTGCCGCCGTTCTCGTGGGGCGTTGTCGTGGAACACGACAGGGTGTATAACTCAGTGGTATAAGCAAGTGGTGTTTCCGGTCCCCGACCGGGCGGTTTTTCCTCGCCGGACTCCCTCACTCGTGCATGGACCTCTCCGAAATCGAGGACCTCATCGAGTCGAACATCGAAGACGCGGACGCGGAGGTCTCGCGAACGCGCGGCCCGCACGACGACGACCACCTCGGTGCGACGGTGGTGTCGCCCGCGTTCGAAGGACTCTCCCTGGTCGACCAGCACCAGCTCGTGTACGACGCCCTGGAGGGGAAGATGACGCGGGACATCCACGCCCTCGAGCTGAAGACCTACACGCCCCAGGAGTACGAGGCGTAGGTCGCGGCGAGCGCGCGTCGTTCCGGTGGCTTTTACGCTGTCCGCGACGACCCCCCGCGTATGGCAGACGATTACCGCGTCGAGGAGGACAGTCTCGGAGAGATGGAGGTCCCGGCGGACGCGTACTGGGGCGCACAAACCCAGCGCGCGGTGGAGAACTTCCCCATCAGCGGGGAGTCGTTCAAACCGCGGTTCGTGCACGCGCTTGGCGTCGTGAAGAAGGCGGCGGCGCAGGCGAACCGCGACCTCGAAACCATTCCCGAGGACAAGGCGGACGCCATCGTCGAAGCGGCCGACGAGGTCATCGCGGGCGAGCACGACGACCAGTTCCCCGTCGACGTGTTCCAGACCGGGTCGGGCACGTCGTCGAACATGAACGCGAACGAGGTCATCGCGAACCGCGCGACCGAGATTTACGGCGGCGAAATCGGCACCAGGGAGATTCACCCGAACGACCACGTGAACTTCGGGCAGTCCTCGAACGACGTGATTCCGACCGCGATGCACGTCGCGTCCCTCTCGGCGCTCGTGGAGGACGTCCAGCCCGCGCTCGAAACCCTCGCGGCCGAGCTGGAGGCGAAGGAAGAGGAGTTCGACGGCATCGTGAAGACGGGCCGGACGCACCTCCAGGACGCGACGCCCGTCCGCCTCGGGCAGGAGTTCGGCGGCTACCGCGCGCAGATAAAGAAGGGACTGGCGCGCGTGGAGAACGTGAAACCGCACCTGCGCGAACTCGCGCTCGGCGGCACCGCGGTCGGCACCGGCCTGAACACGCATCCGGACTTCCCACCGAAGGCCGCGGACTACATCAGCGAGGAGACGGGCATTCAGTTCCGCGAGGCCGACAACCACTTCGAGGCGCAGGCCGCGCACGACGCGATGAGCGAGGCGCACGGCGCGCTCAAAACCGTCGCCGGCAGCCTGAACAAGATCGCGAACGACCTCCGCCTGCTCGCGTCTGGACCCCGGAACGGCCTCGGCGAAATCGAGCAGCCGGAGAACCAGCCCGGGTCCTCCATCATGCCCGGGAAGATCAATCCGGTCGTCGCGGAGGCCGTGAATCAGGTGCACAAGCAGGTCGTCGGGAACGACGCCGCGGTCGGCGCGGGTGCGGCGGAGGGCCAGATCGACCTGAACCTCTACAAGCCGATTCTCGCGCAGAACTTCCTCGACTCCGCGACCCTCGTCGCGAACGGGAGTGAGACGTTCGCGAACAAGTTCGTCGCGAAGCTCGAAGCGAACGAGGAGCACTGCGAGACGCAGGTCGAGCAGTCGATGGCGCTCGCCACCGCGCTCAACCCCGCAATCGGCTACGACAAGGCGAGCGAGGTCGCGAAGGCCGCGCTCAAGGAGGACAAGACGGTGCGGGAGGTCGTGCTCGAACGCGGCTACCTCACCGAGGAGGAGGCGGACGAAGTGCTCGACCCCGAGGCGATGACGCACCGCGTCATCCTCGGCGACGACTAGAGGCTTTTTCACCGCGGGCGTTCCCCCATCTCACATGGAACGCCTGAATCCCCGCGTGCGACTCGTCTGGGCGGTCGGCGCGCTCGTCACCGCCCTCGTCCTCGGCGGCATCGTCACCGGTGTCGCGCTGTTCGCTGACACCAGCGAGTTCCCGTGGTTCACGCCGCTCTACGGCGTCGCCGTCTTCCTCCTCGTCGGTCTCATCGGCGTGGTGTTTGCGGTCCTCCGGTACAGGGTATTCCGGTTCGAGGTCCGCGAGGACACGCTGTTCCTCCAGCGCGGCGTCATCACGCGCGTGCGGACGGTCGTCCCGTACGTCCGCGTCCAGCACGTCGACACCCAGCGCGGTCCGCTCGAACGCCTCGTCGGCCTCTCCTCGGTCGTCGTCTACACCGCGGGAAGCCGCGGCGCGGACGTCTCGATTCCGGGGCTGACGCCCGAGCGCGCGGACGAACTCCAGGCGTCGCTGCGCGAACTCGCCATCGAGAGCGAACCCGAGGACGCCGTATGAGGCTCCACCCGTTCAGCGTCCCGTACCGCGTCCTCGACCGCGGCCTCCGGTTCGGGTGGGCGGCCGTCATCGGCGTCGCCGCCACCTCCGGCGGCGCGTTCGCGGAGTTCTGGCCGTTCATCCTCGCCGGCGTGGTCGCGCTCGCCGTTCTCGGACTAGCGTACGAGTACGCGTACTACCAGCGGTTCGCGTACGAACTCGCGGGCGACACGCTCGACATCGACTCCGGCGTGCTCAGCCGCCGCGAGCGCGAGATTCCGCTCCGGCGCGTGCAGAACGTGGACGTGACGCGGAACGTCCTCCAGCGCGCGCTCGGCATCGCCACCGTCAGCGTCGAGACCGCGGGCGGCGGGAGCACGGAGGCGAAACTGGAGTGCGTGAGCGCCGAGGAAGCAGAACGCCTCCAGACCGAAATCCGCCGACTCAAGGCCGGCGAAACCGCCGAGCCCGAGGGGGAGACGGCTGGGGACGTGCTGTACGAACTCGACGACCGCTCGCTGCTCGCGTACAGCTTCTTCTCCTTCGACCCCCGCGTCGCGTCCGGCCTCGCCGTCGCCTTCCCCCTGCTCGGCCCGGTCGTCGCGACGCTCGGGTTCACCGACGCCGCGAACGGTCTCGGGGCCGCGCTCCTCGTCTTCCTCGTCGGCGTCGGCGCCCTCCTGCTCGTCGGCGCGCTCTGGGCGGCGAGCGCGGCAGTCAGGTTCGTACGGTTCTACGGCTTCCGCCTCCGCCGCGAGGGCGACGACCTCCGGTACGAGCGCGGCCTCCTCAAGCGCTACACGGGAACGATTCCGCTCGACAAACTCCAGTCGGTGTCCCTCACGGAGAACGTCCTGATGCGGCGAATCGGCTACGCCACGCTCGCCGTCGAGACCGCGGGCTACGCGCCCGGCGACGCGCCCTCCGGCGGCTCCGAGGCCGCCGTTCCGTTCGCTCCCCGGGAGGACGCGCTCGACCTCGCCCGAACGCTCGAACCGTTCGACGACATTACGGTCGAACGACCGCCGTCGCGGGCGCGCCGCCGGTACGTCGGCCGGTACTGCATCCTCGCAGGCCTTGTCGTCGCTAGCGCGTTCGCCGCGCACGCCGTCTGGACCCTGCCGTACTGGTGGCTCGGCCTCCTCCTGGTCCCGGCCGCGGTCGCCGGCGGCCACTACCGCTGGCTCCACCTCGGACACGCCGAGGGCGACGAGTACGCCGTCACCCGCGCCGGGTTCTGGTCGCGCTCCACGACCATCGTCCCCTACTACCGCCTCCAGACCGTCATCGAGTCCCAGTCCGTGTTCCAGCGGCGCTGGGGGCTCGCGTCCGTCGTCTACGACACCGCGGGAAGCCGACGGCTCGCGGGCGGCGACGCCACCGCGCACGACATCGAGGAGGCCACCGCACGGACGCTCGCCGAACGCGCGGTCGACCGACTCCGCGCGACGCTCGGCCGCCAGTAAAAGGACACGCGTGTCGTGGGGCCGACGTGGGTGCGCCGGCCCCTGAACGGCGCCGTCACAGGTCGACGGACCGCTTGCGGGCGTGTGAACCCGCATCGGTGTGTTCGATTCGCACGCCAAAAAATTACTCCCCGACCCGCGGAGCCAAAGGAACTTTTTGCGCGGAATACGGTTTCGAACTATGCGTCGCCGCTCGGTTCTCGCGGCGGTCGCCACGGGTGCGCTCGCCGGCTGCGCGACCAGCGACGACGACCAGACGCAGGGTACGACGACCTCCGAAGCCCCGCCGCCCGTCCCGGATACGCCCGGGAACGACTGGGAGCGGTCGGGGTCGCGGCCTGACTGGGAGCGCGCGGCCGACCGCCGCATCGACGAGCACCGCCGGACCGAACTGACCGTCGCCGCGGACGCTGGCGTCGAGGTGGAGGTGGCGATGCTCGCGCCCGCCTACCAGTTCAGCACTGCGTACAACGTCGCGCGCCACCGCGCGCTCCCCGACGGCCACCCCTACCGGGAGTGGGTGGGGCGGCTGTTCACGGACGCGGTGTTCGAGAACGCCTACAAGTGGCGGCGCTGGCTCCAGCCCGGCACGCACGAGGAGATGCACGACGTGATGACGTTCCTCCGCGAGCGCGGCGTCCAGGTGTCCGGCGCGCCCGTCGTCTGGCAGCGCCGAACCGAGGACGTGGTGCCCGCGCGGGTGTGGGACGCGGTCGACGCCGGCCGTCCCGACCGCGTCGCAGCGCTCGTCGACGACCACGTCCGCGACCTCGTCGGCCACTGGGTCGGCGACCACGGCGTCACCGAGTGGGTGCTCGTGAACGAACCGCTCGACGCGAACGCGCTCGCCCGAACCATCGCGCCCGGCGACGACCGCACGTCGCCCGCACCGGTCCGCGAGTGGTTCCGCGTCGCGAACGACGCCGCGCCCGACGGCCGGTACGGCGTGAACGAGTACGACATCCTCGCGAAGGACCGGCCCGCGTACCGCGACGACTACGCCGCGCTCGTCGAGTACCTCACCGACGGGGACGCGCCGCCTGACGAGGTCGCGTTCCAGGGGCACACGATGGGCGCGGCGGAGACGGTCTCGGCCGACGAACTGCTCGCGCGCCTCGACCGGTTCGCCGGCCTGGGCGACCACGACCTCGTCGTCTCCGAGTTCGACACGCCCGGATTCGCCTCCGAGCAGGCCGCGGGCGACTACCTCTACCGGTTCCTCAAGACGGTCTACAGCCACCCCGACACCGTCTCGTTCCGGCTCTGGGGGTACTGGGACGGCCAGCACTGGCGCGACGACGCCCCGCTCTTCCGGGAGGACTTCTCGAAGAAACCCGGCTACCACGCGTACGCGAACCTCGTGTTCGACCAGTGGTGGACGCGCGAGGCCGGCGCGCTCACGGACGGCGCGTTCTCCACGACCGCTGACCTCGGCCGGTATAGAATCACGGTGCGCGGCGACGACTGGGAGCGCCACGTCGTCGCGACCGTCACGGACCCGTCAGGTGTGACGGTGCGCGTCCCGACCCCCTAGCGCGTGCCGAGGCGCTGGAAGCAGACCGCGGCACAGGCGGTGAGAACGCCGAGAACGAGGAAGGACTCGTCGAAGAGGTCGGCGTCCGCCATCGCGCCGACGAACGCCGACCCGGTCGCGCTCACGAGGAAGAAACACGTCCGCAGGAATCCCCACGACGCCCCTTGTGCGTCCGACGGGAGCGCGGCGATGACCGAGGAGTTCGCGACCGGCGCGATACCCATTCGCGTCCCGAGGAGGAAGGAGAGCACCGCCCAGACCGCGAGCGAGTCCACGAACGGCACCGCGAACAGCGTGAGCGCGCCGAACGCGGCCGTGACAACGAGGACGGGTCCCGTTCCGTACCGGTCGGAGAGCGACCCTGCGGCCAGTTGGGTGAGCCCGCCGCCGACGAATAGGAGCGCGAACACGCCGGAAGCGACGCCCTGCCCGATGTGCTCCACGTCCACGAGATACGTCGGGAGGAACGCCGTCAAGCCCTGGAACGCGAACAGGTAGAACGTCAACCCCAGGACGGCGAGCACTACGTCGCGGTCCCGCACCGCCTCGGGCACTCTGCGCAGCGCCTCGCGAACCGTGAACGTCGGCCCGGTGTCGATGGTGGTCTCGGCGTACTCGTCGATGGGTTCGGGGAGGACGCGGTACGCGAGCGCCGCGACAGCGAGGAACAGCGGAACCGCGCCGCCGACGAGGACGCGCCACCCGACATCGTCCACCGTCACCCCCGCGACCAGCGGGAGGACGGCGGACCCGAAACTCCCCGCGGCGAGTGTGATGCCGAACGCCGCACCGGCGCGCGTCGGGAACGCCCGGGAGAGCGCGGTGCCGCGCGCCGGCCCGTAGAACCCCGACCCGATACCGAACGCCGCCGCGCCCACGAGGAACACCGCGAACACGGGCGCGCTCGCGAGGAACGCGAGGCTCGCCGCGCTCATCGCGAGACTTCCCGCGAGCGCGGTTCGCTCCCCGATGCGGTCCGTGATGAGGCCGGCCGGGAACTGCGTGAGCGCGTAGAACGCCCACACAACCGTCACCGCGATACCGGCCGTCGCGTTGTCCACGACGAACGTCTCCTTCACCTGCGGAATCACCGCCGGCACCAGAAACCGCAGGCCGAGCGTGAGCAGCCACCCGGACGCGATACTCAATAGAACCCAGCCGCGGCCGTCGCCACGCAACCCCTGCACGGACTCCGTGAGTCGACGACGAACCTCTGACACGAATAGGGAGAAGTAGACCGCAGGTAAGAAACCCCTGAAAGACGCCGGGGTTGCCGTTAGTCGCGTCGCGCGCTATTCGAGGTCGAAGCGGTCGGCCTGCATGACCGTACTCCACGCCTCGACGAAGTCCTCGACGAGCTTCTCCTCGGCGTCGTCGGCCGCGTACACGTCCGCGTGGGCGCGGAGGCGAGCGTTCGAGCCGAAGATGAGGTCGAAGCGAGTGGCCTCCCACACCTGCTCGCCGGTGTCGCGGTCGTAGCCCGCGAACACTTCCTCGTCCTCGTCGACCGGCTCCCACTCGTAGTCCATGTCGAGGAGGTTCTGGAAGAAGTCGTTCGTCAGCGTTCCCGGGTCGTCCGTGAGGACGCCGCGGTCGGTGTTCTCGTAGGTCGCGCCGAGCGCGCGCATCCCGCCGACGAGCACCGTCATCTCCGTCACGGAGAGGTTCAGGAGCTCCGCCTTGTCGACCATCCGCTCCTCGAGCGTCTCGTAGAGGTCGTTGTAGTCGCCGCCGATGTAGTTCCGGAAGCCGTCCGCTTTCGGCTTGAGCGGCTCGAAGGAGTCGGCGTCCGTCTGCTCCGCGGTCGCGTCGGTGCGACCCGGTTCGAACGGCACGTCGACGTCGTAGCCCGCGTCGGCCGCGGCCTGCTCGACGGCGACGTTCCCGCCGAGGACGATGAGGTCGGCGAGCGAGACGCGCACGTCGTCGTCGCGCGAACCGTTGAACTCGTCCTGGATGTCCTCGTAGGTGTCGAGCACGTCCGCGAGCGCCTCCGGCTCGTTGACCTCCCAGTTGCGCTGGGGGTCGAGGCGGATGCGCGCGCCGTTCGCGCCGCCGCGCTTGTCGCTGTCGCGGTACGTCGACGCCGACGCCCACGCGGTCTTCACCAGCTGCGTGCGGTCGAGGTCCGCGTCGAGAATCGCGGATTCGAGTTCAGCGATTTCGTCTTCGCCGACGGTTTCGTAGTCCGCGTCCGGAATCGGGTCCTGCCAGACGAACTCTTCGTCCGGGACCTCGGGGCCGAGCAGGCGCTGCTTCGGGCCCATGTCGCGGTGGATGAGCTTGTACCACGCCCGCGCGAACGCCTGCTGGAACTCGTCGGGGTTCTCCTTGAAGTTCTCGAGGACCTCGCGGTAGTCCTCGTCGTGCTTCAGCGCCACGTCCGTCGTCAGCATCATCGGCTCCTCGGACTCGTCGAAGTCCTGGGCGGCCGGCGCCTTCTCGATGTCCTCGCGCTCTTCCTCGCTCGCGGGCTGCCACTGCCACGCGCCACCGGGGCCCTTGTGGGGTTTCCACTCGTACTCGAGGAGGTTGTCGACGTAGCCCGTGTCCCACACGGTCGGCGCGGAGTTCCAC
>NZ_JAZHPG010000019.1:0-151825 GCF_036418315.1 Salarchaeum sp. III | reverse complement strand
TACAACCACGACCTGGAACCTCCACGTCGACGAGAAACTGCGCCGCGACCTGCCTGATGGGTCGGCGCGCATGAAGATCCTCGGCGCACCGGGCGCCTACAAGGTCGACTGGTGGAGTCCAGAGCCGGGTGAAGACTGGGAACCTGTCGAGCGCGGCGAGTTCGACGACGTCGAGGAGCCAGAGAATGTGTCACACCTCGCATAACCAACAGTTAGGCCGTTTTCGGTTCAAGCAGTGATTCCATGTTTTCCTGCAATTCGTCGTACCCCTCAAACTCGAATAGCTCAGGGATTCGGGCTGTCGCTTGCGCTTTTTGTACTTTTTCACGGGCTCGACCAGCGTGACTACGTACAGTCCCGGTCTTCACGTCAAGCGCATCGGCGATTACGTACTCGTTCTTGTTTGCTTCACGCATCACGTAGGTCAAAAACTGCTTTTTCGTGAGGGTGGAGTTATCCAGCAGTTCCTGATACTGTTCCCGATACGCCTCCACATATTCACGGGAGAATTCAGCTGCGACGTGAAATCCACCCCCAGAGGCAACTTCGCCGAGGACCCCAGGACCACGGTTTGTTCCGACATAGAATTCCTCCTCCTCCGCATCCCAGTGTATATCGGGGATTACAAAATCAATCCCCATCGGTGATTCACGAAGGAATTCCAGCTTTTTCTCTTTCTCAGGATTGTTCTCCCAGTTACTAACAACCTGTTCGAGTGCCATACGGGAGAGATTGGCATCAAGTCCGGGGTGACCATCACGGAGAAGAACGGCTAAATCTCGGTCAGTAATCGTGTCTTGGTCTGCGCTGTCGGACATAGTGATTACTGATAGGGTAATCAAACAAAGTATTTATATTTTGGGTTGGTGCAGAAGACGAGGTGCTACAGATCGTGGACATACAGAGTCTATTGTTGCGCCGGTGATGGGTGCCGGCGCACACGTGCCGGCGATGATCGATGTCGACACGGAGTCAACTCAGATTCGTCGAACGAGTGGACCAGGACGGCGAACCAACCGATAACGACCGTGTCGCGCAAGTGTACCGACATTCGGACGGCTACCCGGAGAGCGTGCTTCGCGATCTTGCGCAGTCGAAGGAACTTCTCGACGCGACCCGTGCCGAGCGAGGACCGGGTTACACGGCAGCGTCGTTCGTGTTCCTCGACAAGCTCTCGACAGTCGACCTGTATCTGGATGGTGACGCAGATCGAACAATCGACGCAACACAGCCAGCGGATCTCCTCGAGCCGGACAATATGGAGCACCTCGACCAGCCGATGTTCCTGCTCGGACACGGTGTCGAGAATCCAGCCGACGGCATTCACGGCGACGAGGAGTATCTCTACGTCGTCGAGCTCCCGGCCCGGAATCCGTTCGAGGAGCCGTCCGAGTGGACCGTCAAGGTGAGTGGTCACTCCGCCTTCCCGCGCTGGGATGGTCCGACCGAGGAAGCCTTCGAGCGGGCCAGCTGGCAGTTCCGCGGCCCGCTTGAGCACGCGCTCGAAGAGCTGGTCGCTGAGCCGGCGTGAACGCGTAGCCCGCTCAGATGATGCCGCCGATGACGAGTAGGCCGACGACGACCAGCAGCGTCGCGACAACGCTTCCCCCGGCCAGCCACTTGTTCTCCATCGCCTTCTCGTGAAGCGGCATCGCGGCGTACTCCTCGCGGAACGCTTCGAGATTCTCCTCGTCGTAGAAGTACTTCGTCTTCAGCGCGAACCGTTCCGTCACCGCACACCCCGTACAGACCGGCTCGCCTTCCAGCCGCTCCGTTTTGATGTGGCTGGAGCAGGCGATTGCCCCGCAGTTCGAACAGTAGGTGTACGTCTCGTCGCCGCCGCTCGTGTCACAGTGGACGCAGCGGTGGATGCCGTCCTCGGCTGTTACTCGTGATGGGCCTGCCACGTAGTACTCGTATGGGTAGGTGTACTCCTGAAGGTCGGTCGTGTGCCGAACCTCGGGGAGGTACACTGGTTCGATCGATTGGACGGAGATGTCCGAGCGGTTCGGCTCGCAGGTCTTGTTGTACGTGACGTTGTTGTCGCCGGTGTAGGTCACCGTCGTCGTGTGGTGCTGCTGGAGGCGCTCGACGGCCCACTCCTTGTACTCCGTCTGAGTCTGTCCGAACCGGCGCTCCTCGACGTCGTCGAACACCTCGCCGAACTGCTCGGCGTCGAGGTCAACCGTCGCGTGGAGGTTCTCGGTGACTAGCGTCGCGACATCTTCGTCGACGACCTGTGGCTGTCCGCGCTCGGCGTGGGCGACGAATCGCGTCCGGTCGTTGATCCGGTGGATGACGCCCACCGACGTCTCGAAGACAGCGTTCGTGTCCGCGGTGACAGCGACCACCGGGCGGAACGTCACCGATGAGTGTGGGTCTGGAAGGTCGGCGGCCTCGATGTTCTCGATGTCGCGGAACGCCTCCGTGACTGGCGCGTCGACGTCGGCGGCTGGATCGTAGGGACGTAGGGTCTCGTTGCAGAGAATCTCGATGCGACCGTTGTAGAGGTCGAGGCCGATCTCGTCGGCGATCTCCCGGAGGTCCTCGCCATCGAGCAGCTCGATTGGATGTGGGTCGTCGTTCTGCTGGAGGCGGTCGGCGTACTCCTGAGCAGGGTTCGTAAACCGGCCGGTCGTGACGACCATCCCGCGTTTGGGGCCGTCGAAGTCGAACGTCGCGATGGCGGAGTGGAGCTTCTGGACGACCGGCCGCCCGACTGTCCCCGTGTGCTTGCACTCGACGATAATCGCACGCCGCGTGCCGTCGACGACCTCCTCCATGATGACGTCGCGACCCTCGTCAGCAGTGCGGTCGGCTTGG
This sequence comes from Salarchaeum sp. III, assembly GCF_036418315.1. NCBI lineage: Archaea > Methanobacteriati > Methanobacteriota > Halobacteria > Halobacteriales > Halobacteriaceae > Salarchaeum > Salarchaeum sp. III. The sequence continues at coordinate 149,002 of NZ_JAZHPG010000019.1, read as the reverse complement.
CGGACGTTCTCGTAGCCGAGGTTGCGGAACACGTCCTCTATCACGTCCTCGAACTCGAACCCCGAGAGATCGTCCAGTACAGCCATCCTCAATTATGTGGATAGTGTGAGAGGAATAACCATCTCTTTTGCGATGGGATAAACCGACATAGCGAACGGGAATTCACCGCCGATGATAAGCCAAAGAGCCCACCGTTGACAAACATTAATATTTACAATTCAGACGAGTATAACCTATTATAGAGACGTTCCACGGATGTTGGAAATCCACCGCACCCACCGAGCGCGAATCCACAACCACTCACAGGTGGCAGAGCCACTCGACCGGCACGGGTGGAGTGCCAGCAAACTCTGGAACGTCGCCAACTACTACTCCCGCCAACAATGGGAAGACACCGGGGAGATCCCTGGTCACGAGGAACTCAAAAGCGAGCTGAAGGATCACGACAAGTACCGGGGGCTGCACAGTCAGTCCAGTCAGCGGGTTCTGGAGGAACTCGCTGAAGCCTTCAACTCGTGGTACTCCTCAGACGATGACCGGGACAACCCGCCCGGATACCGCAAACGCAACTACTACGACGACCAAGGCCGCTGCGTCCACGAAGAACACCCGCGCAGCACGGTTACGTGGAAGCAGAAGGGCATCCGACACGACCCGAAACACAATCGCGTCCGCCTCAGCAAAGGCGCGAATCACAAAGACCACCCACGGGACCGCGATTACATCCTCGTCGAATACGAGACGCGACCCGGCATCTCGGTCGAGAACCTGCAACAGGTTCGTGCCGTCTACGACAACGCGAAGGAACGCTGGGAACTCCACCTCGTCTGCACAGACGATATTGAGACGCCAGACGCACCCGGAGAGGAGACCGCTGGCATCGACCTCGGTATCTCGAATTTCGCCGCTGTCGCCTACAGTATGGAAGAGGCCGACCTATACCCGGGTAATCGGTTGAAACAGGATGGCTACTACTTCCCGAAGGAGATTGCCAAGTGTGACGACAGTGGTGGCGAGCGGGCGGCACGGCTGCACCGGAAGTGGTCTGAGCGCCGCCGGCATTTCTTCCACGCCCTCGCCAAGCACATCGTCCAGCGGTGTGTGGAGAAGGGCGTTGGCCGAGTCAACGTCGGAGATTTGAGTAGCGTGCGTGAGGATGAGAACGGTCAGGCGAAGAACTGGGGACAGCACGGCAACCTTGACCTGCACGGGTGGGCGTTCGACCGCTTCACCTCGATTCTCGAATATAAGGCGAAGGCCGAGGGGATCGAGGTCGTGGAAGTGGACGAGGGTGGGACATCGAAGACGTGTTCTGTGTGCGGGAAAGAAGACGATGGGCAGCGTGTTGAGCGCGGCTTGTACGTCTGTGAGGAGTGTGACGCAGCGTTCAACGCAGACGTAAATGGGGCGGAGAACATCCGTCTCGACATCAACGACAGCGCAAGTAACTCCGAGTCCACCTCTGGGGATAGGAGTACCGGCTGGTTGGCCCAGCCCGGAGTCTACCTGTACGACCTCTCCTGCGGATTCGAACCGCAGGCCGAGGTGGTGGACTCTAAACCTTAATATCCCAACGCTCGGGAATCCCATCTCTTCAGGGGTGGGAGGAGGTCAAGTGGACAGTACGTTGCCGAACGCTACGCCGTCCTGTTTGTTGAACCCCTGAGAGGGGTGCGGGGGTCACCGAACCGCCCGCGAGCAACGAATGAATGGGAATGTACCTGTAGCAAGTTCGGAATCGGTTCCAGAAGCATCGCCCGCACAGTCCCACCGAGACACAGTCGAGTACGTCGGCTTCCGCGTCGACGGCCAAGCCGTCGTCCTGAACCTATCGGAGCATCGGCGACTCTCCCTCGAGCGCAGTCTGGACCTCGCCAACCACAGTTCGCGTATCCAACCGAAGCTACTTACGTGATACAGGCGTATCACAGCATATGAGCACTGACAGCGACGCCGGCGGCGACGGTGAAATGGAGAAGATCAACGTCCGAGTTCCACAATCCCTACTGGCACAGGTCGACGACGTCTGGGAGGAGCGTGGCTACGCGAACAAATCAGAGTTCATCCGCGACGCGCTTCGGGACGCTGTCAACCCGCCAACGCAACTTTCCGAGGAAGCGCTGGAGCATCTGGCCGAGAGCCGCAAGCAGCGGGAGCAGGGCGAGACGGTGTCGCAGGACGACGTGAAGGACCGGCTGGGCATCGATGACTGAGGTCGAGTGGACACCAAAAGCACTCGATTTACTGGACGGGCTTGAATCGGAAGCCCAAGAGCGGTTGGTGAAGAAACTCGACGAGGCGAAAGATTGGACCTCTCATCGCCTTGAAAAGCTTAGCGGGTATCCGTACTACAAGCTTCGTGCCGGCGACTACCGTGCAATCATCACATGGAACCGAGACGAAGATGTCCTGATTGTCGAAGCGGTCGGGCATCGCCGGAATATCTACGACCGCCACCTCCCACCGTAACACACGCTGTCTACAGACCTGCTCGGGTCGGTGACAAACCCGGTCTGAAATTCAAGTACAATACCGGTTGGTAGTGTTTATTGCCCCCGAGAGGGGTGCGGGGGGATTCACTCCCCGTCACCGAGCCATGACCGAATCAGAGTACCCCTGGCGAGACGAATCGCTCCTCTACGAACTCTACTGGGAACAGGAGTTGAGCACGGTCAAGATCGCGGACAAACTGGGCTGTACGCAACAGACGGTCTCGAAGTGGATGCAGCGATTCGACATCCCACGTCGAGACGCACGAGAAGCGGCCCCGAACCGTCGACGGCATCCCGCCGTGTTCACCGATCGTGGTTACGTCATCTGCGCCTCGAACTATCGTGGGACGACGGATTCCGTCGGGATTCACCGACTCGTAATGGTGGCAGAGCGTGGGTTCGCCGCCGTCGCTGACAAGCACGTTCATCATAAAAATGACGTCCGATGGGACAACCGGCCGGAGAATCTCGAACTCCTCAGTCGCGCCGAACACGCCGAACGACACGGCTTCGGGTCTGAGATTAAACCAACGGACCACGAGTGGGACGTGTCCGATCGCGAGCGGGACGAACGGGGGCGATTCAAATGACGACGGCGTACGTCGGCCGACGTCGACGAGGAGAGCTCGTTGTCACTCGCCGTCCCGAGGACACAGAACTCACGCCCGACCGCAGTCTCGATCTTGTCAATCACAGTCCGAGTGGCTTCGAGGTCGGGTATAGTGGTAGCGGGCCCGCCCAGCTCGCGTGCGCACTCCTACTCGACTACTACGACGATGAACAGTTCGCCCGTGAGCACTACATCGCGTTCCGGAATCAGGTAGTCTCACAGCTGGAGTGCGACGGTGCAGCGGCGTGTTGGCACCTCACTGGCGAGGAGATCGACGCCGCGATGGCGACCCTTACCGACGACGTCGTCGCCCTCGCCGACGGCGGACGGCCGTCACCGACGCTCCCCGAGAACTGGCGAGCCGTCTCTCGCCCGGACCGGCGGGTCTTCCAGCGCGCTGATCGCGACCACTACATCGTGCTCGGGGATGGAAGCGACGAGTGGCTGGTCGTGCTCTGCAGCCAGGGTGACCGGGCATATCCTGCCCCGCTCGCACATCGGACAGTTGTCGAGGAGGCTGACGTAGAACGGGTAATCCAAGAACTCGCCGAAGAGAGCAACGACCTCATCGAACCCCCGGAGGGGGAGCACTGATGGAGACGCTTCGACTGGCGCGAGCCACCCATCAGCTCCTCGAACGTGGTGTCGAGGCGCTCGAGAAAATCGGGCGTGAACTGGAGCGATACAACGACCGACAGGAGCGCACCGACGACACCGACTCGTGACCGAAACTCACTCTCTAGACCAAATACGGAGTACCGGCTTCCAGTATACGCCTACCCCCGATGGGTGTTCGTGTCCCATCCATCGGGAAGGCCAGCCGGTCACGGCGCCGCTCGGTTTGGGGTTCGCAGAGCGCGTCCATATCGAATCGATCCCGCGCCACGTCGCCGGCGCGATCTACGAAGCGCATCACTCCTATATGGACGATATCCCCCGGACGAATCTCGTCCATCACGGACTCTGTTACCAGGACCAGCTACTAGGTGCGATTACGTGGCGCTATCCGCTGATTCGCTCACTGGAGTACGACGGGACGCGATTCGAGGGTGACGAAATCGTCGAGGCAGCACGGATTTGCATCGGCGTCGATTTCCCCAATCTCGCCTCTGCCGCCCTCGCCCGGTCGATGGAACGATTCGTGCGTCGGCACGGTCGGCGACGAGGCGTTCGGCTCCTGCTGACGTTCGTGCGAGCCGACTTCGACGGCTCGATGATCAAAGCGCTCAGAGACAAGGGCTGGCACTGTGCCGGTAAAACGGACCCCGGCCAAGCGGGAAATCGCCCCGATAAGCAGATCCGAGAGCAGCCAAAGTGGCGGTTTCTCTGCGAAGTTCCAGCTGAGTCCGACCGGGAACAGGCCTCACTCGGGAGGTGGTCCCCGTGACCACGAATGCCAGTCTCGATGAATTCGTAGCGGAGGTTGATTCGGACAGCCAGACAGATGACGGCCCATCGGTCGTCGACCAGCTTTTGAAACCGGTATCGCCGTCGCTCGGACTACGGCTCGTCCCCGGCAGGGGTGACCCAATATACCTCCAAAACAGGGGGACCGAACGCTACCTGTTCCGAGATGACCACGAGCGATGGTTCATCCTCCAGCCCTCAGCCAAGAAATCGGTCGACGACTTCGTTCGCTGGGTGTATCTCCCCGAGGACAAGCCAACCGAGATCGCCCGAACAGCGATGGGGCAACGGACGGTTCTCGGCTACAGGTACGTTACGCGGAGCGAGGCCCCCGAGCCGGTGGCGACGACGGTGACAGCGATGTTCGTCAGCGAGCCTTGGCCCGATGCCACCTACGAGTGTGGATCCTGTAGTAGAGAGTTCGACTCACCGCAAAGCCACGCTCGGCATTGCTGGGAAGCACACCCCTGGGTTCCAAACCCTGAGCAGGTCCGGGTACGGAGAGACGAATCTGAGTAGTTCTGACATCTGATCCGAGCCGCGGACTGGACCTGGATTAACCAACACTCCTCGCCGTTCAGAGGCGGGTGTTGGTTAACGTGGTGTTGTTTTTGCGCCCGGGAGAGGGGCGCAGGGCGCGAGACGATGCAGTCGCACGTCGACGAGGATTCCTAAAGTGAGGTGACTAAGATGAAAGATCCAGAGTCCAGAACCATCTTCGCTGGCGTCGATGGACGTACCGACACCGAACTACCAGAGTGGTACCGAGAGCGACACGGGGATGCAGACCCTGTGACCTTCGCCGAGGCGATTCGCGATCTTCCGCAGGCCGTCGAGACGACCGTGGCGTACCAGAATCCGTACACCGACGAGTGGGTCGAGACGGAGCGGTTCAACGCGCTCGTCGAGCCGAGTCGAGCCCGGGAGCAGGCCCGAGATGAGGACACGGAGACGGATCCGTTGTTCCACGTGCCCACCGACTCGTACGCGATCATCAACCCGGTCGACGTCTACGGGCCGCTGGAGGAGGTCCTCCGCGAGGAGACCATCGACGGGACCCCGCTGGGCGAGGTGATGTTCGGCGAGATTCGGCGCTACCGGGGCGGCGGCGAAGTCCATATGGACATCATGTTCGACGGCCTCGAGGTGCGCCTGCCCGGCCGGTCGGACCCGATCACGATGGGCGTCACGTCGGGCTACGACTTCTTCGGCGAGCACGCCGTCTACGTGGAGGGGTTCGCCCAGGATGGCTACTGGTCGAACACGATGCGCTCGCTCACCGACAAGGAGGTCATCAAACACGTCGGCGACGTCCGGAACTTCCGGACCTGGTGGGAGGAACTCCTCGCACAGATCGAACTCGTCGCCGATGACCTCTTCGAGTTCATCCGGGACGCTCAGGATATCGACCTCGACTTCTCGGAGCTTCCGTTCACCGTCACGGAGTTCTACACCCTGCTGGGCTTCCCGGACTACCTGGCCGAGCGTGCCGCCGGCGATGCAGAAGCCAATGCGGCGTCCCCCTTCGAGATCGATATGTGGACGCTGCATTCCGGCGCGACGTACGCACTCACCCACTTCTTCCAAGGGAAAGAGGGGGCGTCCCTCGATCAGTACGTCCGCATTGCCAACGACATCCTGTTCAACCCGGAAGGCACGATCGAGCGCGTCGAGCAGGCGTACGAGCAGCAGCTAGAGGCGGACGGCGACGACGGGTCGCAAGCCTCGCTGGCCGGCGAACGAGCGCTGGCGAGCATCGAGCGCGTCAGCGACGACCTGCAGGAGAAAGTCGAGCAGTTCGAAGAACGCGAGGACGCGCTGCGTGAGCGGTTCCAAGAGGCGATGGCCTGACGCCGCGTCGGTGGCATAGTCATTTAGTCTGTTTTCTAGCCCTCGAGAGGTGGAGGCCAACAGAGATGGCTCAGTCCGCGATCAGCGACGGGAGTGATGATGAATTCCCACCTGAGAAACGTCTCGAAGCACCCAATTACCGACTGATCATGGCCGGTATCGCGACGATCCCGGATATGGAAACTCTGCAAGAGTGTGTTGCCTACGAGAACGCCCACCAGAATCGGACGCAGATCCTGCGCCGGCTCAAGTGGAAGGCCGAAGAGCTACGGGAGCAGGAATCATAATGGATTGGTTGATTCCGTTGCTACGAGTAGCCTGGCTCTGGAGCTCGCCATGCGACCGCAATTCCACAGATAGCCAGGCCTCCAGCGAGTAAAAATGCCGTATCGAAGCCGGCCAGATCGACAATAACCCCGCCTGCAATTGGGGCAATGAACGCGCCTGCCAACCCAACACTCGTCTGGAACGCGACCGCTGTCGCGGCGACCCGCGAATCAACAACCTCCCGGACGTACGTAAAGGACAGACCGAGCGTCAACTGGACCGCAAATCCAGTGAGGAGGAGGAGCGCGACGAGCAGTGGCAGCGACCGAAACCGCGTAAAGACGAGCACGAGCGGAGCCGCGACTGCGAAGGATCCGAGGACGATGGGTTGACGACGGCCACCGAAGACACGATCAGACAGGAGGCCACTACTGATCCGGGAGACCACCCCGATTGCGGGGAATACTGCCACCAAGAGGCCACTCACTGCGAGTGACAGGCCAAGTTCGGCGGTGAGATACGACGCGCCCCAGCTATTCACGAACAGGTATAATGAATAGCCGAGAAAGCCGAGCAGCCCGACCGACCAGACACTCCGGTTCCGGAGGACCGCACCGAACTCCTCGAGAGAAGGAGCGTCTCCCCGGCTCGTTCCGAGTCCGCGACTGGCCGGCCAGAACAGGACGAGGCCGACGACCGTGAGGCCGGTGAATGCGACAAAGATGGCGGGCCACCCGAACCGATGCGCAATCAGTGGCCCGGTCCCCTGCCCGAGCGCGAATCCGATCGGACCACTCGCGGTGAAGATGCCGACCGCGGTCGCTCGATTCTCGCTGGTCGCTGCCCGACTCACAATGTCGATGCCAGCGTTCCAGACGACGACGTAGGCGACCCCACCAAGCGCTCGTGATGCAATCACAGACCGATAATCCCCTCGCCGCCCAGCGATCCATCCCCACGTCCCGGCGACAACGAGTGTCAGCACTGCGAGTGCCATCGCAGTCCGGGAATCCGCCCGGTCGAGCGCCGCTCCAGCTGGGAGGCTTGCGATCACCGCGGTGCCGAACATGACCCCGACCAGGAACCCTGCGATCGTCGGCCCAATATTCAGTGCGTCGCGAATGAGTGGGGTAACACTCGCCGGGACGATCTCATAGGCAGCGAGCCCCGTCGAGATGAGACTCGCTCCAGCGACGAGTCTCCACGCCGGCTGGCGCTGCTGTTGCGGTTCCTTGCTCGTGGCGTCTTCGGGCTGGGTGGTGGGAGGTCGGGTAGTCATTCCTCGAGAGTCTGGTTGGATAGCGGAACGCTGAAATCGGGAAGAGTCGGTCGACCGCGAAAAGTCCCGATAATCGCGTTTTCATATTCCGTAGCGCGCTCCCTATCTCACGGGGTTAAACAACAAACGTCTTTGGCGCGAGGCGGTTAGATAGTTAACTAGCAATGGACGTACATTCCGACCCGGGCCAGTACCGGAGCTGGAGGCGAGTTCGCATCGGCACCGAGAGTAACATTCGCCGTCCCTCAATGGTCGAATAATGACTGCTTCCCCACCCATTCTGGATGTGTCGACGGTGTTGCTTGTCGGGACAGACGACTGGCTCACGCAATTCGCCACGACGCTCGAGAAACGGACTGATGCCACCGTACAACACGTTCGAACCAAGACGGAGGCAATCGACACCATCCGGACGCACCCCACGGACTGCCTCATTACCGAGTACGCACTCGAAGAGACAACCGGACTCGACCTCCTCCGAGAAATCCGCGAGGAATCGCCTGCGCTCCCGGTCCTCCTCGGGGCTACTGCCGGGAGCGAAGCCATCGCCAGCGAGGCCATCAAGGCCGGTGTCACCGATTACATCGCGCTCTCGGACCCGCCAGCACAGATGACCGACGAACTCATCGACCGAACCGAGCGTGCGATCCGAGCCGCACAGCGGTCGGCCACGCAACGGGACCGGGCCAGACAGTTCGACGCGATCTTCAACGATTCGCGAACTGCGACGTGGGTGCTTGACCCGGATGGCGCACTTGCCCGCGTGAACGAGACAGCACGGGAGATGGTCGATGAAGACATCGACACGATCGTCGGCGACCCCTTCTGGACGCTTCCGTGGTGGTCACAGGCTGATGCAACGAACACGGACGTCCAACAACTCGTGGAGAAAGCACTCGACGGAACGTTCGGCAACGCGGTCGTCCCACAGCCGCCAGACGTCGATGATCCGCGCGTTATCGACCTTTCCGTGCGCCCGGTCGAGAACGAGCGCGGCGATCTCGTCTCGATCGTCGTCGAAGGCGTCGATATCACCGAGCGCGTCGACCTCGAACGGAATCTCAGAGAATCCGAAGAACTGCACCGGGTCACGCTCAACAACATGACCGATACCATCCTCATCACGGACGAAGCCGGCGAGTACACCTACGTTTGTCCCAACGTCCACTTCATCTTCGGCTACACCGTCGACGAGATCCGGAACCTCGGAACGATCGACGACCTTCTCGGCGACGACCTCTTCGACCGGGAGGAACTCGCGGAAGACGGCGTCCTCAAGAACATTGAGACGACGGCGACCGATAAAGCTGGGCGCGAGCACACGCTCCTCGTCAACGTGCGCGAAGTCTCGATCCAGGACGGGACTCTCCTCTTCAGTTGTCGGGACATCACGAAACGCAAGCAACGCGAAGAGGCACTCGCCACGCTCCACGAAACGGCCCGCGATTTCCTCTACGCCGAAACTCACCAAGAAATCGCCCAGCACGTCGTCGACGACACACCTGGTGTGCTAACTCTCGATGCGAGTGCGGTCTACCTCTTCGACGGTGAGGCCAACAATCTTCGACCCGCAGCCCACTCGACGACGATGACCGAGCTGAACGGGCCACTCCCGATCGTGCACGCCGACGGGGAAACGCTCCCGAGCTACAGTTTCGTCGAAGACGAAGCGTTGTTCTTCGACGACGTTCACGACGCAGACCGACTCGAAAATCGAGCAACTGACCTCCGAACTGCGGCCTACATCCCGCTCGGCAACCACGGTGTGTTCGTTGCGGGCTCGAACCAGGTCGGTGCATTCGATGAGGTGACGCGAGAGTTGGCCGATCTGCTCGCGGCTACTGCTGAAGCAGCCCTCGACCGCGTCACACGGGAATCACGACTCCGGGAACAGGACCGAACACTCCAGACGCAAAACGAGCAATTGACCGCCCTGAACCGCATCAACGAGACGATACGGGAAATCGATCAGGCTCTCGTACAGGCGGAGACGCGCGAGGAAATCGATCACACGGTCTGTGAACTGCTGACCGCCGACGACCGGTTCCGGTTCGCCTGGATCGGGACAATCGATCCGACGACCGACACCTTGGAGCCTCGTGCCTGGGCCGGGACCGAACAGGGGTACTTGGATAGTCAGTCGTTCGCCGTCCAGGCATCGGGTGCAGAACCAGCCGGCCAAACCGCAGCCACTAGCGACGTGACGATGGTGACGAACGTCGCTGCTGGTCTCCGTGACGAGGCGTGGCGGAAAGACGCCATCTCCCGGGACTACCTGTCCGTATTGAGCATCCCGCTCGTGTACAACGACCTCACTCACGGCGTGTTGACGGTGTACGCACCAACCCAGGATGCGTTCGACGAGACGGCGAAGGCCGTCCTAGGAGAACTCGGCGAAACCATCGCATCCGCTCTCAGTGCAATCGAACGGAAGAATGCGTTGCTCACGACGTCGATGACACGTGTCGAGGTCACCATCGACGACCCGAAGTTTGTCCTCTCACGGCTGGCACAGGACGCGGAGTGCACCCTCTCGTATCAAGGTGGCGTCCAGCAGTCCACGGAAGGCAGCTACGTGTTCGTGACCGTCGAAGACCGGCCGGTAACTGACGTGGCAGACGCGGCCTCGCAACTGGTCGGTATCGACGACGTGCAGCAGATCAGCGCGGACGGCGAGAGGGGCGTTCTACGGCTCCGGCTCACACAACCGTTCCTCGCCTTGGAGCTGGCCGATCACGGTGCCGTCTTCCGCGAAGCGACCGCTGATCCAACCACGACGACGCTCGTCATCGATATCCCGGACAGCATCGACGTCCGAACGATCACGCAGCTCGTCCGTGAGACGTTCGCTGGCGCTGAACTCCGTGCCAAGCAGACGCTCGATCAGACCGCAGAACACAATCTCTACTCGAAGTTCCTCGATTCAGTGACGGAGCGGCAACTGGAGGTGATCCAGACGGCGTACTACAGTGGATTCTTCGAGTCGCCCCGTGAGAGCACGGGCGAAGACGTAGCGGAGACACTCGGCATCTCCCCACCTGCATTCTATCAACACGCCCGGACCGTCCAACGGAAACTGTTTGCTGCACTGTTCGAAGAGAACAATCTCCCGGTGGCGGCCTCCACGGACACAGTTCAATAATAAACCCACTGGTTGAAGCGCTGTTTGGTAGTCAACAGCCGAGTATTCCCTTATACACTTATTACACCTTATAGAGTGCGCCACTCCACCTGGCGGCACTCGTGAACTCACAATGAAAGATGTCGACCCTGAATCAGACGAAGAAACCCCCTACGAGTGCTTCGAATGTGGCAAAATCATCATCGCGGAGGATAGCCCGGGCCAGTGTCCCGACTGTAGCGGTCCAATGCGAAACCGGCGAATGCCGCTCGAATGACCATGGCATCGAAATCTAATAGTACCCGCGACGAGTCAGAAGACGAGGCGGCAGATTCGACCGAACCCGAATCAGCCCTCGAAACAGCGCGCCGGCAGCTTCACCACGCTGCTACTCATCTCGATATTGATCAGAACATCGTCGAACGGCTCAAACACCCAAAGAAAGTCCACGAAGTCACCGTTCCTATCGAACGTGACGACGGGACGGTCGAGGTGTTCACGGGCTACCGAGCCCAACACGACAGTGTAAGAGGTCCGTATAAAGGGGGGCTCCGGTATCACCCCGAGGTGACGCGGGACGAGTGTGTCGGCCTCGGCATGTGGATGACCTGGAAATGCGCCGTTATGGATCTCCCGTTCGGGGGTGCCAAAGGTGGCGTTGCGGTCAATCCGAAGGAGTTGAGTTCGGCTGAGAAAGAGCGGCTCACCCGACGGTTTGCCCAAGAGATCCGCGGAGCGATCGGCCCGACAGTAGACATTCCCGCGCCAGATATGGGGACAAATCCACAGACGATGGCGTGGTTGATGGACGCCTATTCGATGCAGGAAGGCGAGACCATTCCCGGTGTCGTCACGGGGAAGCCACCTGTCATCGGGGGCAGTAAAGGCCGTGACGAAGCGCCTGGCCGGAGCGTTGCCATCATCGTTCGGGAGGCAATCAAGCACTACGAGAAGGATATTAACGAAACGAGTGTCGCCATCCAAGGATACGGAAGCGTTGGCTCGAATGCTGCACGGTTACTCGACGACTGGGGAGCGAACATCGTTGCGGTCAGTGACGTCAACGGTGGTGTCTATGACACGAACGGCCTCGATACCCATTCGATTCCATCACACCACGAAGAACCCGAGGCTGTGATGGGTCACAACGCTCCAGAAACCGTCACCAACGCGGAACTGCTTGAACTTGACGTAGACGTTCTCGTGCCTGCCGCCTTGGGGAACGTCCTTACAGCCGAGAACGCCGAGGATGTGCGGGCGGATATCATCGTCGAGGGAGCGAACGGACCAACGACGAGCGCGGCCGATCGTATTTTTACTGAGCGAGGGATACCTGTTATTCCGGATATATTGGCGAATGCCGGTGGCGTCACAGTGAGTTACTTCGAGTGGCTACAAGATATCAATCGCCGTACGTGGTCGTTGGAACGGGTACACGACGAACTCGAAGAAGAAATGTTGACGGCATGGGATGTGGTCAGAGACGAGTTCACCGATGGTGAGGTGACGTGGCGAGATGCTGCCTATATTGTTGCTCTCTCACGAATCGCTGAAGCCCACGAGGCGCGGGGGCTCTGGCCGTAGGGAGATGGATCATCGACCATTCAGACGGATTCGACAGCCAACTACTCCGCTTGAACGAGGACTGTTTCGACTGTATCAACTTGCTAGTCCGGGAGCAATACTCGTTACTATCTGTTTTATTGGATACGTCGTCATCGGTTTCAGTTTATCTCTCGTTGGGGTCTATGAACCAGCGTACTCCGTGATGGGTTTCACTGACCCATTTTTTACGAGCTTGTCATTTCTGACGGGGCTTTTCATCAGTACGATGTCTGGAACGCTCGCAGCGCTCACGCTCCTGCTTAGCCCCAACGATTCGAAGGCCAATTTCGTTGTCATGGTGAGTTTCATTGCTCTTGGATTTGGGGCCGCTACGATGCGAGTCACATTCGGGGCCGTTCAAGCATGTCTCGCTGAGATAGTAAGCAGTCTTCTGTAGAAATGAGAAAGGAACCGGTTATTGTGTTTGATCTCGGGAGCTGCTCAAGAGGTCCAGATGCTGTGTCAGCCACCGATAACTGGTCGGTTCACCGTACAGGATACTGATCTATCCACGGTCGAACTCGTTCGAGCGCTGCTGCGACGCTCAAAATATCTGCTTCAGCAAATCGCCGGCCAATAATCTGTAATCCAACAGGGAGACCGTTGTCGGTAATCCCAGCAGGCACTGACGCCACAGGGTGGCCAGTCATATTGAACACCCATGTCAACATCACGTCTGTCGGGACACCAATCACGGATTGACCGTTGATTTCCGTTGGATAGCCGTCGGTGAGATGCTTGCTGAACGGTGGGACGGTCAGAGTGGGTGTGACGAGAACATCGTAGCCCGTCACCGCGTCCTGAATGCCATCGTATGCATCAGTCCGTGGCGCGTTCTGTAATCGATTGTCGGCAGCGTCGGTCTCTGTTCCTAATGCGATCGTCGATCGAACCGTGTCTTCGACATCTGCCGTCTCGAAGTCGATGCCGTACCGGTCTTCGATTCGTTGAGCAAATGCACTGAAGAAGACGCCAACCTGCGTGACGTACGCCATCGAGAGCTCTTCATACGACGGGAGCGAGACGTCCACAGTATCGACTGTCGCACCGCCGGCCGCTAGGTCCGTGACGGCAGCATCAACTGTTTCACGCACCGTCGATGCAACTGGTTGTAAATCCAGATTCGGACTGTACGCAACCGATAGCTCAGTAGTCGGCCGGTTAGTGGTCTCGACGTATTCCGTCTCTGGACGGGGCACACTAAATGGATCTCGGTCGTCATAGCCTGCGAGGACATCGAGTAAGAGAGCTGTGTCCTCAACTGTTCGTGCCATCGGCCCACCCACAAAAAACGGAGAGTGGGTGCCGAATCCGTCGAATGGGATACGTTCGGGAACGAGCCCGAACGTCGGTTTCAGCCCGATAACGTTACAACAGGAGGCTGGGACCCGGAGCGAGCCACCGATATCTGACCCGGTCGCAAGCGGTACTGCACCCGCCGCAAGCGCCGCTGCCGAGCCACCAGATGAGCCGCCCGCAGAATGATCGGAGTCGAACGGGGTCGGAGTCGCACCAACGAGCCGATTCTCTGTCTTAATAGTGTGACCGAGTGCCGGTGTGTTGGTCGTACCGACGATGACGGCACCGGCAGCTTCCAGCCGTTCGACTGTGATGGAATCCTCGTCGGCCACGTTATCGGCCAATGGAGCGAGTCCTATCGTATTCTTGACACCCTCTTTCCGGCTCCGAAGATCTTTGATTGCGACTGGCACACCGTGGAGTGGGCCGAGGTCTTCTCCACGGGCCGCTGCAGCGTCGGCCGCGTGAGCACGCTCCCGTGCCGATTTCTCAGTGATCGTGATGAATGCGTTCAAATCATCGATTGCTCCGATACGCTCTAGGGTTGACTCGAGGAGGGTTAGCGCAGACACACACCCAGTACGGGCTTCAGACGCAAGTTCCCGTGCCGATCGCTGCATGAATTCGGGCATATCTAATGAACATTCGGGCTGTGTGTTCCTATTTATTCTCATCAGCGACTTTCGAAGTCACGGCCCGAACCGAAACCAACTACACAGGACGGGTGGTATACTCTAATCTATGCTGGCTTTGCCAGCCGTGAGTATGATCTCGGCAGTCCTAGTACAACTGAGTGAGATCGGCATCGCGAGTGGCTACGGACTGGTGGTGTTTTTTCTGATTGGTCTCCTCGGCGGTGCACACTGTATTGGAATGTGCGGCCCGCTCGTTGCAACCTACGCCGAGCGTATGGAAACCGACGACCGCTGGTCTGGCGCACTCACTCTCTATGAAGTGCGGCAGCACGCGCTGTTCAACCTCGGCCGGACGATGAGCTACGCCCTCATCGGGGCTGTCTTCGGGGCTGCTGGCGCGCTACTCTACGGGACGATCGGGCTCGCCGGGATTCTCGGGCCAGTCCAGGGTGTCGTCGGCATCTGCATCGGCGTGGCAATCCTCGGGATGGGGATCACCCGATTGGCCGGCTACCAACAAGGAGCCGTCGAAGGTGTGATTGCCGATACTGGTATCGGATCAGTATTCGCGCGAACCTACACAGTGATCTCGACACGGATCGACCGCTGGGTCAACGGCATCGGCATCGTCGGGCTTGGCGCGCTTCATGGATTGTTGCCGTGTATGCTTCTCTATCCCGCATTCCTGTATGCGTTCGCACAGGGCTCGCCTGTATATGGTCTCCTCTCGCTCGCCGCGCTTGGGCTCGGGACGATTCCTAGCGTGTTCCTCTACGGAACGGTGATCCAGTCAGTAAGCGCCCGCCAGCGACAGGTGGTCCACTATGGACTCGGTGTGTTGTTCATTGGGCTCGGATACGTCCTGTTAGCGATGGGGCTCATGCGGTTTGGCGTCGTGCTCCCGTTGCCCGATATCCCGTACTATCAACCAATCTCCGGCTCGGAGGCGGTTGCGTAACATGTCCACCTGTACACTCTGTGACCTCCCTGTCGAAGACCCAATCATCGACGAGGCCATCGACGGCGAGTTCTGCTGTCGGGGCTGTCTAGAGGTCGCACGCCTGGTTGACAACGGTGAGGACGTCGACCTCTCCATTACGGCCGTCCGTGACCGTGTCGCGGCCGAGGATTCCCAACCCGATGTCCCCGAGGGCGCCGAAACGGCCTACCTCTCGATCGACGGTATGCACTGTCAGACCTGCGAAGGATTCATCGAACTCCTTGCCGAGGAAGAGGACGGTGTTCACGAGGCGCGTGCGAGCTACGCCACTGAAATGGCGCAGGTGGTGTACGATCCTGCCCAGATCGACCGTAACGCGATCTCCGCTGCACTCAGTCGACTGGGCTATCAGGCCCACGGTCCCGACGAGGAAAACGACTCGCTGCGTTCGCGCGTCGAGTTCGGCAAATACCGTGCAGTGCTCGCGGCGGTACTGATGATGCCCGTGTTGATTCTCTACGTCCTGTTCATCTATCCGGTATACCTCGGCATCTATCCCGAGAGCTTTCTCTACGGGAGTACCGTTGAGGCGATGGTGTTCGGGCCGCTCGCGGTCTGGAGCACACTCATCGTTATCGGGCTCGGATACCCGGTCTTCCGCGGGGCCTATGTGAGCCTGAAAGTCGGTCGCCCGAACATGGACGTGTTGATCGCCATCGCGGTGCTCGCAGCGTACCTCTACTCGCTGGCCACCTACCTCACGGGCGGGCGCGACCCGTACTTCGACGTCGCAGTGATGGTGCTCGCGATCGTCACTATCGGCAACCATATTGAGTCACGGGTCAAACGCGCTGCACTCGGCAATCGCGCTGACCTCACTGATTCACGCGTCGATGACGCCCGCCGGCTCGACGACGACAGCGAGGCCACCGAAACCATCGACATTGAAGCGTGTGAGCCTGGCGATCACCTGTTAGTCAAACCTGGCGAACGGGTGCCAGTCGACGGCCAGATCGTCGACGGGACTGCCGCGATCGACGAGGCACTCATCACAGGTGAATCTCTCCCGCAACGGAAATCCGTCGGGGACACTGTACTCGGCGGGTCGATCCCCACAGACAATGCGGTTGTCGTCGAAGTTGGTCCAGAAAACACCAGCACGATGGATCGCCTCGTCGAACTCCTCTGGAACGTCAAGAGTTCTGCGACGGGTGTCCAGCATATTGTCAACCGCTTTGCGGTACTGTTCGTTCCGTTCGTACTCGGGCTTGCCGTGCTAACTGCCACTGGCTGGTTCGTCCTCGGCAACGACCCGAATACAGCTATAATGGTCGGTGTCTCTGTGTTAGTGGTCTCGTGTCCGTGCTCGCTCGGGATCGCGACCCCGCTTGCTCTCGCGGCGGCCACCCGCGATGCCACCGATAATCGCATACTCGTCCTCAACGAGACAGTGCTCGAGCGGATCGACGACTCCGCGGTCGTCGTGTTCGACAAGACTGGGACGCTCACCACGGGGGAGATGGAGCTTGTGGACGTCGCTGGCGACGATCCTGACGAAGTGCTTGCGATGGCGGCCGCCGTCGAACGCCGGTCAAGCCACCCCATCGCCGCTGCGATCGACGATGCCGCCCCGCCGACCACACGCTCTGTGTCGCGTTTCGAGAGCGCCGACCGTACCGTGTCAGCCCTCGTCGACGATACCCGCGTGATTATCGGCCATCCAGACTCCTTTGACGCCGACGAGTGGACGATACCTGCAGAGATCGAGACAGCCGTCACGGACGCCTACGAATCGGGCAATCATCCGACAGCGATTGCCTGGGAGGGTGTCGTCCAGGGGATCGTCTCGGTCCGAGATACGCCGCGTGAGAACTGGGAACGCGTGGTTACCGATCTCACGGATGCGGACCGGGAAATCGTCGTGCTGACCGGCGACGACGAACGGATGACCGAAACATTTGCAAACCATCCAGCGATCGATCACGTATTTGCAGGCGTGCGCCCCGAGTCCAAGGAAGCGATCGTCCAGGGTCTCCGGGAGCGCGGGACGACGACAATGATCGGCGATGGAACGAACGACGCGCCCGCCCTCGCGAGCGCAGACCTCGGGATCGCGGTCTCGAGCGGCACCGATCTGGCGATCGAGGCGGCCGACGCGGTAGTACTGGACGACCGTCTCGACGCCGTTCCCGAAGTCTTCAAGCTGGCGAGTGAAACACGAGGCCGAATCAAACAGAACCTGCTCTGGGCGGCTGGCTACAACGCGATCGCGCTTCCACTGGCAATGACTGGCGTGATCACGCCGTTGATCGCCGCCGTTATGATGGCGGTCAGTAGTCTCATCGTCGTCTTCAACTCGAAGCGCCGCCTGCTCTCGGCGAACGGAGATCAGGTGGCTGCAACCGACTCTAGCGAAGGCAACGATCAACTTGGATCTCCCGCACACTCGGACTGAACGGTCGACCGCCAAGCATCAACTGTAACCACCCTACTACGCTTTCTAGCTACGGTCTGCTACAGCGCCAGTTTAATCAGCAGATCGCACTCACTCGCTGAAAGCACCCGCTACAAGCAGTGGGAAGACGAGCGTTGCTTCTGCTTCAACCTGCGTGTAATTCGTCCGCTCATCGTCTTTGATCTTTCCCCACGATACTGCCTCGTTCGGGGGCGCTCCAGAGAGTGACCCATCCCCTTCCATACCAGTCGAGATGTAGACGACGTAATCCGCCCCGCCACGGAACAGATTTGTCATAATCGCGTGGTGTTTCGGGACGCCCCCTCCAACTGCGATCAGACCTGTCGTGTCAGCAAGCATCCCGTCCTCGATCAGCGAGTCATAATCGTCGAGGATTTCGATGCCGACCTCCGAGTCGTATCCCTGTCTGTAATAGTAGAGAAAGTTCCCAACTTCGGCGTCCGTCAGCGCCGGACAGTACACGGGAACGTCGTTGTCCGCGGCTTGCTTCAGGACCGAATCGGGATCGTCGAGTGTCTCCCCTAACTCGCGGGCAAACGCCGTCGGCGTCCGGACCTTTTCGTCGGCGAAGAACTCCTCGAAGAAGTCGTACAGGTACTCCTCCAACCAGACGTATCGGTCGGAAGGAACAAAGAGATTCCCAAGACGGTTGATTCCCTGTTCCCGGAGCGCGGCCTCGTCCGCATCCCACTCTCCCATTTTGAACGGCTTCGCCGTTTTGATAACATCTTCCGCCAGCGATCCCGCGGTCGTGATAAGCACGTCGACATACCCTTCACGAACGAGGTAGGCGACGACTTCACGCAATCCCGACGAAATGATATTCGACGTGCATGTGAGATAGATCGTGGCATCGGCGTCTTGCATTTGCTCGGCGATGTCGATGGCCTCTGCGAGTTGCGTCGCCTGAAATCCCGTCGTTGCATACGCTTCCAGCATCTCCTGAAAATCGAATTCGCCACGGAAGTCGTAGCCCTGCACGTCTGGCGTGGTCAACTCTTCATCACTTCCCGGAACAACGTGGTCGTGAGACTCCTCGTCCATACCGGCAATTAGCAGGATGCCGGTTTGAATCGTTCGAGACTGGTCGCCGATTCTCGATACACACAAGTCCAGCATCGGCTAACTGTTCAATATGTCCCAGCCGACGGTGGCTGTTCTCCGACCCGACGACAGCCGTATCGTTGAGGCGGTCGAGTATCTCCAGTCACTCGATGTATCCCCGATTCCAGATCCGATGCTGGCAATCACACCGACCGGTCAGGTTCCCCAACATGCGGATTACTGTATCTTCACAAGCGAGACCGGTGTCGATCTAGCTGCGACAGCGGGATGGAAACAACGAGGAGCCACTGTTTGTGCTGTCGGGGATCAGACTGCAACCGCATTATGCAATCGGGGCTATTCAGTCGATATCGTTCCATCGACGTTCACTTCCACAGGACTCGTCGACGAGTTATCTACTGATGTCGAGGACCAAACCGTTGAACTTGCTCGGAGTGCACACGGCAGCGAAGTACTTGTTGAAGGACTGGAAGCAGCTGGTGCAATTGTCAGCGAAACAGCCTTATATCGCTTGGAACGACCGGAGACTGCGGGACAGTCGGTCTCACTTGCGGTAGACGGTAAGCTGGACGGTATACTGTTCACCTCGCCAAAGACGGTAGAGCACTTCGTTCAAATTGCGACTGAACGTGACGCTGTCGCTGCACTCCAACGCGAGCTAGAGGAGACGATTGTTGGAGCGATAGGAGCACCAACAAAACGTGCTGTCGACAAGCATGGGATCGCTGTCGATGTTATGCCGGATACAGTGGGTTTCACACAGCTTGCCGAGGTCACCGTACGTCGAATTCTGGATACCCACCAATGAACACATTCCATCTCCAATCTGTTAGCTGACTTTGAGTGTTCACTGACGTCTCACCGTAAACCACGTTACGCCGATCAAGAAGGCAGCGGCACCAGACACTAACAGGGTTTGACGATAGCCGAACAGTGCTGCAGCCCCGACACTAAGCGGCGGGCCGACTGTCGTGCCAAGTCGGAGTACACTAGTTCGCACACTCATGATGCTTCCGCGAAATTCCTCTGGTGCTCGTTCGTTGAGTGCAGTATCCGTAATCGGTTCAGCGAGTCCCTGGCCAAGACCGAACAGTAAGAGTGCGACAGCAACCACGTGGATGGAGTCCGCGGCGGCGACGATGACGAGTCCGGCCCCGTAACTCATGAATCCCAGTGCGATCGATTGAAAACTGGTAAGCGACCGAAGCACGCGATCACCCTGCATGGCTGTCGCTCCCATCGTAACCGCGGGTAATCCCACGAGAAGGCCGATACCCGCTGAAGAGAGCTGATATTCGTTGGCGAGCAGGAACGGAACGGCAGTGAGTTGCGCGCCATAGAGGATGACGAAGATACCGAAGATTGCGAGATAGAGCACGACGAAGGGGGTCATCGATGTGGGCCCGGTGAGGAATGCACGGATGCTCGAATTCCCACCGTTCTCCTCACGTTGTGGCTCCTCAAGCAGAGTTATACCGGGAACAGCGACGAGTAACGCGAGGAAGAAACACGCGAAGGGAGCCGACCAAGCGACTGTCGCGAGCGCACCGCCGAGTAACGGATAGCCAGCAGCACCCACCGCGAGAATCGCCGCGTTGGTCCCAATCAGCACTCGTCGTTGTTCACCGGAATAGAGGTCGCCGAGGAGTGTGACCGTGAGCATCGCAATCGCACTACTCGCCGCCCCTTGGATGGCTCGCAGGACCAAGATCAGGGTGAAATCGGAAATGAAGATGATGCCGCCGCCACTGAGTCCGAAGATGACGAGCGCCGGGATCAAAATCGGTTTCCGACCGATGCGGTCGGTTAGCAGTCCAATCGGGAGAGTGAGAAAGATTCCGGGGAGCGTGAACGCCGACAGCAAGAGGCTGGCCTGTGCCTCCGAAATGTTCCACGCCTCCTGTACCGCTGGGAGTACTGGGCTGATGAGTGAGACACCCATGACAGCGACGAGCGTACTCGCGAAAATCACGGCTGCTGCTGGTGAGTTCCGGAGTTTCCGTATCCATTCCATCCGTTCTATTACTCTCTCGGTAAGTGCATCCCGTAAGTCATCCGCTACAGGGCGATGGTCACGTTGATCGGTGTTGGAGGATTAGTTCTAATATTATTGTCACAAAATTGAAATGGTAGATCCTCTCGATATTGGCTGTAGATCCCAATTCAATGTATGACACGTCGAATCACGCTACGCTGAGAACCAGTTTCCCTCGTACGTGTTCTGTCTCACCTACTTCGTGTGCCTGAGCTGCATTTTCGAGTGGGAATTCGGCACTGATCGTGGGGCGTACTTCCCCGGCGTCAATCAGTTCGCTAATGGTGGTTAGCAGTGACGGGGAATTCGACCGCCCACTTACCACCTGTACATCGATGTCGTGGTTGTTGGTGAGCGCTCCCGATGGTTGTCCAACGACTGAAACGAGCACCCCATTTTCCTTGAGCACGTCGACTGAGCGTGCTGGGACTTCACCCCCGACTGTATCTACCACGATATCGACCTCGTCAATCACTGACTCGAAGCGCTCCTCGCGGTAGTTCACGAACTCGTCGACGCCTAACTCCCGGAGATAGTCTTCGCTGTATCCCGATGCCGTGGCGATTACGTCGGCCCCCTTCCATTTCGCCAGCTGAACGGCCATGTGTCCGACACCACCGGCTGCGCCGTGGATGAGAACTCGCTGGTCGGCCGTGCAATCAGCATACTCGAACAACGCTTGGCAGGCGGTCTGCGTGACGACCGGCACGCCAGCTGCCCCCTCGTGATCGAGAGATTTTGGCTTCGGGGCAAGTTGTTCGGCAGGTGTAGTCGAATACTCCGCATAGGAGCCTAACTCCGGGAACCCATTGACACCGAACACTGCATCGCCCGACTCAAATTCGGTAACTGACGCGCCAACCTCCTCAACGACGCCTGAAACATCCATCCCGAGAATAATGGGGAACGGATTCTCGGGCAGCATCGACACCATCTGCATTCCCTGACGAATCCGCCAGTCGACTGGGTTGACACCCGCTGCGTGAACCCGAACGAGAACGTCATCATCAACCGGATCCGGGCGGGGCGCATCCTCGTATCTGAGGACATCCGGTGAGCCGAACTCGTGCATGCGAACAGCCTTCATTCTATCCGTCACTTAGAATCATTCCTCGGTAGGTAAGTCCGCGTTGCAGACTCTTAACCACTCTACATCTGGAATACTGGAGGTCAGAGGGGAGGCTGGCAGCGGGGTGAAAAATCACCGTCATCACCTCCCGAAGGATAGACCAACCGACAGGGACCGTCACAGGCCAAACGAAGCCTGAGTCGCCGTTCCAACCAAGTACTTCACCCAGAGAGACTACCATACAGCTATGGCAGCTCCCAATTTCGACGATTTTGATCACGACGCACATATGCGCGAGACCTTCGAGCTAGCGCGCGAGGCTACCGTTCGTGGCGACAAACCGTTTGGCTCCGTGCTCGTCCGCGACGATACTGTCATCATGAACGATTCGAACCGCGAGATTACGGAGGATGATATCCGACGCCATCCCGAACTCCATCTCGCGTACCGTGCGTGCCGAGAGTACGACGCTGATGAGCGCGCTGCAATGGTCATGTATACGAGCACCGAGCCGTGTCCGATGTGTGCTGGTGGGATGGCGACAGCTGGGTTCGGCCGCGTCGTCTACAGTGTCGGGAGTGATGAAATCGCGGCGTTCACCGGGAGCGAGCCAACAGTTCGGTGCGCGGAAATTCTGGATGGCGTCAGCGATGTGGTCGGACCACTGTTGAACGAAGAAGGTCGCCAGATCCACCAGGAGTACGGCTGGTAACCGCCGGACTCCGTTCGGTGAGTCGTCGTTAATGGCCTCCAGAGACGAAGTGGAGGCCAACGATCCCGAAGACGATCACGGAGATGAAGAGGAGACGGGCACTCGTCGCCGGTTCGTCGAATAAGACGATGCCGAGCGTGGCAGTGCCAACTGCGCCGATCCCCGTCCAGACAGCATACGCGGTTCCGATCGGCAGGTTTTGTATCGCTTTCGCGAGTAACACCATGCTGATGATGAGCGCGATGACTGTACCCGCTGTCGGGATTGGTTCTGAGAGGCCGTCAGAATACTCTAAGCCAATTGCCCAAGCGATCTCGAACAGGCCAGCTACAAAGAGCAAGATCCACGACATTCCCCTAGCTCTTGCTCACAAATCGGACTATAGCTTTCGATATCGACAAACAGCCGTTGATTCGATACCTGTTGGACGTGCAGTTTCTATTTGGACCGTACTCCGGCAGTAATGCGTCAATCCGCTAACCGAATCGATGTCGGTCGTCCTACCCGCTGGACAGTCTCGACAGCATAGCCCAGCCATATTCTCGCTCTGCGAACGATCACAAAACCCCCCAGCGGGCAGGGGCCATAGACATCCACCGGGAGGTTGACTACGCTGGGCGCCGAACGGCAAAGACAGAGATCGTGACCACCTCTGACCTCCTCGAGGACACGTACGTCGCAGCGCTACAGCATGATCTCGTAGACATCTCCCCGGAGGCTACGCTCGTGGGTGTGGTACGACGGCCTACTGGCTGGTTCAGAACGACGATCGACGAGAACTACCCGGCACTCGGTCCACCGCCAGACCTCCTGGACGAGTTCAAACAGCGCCACGAGGATTTCAAAATGCAGGGGATGTGTGACGAAGGCGCCCATAATGCTGCCTGGGACGAGGTCGGATTCGAGGACCGGTACCGAACACATCTCACCGAAGCAGCGGATGCTCAGGAGGCAGTTGCTGAGCTCACGGACCGGCTTCGTAACGACGAACACCTCGTCCTCGTCTGTTTCGAGAACACCGACCAGAAACGTTGTCACCGGACGCTGCTCAAAGAGAATATCACTGATCAACTATAGTAAAAGTCTATCGTGTGCCACGGTTCGACCTGTGCGATCTGCGTAATCCCAAGCCACTCGGCTACACGATCCGATTGACGAGTTCCTCGCCGGCGGCGATGTGGGCGAGGTTCTCCCGGGCGAGGTCCGCGACGTTCCGATAGTAGTCCTCAGTGGACCCTGCGCAATGTGGAGTAATGAGAATCTCCTTGAGTTCCCAGAGTGTAGCCTCCTCGGGCAGCGGTTCCGCTTCGAAGATATCGAGGGCAGTGCCACCGAACACTCCAGCTTCGAGGGCGTCGACGAGCGCCGCCTGGTCGACCATAGGGCCACGCGCGACGTTGATCAGAATCGCGTCGTCGCACATCGCGGCGAATTCTTCCGTAGACATGAGATGGCGAGTCTCGTCGGCGACCGGAACCGCGACTACGACAAACTTCGAATTCCGGTTTGGTGTAGTAGGTGTGATAGAGGCAGAGATCGTCGATAGATTCGAGCGACAATTGAATGTCTTGTGACAACGCGCAACTCCCCTATCCGGGTGATACGACCGCGTCAGTTAACTACTACCCGACTTCTTCAACGAGAGTCTCTTCGCTGTACTGTTGGAGTGGGTAGTGACTATCGAGTTCCCGTTCGATGACAAACGTTGAGTCAGTACGAGCAACCTCCTCAAGCGCTTCAAAATCGGAAATCAATCGCTCCACGCTGTCACTGTTTGGCAACCGTGCTAACGCGATAAAGTCAGTACTCCCCATCGTGAAGAAGACTTTTGTTACCCCTTCAACACCCGCAATAGCTTGCCCACTCTCGGTATGGGATTGATCATCCTTCGTAAATATCTGTGCAAGGATTGTTACTCCAAGTCCGAATTCGTCGAGATCGAGGTCTAATCGTTCGTTTGTGATGACCCCAGCATCACGGAGATTGTTGAGGCGGTAATGAATGGTCGATAACGGAATCCCCGTTGCGTCACTCACCGCTTCGGTACTCGTCGTCTCGAGTTCTTCTAACGATTTCAAAATCTGGATATCTTTCTCGTCCATACGCTGTGACTAATGCCATAGTTCGTAGCTACTTCAGCTTATTCACTAAATGCAGCCCCAGTTTCGAATAGATGACGAACTTACCGTAATACGCTCGGAGTAATACCGCATTCCTTCACTTATTCCCAATCTACCACATACCGTCGACCAACAGAATATGGGGGTCCTAAACACATTCCGATTTCACATTCCGGCAGGCTTAGCTATCATCGGGTTGGGTCTTCTCTGGGGAGCCGGGTTCCCCGCAATTGACATCGTCGTTTCACAGCTTCCCCCACTAGGTGCTGCTGGGATTCGATATGCTGTCTCTGGCTGTATCGTCCTCGGGTATGCACGATTGACTACGGACCGGTTGCGACCAGAAACGACACGCGAACTCCTGAGTATCAGCATCGTTGGCGGGTTCATGTTTGGTGGCTATCAAGCGGGTCTCTACTTGGGCACACAGCACATTACAGGCGCCGTCGCATCCGTCGTCACCACGATGTCGCCAGTCGTTGCAGCTCTTGTTGCAGTCCCCATCCTCGGGGAATCCCGTGGACTTCCCGACGTGATTGGGTTCTGTCTCGGCATAAGTGGCGTTGTAGTTCTCTCACAACCATCAGTGGGTACTACATCACTGTCGTCGACGGCACTCGGTGTCGGCTTGGTCTTTCTCGGAACGATACTGTTTGCAGTTGGATCTGTGACAATCCAGTTATTCGACGAAGGGCTCCCTATGGAAGCACTCCAAGGGTGGGCAATGCTAGTTGGGGCAACACTTCTGTTTTGTGGTAGCTTTCTTCGTGGTGAATCGGTGCCGGATGTACAGTCGCTTTCCCCAGTAGCAGTTGTCTCGTTTGTATACATCACTCTCGTCGCTGGAGCCGGAGGGTATCTATTGTACTTCCGGTTGGTAAGAGAGGTTGGCGCGACTGAAACGACACTTGTCGCGTATCTGGAACCAGTAGCTGCAACGGTCGTATCAGTTCTACTCCTTGGCCAAACAATTAGTATGACAACAGTTGTCGGGTTTGTGGCCGTGGCTGCAGGGTTCACACTTGTCAGTCGTTCCACAATGCGTCAAGCGATTGTCAGCCTCCGAGAAACAGATTCATCGGCACATACGGACCACGAAGTTCGTAGTGATTGATGTTGGAAAACGCATTATTCTGGGTTGCAAATGCAGTCGGATTGGTCGCATTTGTACTCGTTGGTGCCAGTAAAGCCATTCGAGAGGGATTTGATCCGTTTGGCGTCAGTGTGGTTGGGCTCGTTACTGCATTTGGCGGCGGCACAACACGGGATCACCTCGTCTTGCGAATGCCACTTTCGCTCCAGACACTATCAAATATCGGGTTTGGAGTGCTTGGAGTGATTTTAGCCGTAGCACTCTCGGTGCTCCTCGATGAGCCGCATTGGCATCCGGTTTCACTGGTTGCCGATGCAATCGGTCTTGGCGCGTTCGCAACCACCGGAGCAATCGTCGCGACCCATGCCGGAGTGTCTCCCTTCGGCGTAGTTGCTGTCGCGACAATTAATGCCGTTGGCGGAAGTGCATTCGCTGATATTCTTCTTGATCGTCCCCCGTTTATTCTACTTCAGGACTTTTATGCGAGCTGTGCCGTGCTTGGTGGAGGTCTCTACTGGCTACTGTCGAATCATTTTGGAACCGGTGCGCTCGCAGCTGGTGGATGTGCGACCATGACAGTGGGATCACGACTTATTGCAGTCAGATATGGATGGGAGTTACCGAATGTTCGCAACTATACGACTGAAATCACTCGATAACACCGGGCTCAAATAAAACCAATCAGTTTGTTCAGTAGTATCATGTGCTTCGCGAGCGCTTCGAAGAGGCGATGGCCTGACGCCGTGTCGGTGACGTAGTCGTCTGTTCTGTCTTTCTCGCCCTCAAGGGGTGGAGGGCTACAGAGATGGAACAGTCCACAATCAGCGACGGGAGTGACGACGAATTCCCACCTGAGAAACGTCTCGAAGCACCGAATTACCGATTAATCAAGGCCGGTATCGCGACGATTCCCGATATGGAGATCCTCCAGGAGTGCGTTGCCTACGAGAACGCCCACCAGAACCGAACGCAGATTCTGCGCCGGCTCAAGTGGAAGGCTGAAGAGCTGCGTGAGAACGAAGAGGAAGTTCTGTTCTTAACCAACACACTCCGCGTGGGTTCCCCTACTGTTGGTTAACAGACTGTGCCTCGGTTTTTCGGGTCCCTGAATGGGTGCGGGGCAGCCAGCAGCGGCCTCGCGAGTCTAATCATGTCTCTCAAGCTGAGCTCTAGCGCCAGCACCGCCCACGAAATCGCCGCCGCCAGACAAACAGACTTCGTGGCGTTCCTCCACCGAGCTCCCTTTGCCGGCGATGCTCTCGCCCTCGGATTTCTCCCCGGGTTTCGGGAAGACTGTGGGTATCAGACGGATCAGTACCTGGACCTCGAGATTCCCGTTGGGATGCTCGACAACGATTTCCGGAATCCCGATCTGGAGCGGTTCGTCGACCGTTTCTTCGAGTACGAACCACAGGTCGGGGTCATCGGGGACGTCGACGAAATCGACGACGTCGACGCCCACGTCGCTGCTGCTCGTGAGATCCAAGCGAGCTATCCAGAGGCCGAGCTCATCGTCGTTCCGAAGTCGCGGGCGGTGATCGACGCGATTCCCGAGACCCTCGTCCTCGGGTATTCACGAGGATACGCCGACCGCCTGGCCCACGAGTTCTCCGACCCAGCCGATTGGAGAGGGCGGCGCGTCCACATTCTTGGCGGGAGTCCGCCCAAGCAGCTCGATGCCATTCGACAGTTGACCCGACCGACACTCACGGACGAGCCACCAGCCGACATCGTCGGCGTCGACTGGAACGGGCTGCATCGCGGCGCGCAGTTCGGTGAGTTCTGGACGGCCGACGGCTGGGACGACAGCGGTCGCGACGCCGACCACGTCAAGTTCTGGACGGCCGACGGCTGGGACGACAGCGGTCGCGACGCCGACCACGTCACCGTCCGAAAGACGGTGCGCCACAGCCTCGCTCGCGTCCGTGAGTTTTGGAGGACCCACGGAATCTGGCCCGAAACGACTCCACAAGACGAGGGGCTCAACGTCGAGTACGAGGGTCCGAGTCCTGCCGATCTCGAGGACGCCGCCTGTACCGAGTGCGGGACGAACGTCTGGCGAACTCGCCGCGGCCCGTACGTGGCCGAATACGATACCGGCGCGATCTGTGGATACTGCAGCTACGAGTGCTACTTCAGCCACCGTCATCGAAACAACCTGGAGGAGATCGCCGGCGAACAGAGCGTCTACCTCCCGCCGACGTGACTTCGCGACCTGTTTTTCGTGCCCCCAGAGAGGGCGAGGGCTCCTTCGAAAGCTCTCAGAGGTGACTTCCAGTGAGTCAACAACAGCGTCCCGACAACGTCTCGATCGACGAGATCCCGGTCGATATCGACAACACGCAATCAGCAGAGGTAGATTCCGCCGACGTCCCCGACGAAATCGAATCCATCACCCGTGGGCTCGCCGGTGAGCAGCCGCCGACGAATCCTATAGTGGTTCTCAAAGCGGCCCGGTGGTGGTACATTCACGGCAAGGGCGGCACGGATCCCGCCTTCCAGTGGGCCATCGAGTGGGCGCGTCATCTTGCGACCGACACGCCTAGCGACGTCGAGCGGTTCGACGAGTTCCTCGAGTACCTCATCTCGGTTGGCTTTGCGGACGAACGCCACGAGCTCCGCTGACCGACAGAGCGGTTTTTGAACGCCCCTGAGGGGTGCGGCGCGGTCTGAACAGACGCAGTCGCCGTGAACGTGATTCGGTGCACACAATGGCTACGACCAGTGACTCGTCGGTCTCCTTCGACCAGACCGACACGCGATCCGACGAGATGAACAGCACTATCGAACAGTGGATCGACGACCTCGTCGTCGGCGTCGACGACGCGCAGGCCAGCGAAGAGTTCCAGGAGTGGCTCGACGTCCAGAGTCGCTTCCACGACTACTCGTATCGGAACACGCTCCTCATCAAGCGGCAGTGTCCCGAGGCGAGCCGGGTTGCGGGCTACCGTACGTGGCAGGAGGAGTTCGACCGCCACGTCACGGAGGGCGAGTCGGCCATCTGGATCTGGGCGCCGATCATCACCAAGCAGTGCCCGGAATGCGAAAACTCCCCGAGCTACCACGAGGACACCGACTGTGAGTACGACGAGACGCCACCTGAGGAGTGGTCGAAGGGCCTCGTCGGGTTCAAGCCTGCGCCGGTGTTCGACGTCTCCCAGACAGAGGGCGAGCCGCTTCCCGACCTGGACACGGAAGCGTCCGGGGACGCCGGTGACCTCGTCGAACAGCTGACTGACGCCGCTGACGACCTCGGCGTGACGGTGCGGATCGTTCCAGCCGAGGAGTGGACCCACGGCGAGGCGAAGGGCATCTGCGAGCAGCTGAGCCTCGTCGACGTTCAGCCGCTCGTCGAGGTGCGTGATCGGGAGAACGAGGCCGACCTCGCGCGGACGCTGATTCACGAGTACGCCCACGCTCTGCTCCACTTCGACGTCGACGACGACACCGAGCGGGCGAAACGCGAAGTCGAGGCCGAAGCCGTCGCGTACGTCGTCGGGCGGTACTGCGGGCTCGACACTAGTGGGTCGGCGTTCTACCTCGCTGCGTGGGAGTCGGACGATCCCGAGGTCGTTCGCGAGCGGCTCGGACGGATCAGTTCCACAGCAGAAGAGCTCATCGACGTTCTTGAGAGCGAATCCTCGTCCCTACCTGATTAACCAACAGAGTGATGGATTCCTCCCGCTCTGTTGGTTAAGTTTTTCTGCGCCCGCCGAGAGCCGGAGGCGCGTTCTGACCTCCGTCGAATGATGACTGAACCCTATCTCACGACGGTCCTCGAGGAAGCTGAGCACGTTGCCGAGCAGCACGACCAGGTCGCTCGTACGACAGACAACCAAGCCCACGAGTACCTTCGATACGCCGTTCTCCGGGTGCTTGAAGGAGAGGCGGATCACCTCCCGGCGGACTGGACGCCGATCGACGGCGTAACCGTCGGCTACGGGAGCGACGAGGCGATGTACAATAGCTGGGGCTCCAGCGAAGACTGGTGGGAGACCCTCCCGCCGCAAGAAGCGTGTACCCGCTTCCGAGTGTTCTTCCCGGACGACCACCAGACGGTCCCCCGCGACATCGTCAACGTGATGGCCGCGCTCGGTGCCTGGCGCGTCTGGACCGGGAGCGCAGCCGCGTGCGGCTCCTACGACCATCGCGAGCGCCGCGAGGTCCACTACCTGTGGCCGGAAGGCCATCCGGTGGAGGAAGTGCTCCACGAGCGGCTCAGTGGCCCTGCGGAAGCCGTCGCTCCCGACGGGGGCCGAACGGGCGACGTTCGCGACCGACTGGTCGTCGACGAGAACGCACAGTCAAAGGACGATCTCGAGCCCCGCACGAAGCGTGCCGTCGCCGAAGCGATGGACGTCTCACTCCTCTCGAAAGGTGGCCGCTACGAGGTGCAGTCCGCGTCCGGCAACAGGTATGAAGTCGACGTCGTCGACGAATCGTGTACCTGTCCCGACTGGCAGCAGCGTTCACCCGAAGGCGGCTGCAAACACCTGCGTCGCGTCGATCACGAGATCAAACGGGGCCGCGTTCCTCGACCAGACGGCCGCCTTCCAGCAGACCAGTAGACAGTACTCGTCGAGTTTCCAGAAAAGGTCTACATGGCCGGAGTCGGGATCGCGAATGGACCTCAACTGTACGGGCAGCTCTTCATGAAGGAGAATAGAGTGAAAGGACGATACGTGGGACTCAAGATACTCGTCCCCATAGCTGAACACAGTGAGTCAGGACGTCATAACCATCCTCTTTGGTGACCCCTTCGCCGTCATGAACACGATTGGATTGGTCGCCTTCGCCTTCGTCGGGGCATCGAAGGCGATCCGCGAAGAGTTCGACGTGTTTGGAATCGGCATCGTTGGATTAGCGATGGCGTTCGCTGGCGGGACCACTCGTGACCTTCTCGTCTCCCGGATACCATTGGTCCTCCAATCTCCAATCGAGATCAGTTTGGCGCTGTTCGGCGTCGCTCTGGCAATCTCTCTAAACGTTATCCGATCGTCGCCCGACACGCATCCAGTCACCCTCGTCGCGGACGCCATCGGGCTCGCCGCGTTCACGACAACCGGTGCGATCGTCGCCACTGAGGCAGGCGTTTCAGCGTTTGGAATCGTCGCGCTTGGGACGATCAACGCCGTCGGTGGGGGCGCCTTCGCAGATATCCTTCTCGACCGGTCGCCGTTCATTCTCTTTGAGGATTTCTACGCGAGTTGTTCCGTCCTCGGGGCCACCACATACTGGCTTGCCGGGACAGTTGGAGCTGCTGGAGGAACAGCAGCCATAATGGGTGCAGTCGTGACTGTCGGAACCCGATTGGTCGCCGTGACGTACGACTGGAAGCTCCCCACGGCACAGAATCTCGGGGCGCAACGCGACTGATCACCAGTAACAACACTCCATCACCCGGACACGCTTGAGTTGGTCCAGCTCCAATACCGAACCGCTATTCACCGAGGACGGCGCCGCCACTTCGCTGCAATCAGCGCTGATGAGACAACACCGAGGAACGAGAAAGCCAGAACAACGGTGAGGACATCCGGATCAGAGAACCCAGCAGTAGCGACGAACAGCGCGATAGCAGCATTCCGGGCGGCGGTCGTCGTTGCCAACACTTCACGTGTTGACCGCCTTGGGCCACCGAGAGCATATCCCACCAGCAGTGAACCGACAACAGCGACACTCGAAGCAGCCAGTGCGCCCGTCCCGACGAGAGCCATCATGTCGTCGAGATAAGCGACCAGCAGGACGACGATTAGGAAGGCGAACGAGTAATCCGAGAGCCGCTGCACCGACGGGTACAGCGCATCCGCTACGGGCGTCTTGAGGGCCGTGACAGCGAGCCCAGCGAGCAGGGGGACGAGTTGAACGCCGAAGACCAGTCGGCCGATCGCGAACGGGTCCACGGTCACACTACCTGGCAAGAGAAGCGCTAGAGACACGGGGATTGTCGCAACCGACACGACTGCAAGGATAGCCATAAGCCCGCTCGCGAATGCGAGGTCGCTGTCCGAAATTTCGGCGAGCTTCGGCCCAAACGGTGCCCCGGGCGCCACCGCGAGCAACACCACGCCGGCGGCGTAGCTGGGCGCCATCGGGATCGTACGGACAAGTAGGTATGCGAGTGTCGGGACAACGACCAAGTTCACCAGCAGCGACTTCGTCACGAGTCGAGGTCTCCCGACTGCCTCTCGGAATTGCCCGAGAGACAAGTCTAGCCCCACAGCGAGCATCGTCGAGAGGACGAAGACGGTCGTTCCGAGGTTGACAACCGTGTTAATCGTATCTCCTACCATCTATTACCACAGCGTCAGTCGGTTCCAGATGCCCCGTGGGGCCGTTCCGGAGCATTCGATTTTGTTTGGGACGAAGATACCCGTGCAAGTACCACGAATGGCGATGCACGCAACGCCACGGGCTAGAACCCAGCGCGACCGAAGCTAGGGCCACAGCCCACGCGCCTCGTGAGCCTCCGCAATCCGGGAGAGTGCGACGATGTACGCTGCATCACGCCAGGTCACATCCCGCGCTTCGAACTCCTCGCGGACGTCCCCCCAGGCGGCTAGCATCTCTGTCTCCAGCTCGTCGTTGACGCGCTCCAGCGACCACGCGCGGCGGTTGATGTCCTGCAACCACTCGAAGTAGCTCACCGTCACCCCGCCGGCGTTCGCGAGGATGTCCGGAATCACGGGAACGCCGCGTTCAGCAAAGATCTTGCTCGCCGCAGTCGTCGTCGGACCGTTCGCACCCTCGACGACGATATCCGCGACAACGTCGTCGGCATTCTCAGCCGTCAGTACGTTCCCGATAGCGGCCGGAATCACCACGTCCACATCGAGTTCTAGCAGCTCATCGTTGCTCACCGTCTCGGGTGCCTCGTGGCCCATGACGGCTTCCGGCTGTTCGTGATGCGAGGGAATCGAATGCGTGTCCAGACCGTTCGGGTCGTAGATGCCGCCGTTGACGTCGCTGACGGCGACCACGTTCGCCCCCCAGTCGTCGAGCAGGCGGGCGGCGTTCGACCCGACGCTGCCGTACCCCTGGATGGCGACCGACGTCTCCTTGATGTCCTTCTCGTAGTAGTCGATCGCCTCGCGTGTGATGATGGCGACGCTCCGCCCCGGTGCCCCATCACGGCCTTTGCTGCCGCCGACGATTGGCGGTTTACCGGTGACGACGCCGGGGATGGTCTCGCCCTCCTGCATCGAGTAGGCGTCCATCAGCCACGCCATCGTCTGTGGATCCGTCCCCATGTCCGGGGCTGGGATGTCCTGCGTTGGGCCGATGACCGCCCGGAGCTCATCGGCGAACCGGCGGGTCAACTGCTCTTTCTCGTCGTCAGTCAGTTCCTTCGGGTTCACGGCAATTCCGCCTTTGGCGCCGCCGAACGGGATGTCCATCACAGCGCATTTCCAAGTCATCCACATCCCGAGGCCGACACACTCCTCACGGGTGACATCAGGATGGTATCGGAGGCCGCCCTTGAACGGACCACGGACGCTGTCGTGTTGCGCTCGATAGCCAGTATACACCTCAACGTCGCCGTTCTCCCGCTCGATAGGGACAGTTACCTCGTGAACCTTCTTGGGGTGTTTGAGGCGTTCGACGATGTGCTGGTCGATGTTGAGGTGGTCAGCGGCATGCTCGAGCTGGCGGCGGGCGGTCTCCAGCGCGGACTCCTCCTCGGTCGGTTCCTCCGGCGGCTCGTCGTCGTGCGTCGTGGATGTCGAAGCCATAGTTATTCGATCGGCGTCCGTCGGTTCCGCATCTCTCCACCACAGTCCGAGCACAGCCCGGGATTGTCCTCTGCGAACACGACATTTCCGCACTCGAAACACTCGTATGGCGATTCCTCGGTCGGGGTCTGGTCGACGTCTCTCATTGCTAATTGAAAGTCCCAGCTGAGTTGCGCGGGGTACTCTACCTCCCCATATTGAGGATATAAGGGAATATTCGGTAGTTGAACTCCGAACCCGATATCGAACGACGTGGTTTACTATCCAACCCACGACGAGGTACCGACAGTAATGCTCGTCTCCACTCCCTCTCGCCTACAATCCATTTACCATGTTCGGGGGCGAAGTCAGTCAGCGTGTTGAGTGGCCACCGGCGTGTGGTCGTCGACGAGTGTGCCGAACAGTTTCCGTTGGGCGGTTCTGATGTGCTGGTAGAACGCCTGCGGCGAGATATCCAGAGAGTCCGCGACGGCTTCGCCAGTCGCTTTCCGCGGTGATTCGAAGAACCCGCTGTAGTAGGCCGTCTCCAGAACTTCGAGCTGTCTGTCCGTCAGGCGATCGAGGACGGACGCGTAGAACCCGTGTTCGGAGGACTGCTCGCGGGTTTGCTTCGACACGAGATTGACGGTGTTGAACTTGTCGGCGAGGAGCTTCGTGGCGTGCCTGACCTCGACGCTCGAGGGCAGGTCGACGACGACCGTCGTGTCTCCGCCGGTCGCTGTCGCACTCCGGAGGACGGCGCCGTGGTCAGCTAGTTCCGTCGCGAGAAACGGCTCAGACAGTCGAAGACGCAACACACCGCCGGAATCACCACCCCGAATCCGCTGGACATCCTCAACGACCGTGAGGCTGTCTGTTGCGTCCACGACGGTATCGAGGGGCGCATCATCGACGGTGACGAACACGTTGCTGCCGCTGGCGGTCTGCTGGACGCCACCCTCGTAGGTCAGCGTGCACTCAGCAGCGGCCGCCAGCTGTGTGAGCACGAACGAAGATTCATCGATAGCGTACTCGACCCGCGTCATCGACGTAGTGAGCAACGCCTGCTTGCGCTCGCTCGCGCTGATCGCGGCAGCAATCGTCTCACCCAGCTCCGTGAGCACCGTTTGGACCGTCTCGTCGAAGGCCTCAGGCGTCTCCGCGTACACGGTCAGGACCCCGTACGAGAGGCCGTTGTACACCAGTGGGACGCTCAACACCGAGAGGAGGTCACGCGAAATGGCGTCCGACCGCCACGGAGACGCCCGGAGGTCGGCCGCCACGTTCGAGACGTGAATGACCTCGCCCGTGTCCGCAGTCCGGCCAGCCGGCTCCACGTTCTCTTCGGACACTGGGAAGGATTGCGTATCGAGGTACCCCTGACCGGCCCCGGCCCACGCCCGGGGTGTCACTACCTCCCCTGAGTCGTCGCGTGTGCCGATCCACGCGAACCGGAACCGATCATCAGCGGTGAGTCGTTCACAGACCGTGTGGTCGATCTCCTCGCGGGTCTCAGCTGCCACGAGCGCTTGATCGATCTCACGGATCGTCTCGTTGATGCGGTTGAGCGTACTGAGCTGGTCGTTCTGTCGCTGCAACTCGCGGTCCTGCTCGCGGAGCTGGGATTCCCGGCTGACGCGATCGAGTGCCGCTTCCGCGGTTGCGGCAAGCAGATCAGCGAGTTCCCGGGTTACGTCATCGAAGGCTCCAACAGCAGTCGCCCCGGCGATAAACACCCCGTGATTCCCGAGCGGGATGTACGCGGCACTCCGAATATCGGTGGCAGGATTAGCGAGACCGTCCGCGTCGTGTACATCATCGAAGAACAGGGCCTCGTTTTCGACGAAACTGTGGCTGACGAGGTCGCGTCCATCGGCGTGGACGTCCGGAAGCGGCCCGTGTGCGTCCCGTAACGCCTGCGAGTGTGAGGCTGGCTGAAGGGTGTTGTCGTTAGCATCGAAGAGGTAGACGGCACTGGCATCGAGCCCGAGTACGTCGGGCGTGTCGTCGACAATGTGCTGGGCGATCTCTTGGTGGGTCTCGGCGTATAGGAAGTCCCGAGCGGTCTCCTGGAGCGTCGCCAGGGCCTGCTCGCGCTGCTTGCGCTTCGTGATGTCCCGGCAGCTATAGAGGACCGTCCCGTCCTGAATGTCGACCTCGCGGACGTTCACCAGTAGGGTGTGTTCGCGGCCGGCCTTGTCCGTCGCTGTCGTCTCGATGTTCTTCAGGACACCTTCGGCGGCGAGTTCCTCGCGGTCGAAGAGGTCCTCACCGAGGAGGTTGTCAATCGTGCCCAGGTCACGGATCTCGTCGGCAGTGTACCCGAAGATAAAGTGGACGTTCGGGCAGACGTACGTGTACTCGCCGTCCTCATCGGTCATCAGGACGGTATCCGTCATGTTATTGAGCGTGACGCGGTGCAGTTCCTCCGACTGTCGGAGTTCGCGCTCGAGATCGACGCGGTCGGTAATGTCGACGCTATCGGCGATGATGGAAACGGGCTCACCGCGCTCGTTCGTGACTGGCTGGACGGAGAGCTCGAGTACACGCTCGCCGGTCACGCCGTCCTCAGTGACGACAACGTGTCCGAACGCGCCCTGTCGCGCCGTCTCGACGAGTTGGCGGACGTCGTCGCTGGTCTGCGTGTCGTCAGGCCACCAGGGGAGCGTCCAGAACGGGTCGCCGACGACTGCGTCGGCGTCCGCGTCGATCATGTCGCGGGCTGCTTGGTTGACGCGCGTGAGTGTCCCGTCGGGATCGAGTACCCACGTTGCCGATCTGGTGTCATGGAATGTGGCGTCGAACTGGCGAGCTCGCTCGCGCTGGGTGTCCGTTCGCTGTGCGTCACGGAGTGCCTGTCCGGTTCGCCGAAGTGCGTCATCGACGGTTTCCTCGAGTGGATCGGTAACAGCGATGTAGTCCGTAACGCCGGCTTCGATAGCCTCACTGGCGATTGTTTCACTTCCGTCGGCAGTCCCCAAGATAATTGGAAGCGTTATCGTCGTCTCGCGGATATGTCGAACGAGATCGACGCCGGTCTGTTCGGGGAGTCTGTAGTCGGTGACGACACAATCAACTGCAGTGTGCTGGAGCGTTTCTCTCGCCGCTTCTACTGTTAAGGCCGTCTGGGCCGTCACGTCGAACTGCTCTCGAAGTGCAACAGTATACGCTTCAGTCCACTCCGTGTCGCCGACAACGACGATGGTTGACGCGTCGAGAATGGTCTTAGATGTGGAAGTCATATGAGGGGTGGGATACACCAGTCACGAATTCGGCGGGTACACGGCGTCCGCTGGTCATATCATTGACTACCCACTAGAGGGCCAAGACCCCTGTTGTTTACTATTAAACCAGATTGTGATAAGGACCTTATAGTCCAATCAGCATGGGATTCCACTGAATAACTGAGCAGCGAGCAATGATTGCGATTGTCTACTCTAACGGCCAGATTGTCGCGTCCTCTCGACGGACCCGATCGAACGTTGAGAGATACGCAATCCGGTCGTGAACCTCCTCGTCATCCATCTCCAGTTCGGCGGCCAGTTCGTCGACGGTCATCGGCTCGTCGAGTGCTTGGAGGACTTCGAGCCCCCGGTAGTACCTGTTCGTCAGTTCCTGAACGCGGTCCTCGATCGGCGTGGTCACTCCGTACCGCTCCTCGAGTTCGACCAGGGCCTCGTTCGCGAACGTGGCGAACTGATCATCCTCCAGGCGTTCGATCTGGGTTTCGAGTTCATCCCGGACGACGTCGTATTCGAGGCCGGCCTGCACGAGCATATTCATGTCCTCGATGTCGTCATCGCGGCCTGCGATTGCCTTGAACAGGAAGATATCCTCGTTGCTGACCAGCCGGACCGTCAGTCGATCCGTGTCGAGGAACGGCTCGCTGCGCTCTTGCATCCCGTCGGTGAGCACGAGCTTGTTCGCGACCTGCTGGTTGAAGATGTCGAGGCGGCACCCATCGTCGTTCTCGACGCAGCTCGTCGCGCCAAGCGCCCGGTAATCTGGATCCAGCGACTGGACCTCTGCATACCCGAGGTCCATCAGGACGGCCCACAGCTGGCCGTACGCGTCGCCATCCGGGACGACCAGGTCGATATCTTTCGTCGCCCCCTTGAGGTCGCGCAGCGACATCGCGCCACCACCGATCAGGTAGACTGTGAGCGGTTCAGATAACCCGTCCCCGATTCGCTGGAATTCGTTCTCGATGTACTCGCGGCCGAATGTTGGTCTCATAGTAGATCAATAGGAGTAACCGAGACTACGGGTGTGGGATAAAACCGACACTCGTGAGCCGTCTCACAGTCCATAGCAGGGTTGACTCTCTACTATTCCTTATTAATACTTTTAATCACAGGTTGTTTTGTGATGTATATGGAGGTCCACCGCACTGTTCCGGTCAAACTCGATGTGACCGAAGAGCAGGCGGACCTGCTTCACGAGACCATCGACGAGTTTCAGTGGGCCGCCAACTATGTCGTAGATGCTGCGTGGGACGGCGAATGGGCCAAAACTCGCAAGTCAGTCCTGCACGAACTGACTTACGACGAACTACGCGAGCAGACACGGCTTCACAGCAATCACGTTCAGTCGGCTCGCGACCGTGCCGTTGACGCACTCGAAAGTGTGGTCGCGAAGTGGTCGAAGGGTGAGTACGCTTCGTTGCCCACGTTCACCTCGCCGTTCGTGGAATATAACCAGCGGAACGCCACATTCCACGACGATCACGCCTCATTATCTACCGTCGAGGGACGCGTCACTGTCGAGTACGTCATTCCCGAGGTAACCCGTGAAACGCCCTTCTCCGAATATCTGCAGAGCAACAAGTGGGAGACTACTGGTGCGACACTCCATTATCGCCGTGGCGATTTCTACCTCCACGTCCGAACAAAGGCGGATGTGGACGACCCCGTTCCAGCCGAGAACGGAACGGTTCTTGGTGTGGACCTCGGGGTCGAGAACATCGCCGTTACTTCGACTGGCGTGTTCTGGTCTGCCGACGAACTCAACCACTGGCGACAGGAGTACGTTCAGCGCCGCAAATCGCTCCAAGAGTGTGGGTCGCGGTGGGCCTACGAGAACGTCCAAGCAGTCGGGCGCAAGGAAACGGGACGCTTCGAGCAGTATCTTCACGGTGTCGCGAACGAACTCGTAGACGAGGCAGCTGAAAATGGCTGCACGGTGATCGCCTTCGAGAACTTGACGGATATCCGCGATCGGATGCCCGACGCCCGTAAGTTCCACGAGTGGGCGTTCCGTCGTCTGTACGACTACGTCTCGTACAGGGCGGAGGTACGCGGGATCCAGGTTGAACAAGTGAACCCGAAGAACACATCCCGACGGTGTTCATCTTGTGGCTTCACCCATACGGAAAACCGCCCGTCGCAGGACACGTTCTGCTGTCAGTCCTGTGGGTACGAGAACCACGCGGACTACAACGCAGCGAAGAACATCGGCTATCGACTCCTTCGCAACCAAACTGGGGGCGAGGGAGGCGCACCCGTAGGCGTGCGCTTGAACACCGGGATGCTGAACGCGAACGGGGTCAAGCTCCTGCCGGATTCGGCCAGAGCGGGAGTCCACGGTGAACACCACGGCACCTAGACCGTAGTGAGCTTACTGTGGTAGTGGCACCTCGTACTCAGCCGCCAGCTCCTGGAACTCATCCCACTCCGGGAGTCGCTCGTTGTCGACCTCGCCGTGCGTCTCGAGGTAGCGGAGCAGGGCGTCGATTTCGTCTTCGAGATCATACTTCGCCGCCTGCTCTCGGAGGACCGCCTCGTCGACGTCGACGTGGCTGAGCAGGAGGAGACAGTATGAGCGGTGGCGGCTGCCGTCGTCGATCAGTAGCGTGTGACAGCAGAGCTCCGCCGGCGAGACTGCGTCGAGGTCTTCGGAGTAGACGTAGTAGCGGTGGCCGGTGAGCAGGAACTGGAGGTCGAAGGCCGCGAATCGAGCGAGGCCGGTTTCGTGGAACCCCTCTGCGTCGATCTCCGTCTCAGCCTGGGCGAGGAATTCGTCGTAGTCCTCCCAGAGAATCGTCCCCTTCGGGGCGACGGCTTCGAGGCGCTGGCGATGCAGCTGGTGTGCGAGTTCACGGGCGAACTCGTGGAGGCGGTCGAAGTCGGCGTTGAACTCGTAGTGGCCGTCGGCCGTCCCGACGAGACCACGGTCACGAAACCGCTTCAGGACGCGGTTAACCGTGTTGCGGTAGTTGTCGCTCCGGTCAGCGATTTCGGAGACGGTTCGCGGCTGGTCGAGGTAGTACAGCACTTCGAGTGCCTTGCCCGTCAGCAGTTCGGGGAAGTCGATATGGGAGTGCTGGCGGACGAGGTCCCGGTAGAGTTCGACGGCGCGAGCATCCGACGGAACGACTCGTTTTCGCCGCCCGTCGCGTTCCGTGTAGACGAGTCCCTTTTCGACGAGGTCGGCGACGGCACGAGAGAGGTAGCTCTCGCTGTGGTTGAGCTTCGTCGCGAGTTCGGAGATCGTGTCGCCGCGGTCGACCGTGGCGAGGACCTCGAGTTCGATACGCCGGAGCACGGTGTAACATAGTACGAAACTTGTATATAAAGAAGTTTCGAGTAGTGTTACAGTCAGCAGGCACAAGAGTCGTCTCCATCGTCTTAACCAACAAAACTATGGATTCGTGGGCCGTGTTGGTTAACACGAGAGTAGCCGATGTCCTACGAACCCCCGACCCCACCGGCGAACCTCCCGACGGAGATCGTCAACACGCTCAACGAGTCGGACCCGGAGCAGCTCCGAGACGTTGCGACGTACGCTGAGGCGCTCGCCGAGCACAAGGAACGAGAGGCCCGTCTCGAGGAGTCGGCAGGTCAAGACGAGGTCGAAGAGCGACCAGACGATCTTCCGGACGACCTCCCTGCCAAAGCGACGATCACGATCAAGGAAATCAACGACAATCGCTACTACTACTGGCAGTGGCGGGAGGGCGATTCAGTGAAGTCCAAATATAAAGGGCCGGTCAACCCGGACGAATAGCCCCGGACATTCATCAGTGATGCCGGTTGCTAATGGGCGGCGAAAGGCCGACCCATGCCCATCGAAGTTGAGTGTGATTTCTGTGGTGAGACAATCTCAAGATCTCCGTCGGTAGTGGAGCGTGCAGAGCACCACTTCTGCGATAAGACTTGTCAGGGGAATTGGCGGTCTGAACAAAAGGACAACAGAGTCACCCTCCAATGCGACTACTGTGG
Source organism: Salarchaeum sp. III (assembly GCF_036418315.1). Lineage (NCBI taxonomy): Archaea > Methanobacteriati > Methanobacteriota > Halobacteria > Halobacteriales > Halobacteriaceae > Salarchaeum > Salarchaeum sp. III. Next base: position 107,997 of record NZ_JAZHPG010000019.1, on the reverse strand, counting down.
GACGGATTTCAAACGATACGAGTGGAATCTCAAAGACGATCAGACAAACCAGTTCTGTAGCAACGAGTGTAGGGGACGATGGCAGATAGAAAATCGTCCACAGACAGAATGTACAAACTGCGGTGAGACAATCGGGCGGATTCAGTACGATATCGAATCAGCTGATCGCCATTTCTGCAGTCGAGACTGTCAGTGGGAATGGCAGGAGGAGACAGCTACCTACGATTGGGTATCAACCCCGAACTATGGACCGCTATGGAAGGAGCGGCGTGAACAGGTCTTAGAGCGAGATAATCGAACCTGCCAGGGGTGTGGCCGTAGCGAAAACGAACTCGGATATACGCCGCGAGTACATCATATTCGGCCGTTCGCGGAGTTCGATGAGGATGAGGTCGAAGCTGCTCACGATCCATCGAATCTAGTCTCGCTCTGTGAGCCTTGTCACACCAGATGGGAAGGCGTCCCGCTTCGTCCGAAATTGCTCTTAGAATAGGTCCGGAGGAAGATACCTTGCTCAGGACCGAACTCGACGAGATGTCGCAGAGTATGGATGGCCGATCAACCCGGACGAGTAAAACTCGATGATGGAGGACACCCACCCCACGTTTCCGTCGTAACTGGATGTTGGTGGAGGGGGTGACGCTGATTTCGAAGGGACCACACCCCCCGCGTTTCCGTCGTTTCTCCACGACGGCGTAGGGAGAGGCTACGATAGTGCAATACAGCCACTAATTCTGTTGACCTAGAACGAATCTAGAGATGAACTAACTTCTGCAACACATAGATTAAAGTGGTATAGCTGAGAAACGCTCATTAAGTGTACTTCAACCAAAGAGGGGGCGAAGTACTTCGCCCCCTCAGATGAAACGATCCTTTCCAGCTGCTTCTGTAGACGGCCAGTATTGGACGGCTAGGCCGCTCTCGTCTTTGGTATCTCGTCGTAGATGTCTTCTTCAAGTCCCCTCCCCACCTGTTCGGTGATTACGACGGAAACGTGGGGTGTGTGGGTTCGGGATTCGACATCGAGGCGACGCTTCCGTCTACGGGTTTCCTCTCTCACGTCGGAAACGGGGCTATATTGTCAGCAATCCAATTCCACCGAATTACGGCATTTTCCCGCTGATATCGTACAAGTAACGTCGGAAACGCGGGGTGGCGTTCTCCACTAGATTTATACTCCCCCCGCTCACACCGTGTGATATTCAATGACGCCCGACTCTTCACCCAGTTCTGTCGACGATCCACTCTTTGAATCCGGGCATCGCATCTTCGCGAACAAGGATCTCCTGAAAATCGGCCACGTGCCGGAGGCTGACCGGATCGTCGGTCGCGACGAGGAAATCTCGAAGCTCGCGAAACGTCTCAACGGTGCTGTCCACGGGTACTCCCCGGAAAACGTGATGATCTATGGGAAAACTGGGACCGGTAAATCTCTCGTTTCAAAACACGTCTGCCAACGAGCTAAGAATGCCGCTCAGGATGGCGTCGAGATTGGAACCGCGTATATCGACTGTGCTGAAGACAATACCGAAACCCAAGCAATCTCCTCACTGGCCGCGAAGCTGAACGATGAATCTTCGACTGGAATCTCCGTCCCACATACCGGCCTCAGTACGTCGAAATACTACAAACTCCTCTGGAAGACGCTCGACGCTCAATTCGATTCTGTGATCATCATCCTCGACGAGATCGATCTGATGAACGACGACAGCGTGCTGATGAAGCTCTCGCGCGCTGAGGAGGCGGGGAAAATCGACTGTAGCGTCGGCGTCATCGCGATCAGCAACAAGATCCAGTACGTCGACAACGTGAACGAGCGCGTGAAAAGCAGCTTCCAGCACAAGGAGCTGTTCTTCAAGCCATACGACGCCAACCAGCTCCGGGAGATTATGTTCAACCGTGAGGACGCCTTCCAGGACGGCGTCCTTTCCGAGGACGTGATTCCGCTCTCGGCGGCCTTCGCAGCGCAGGAACACGGCGACGCTCGGAAGGCGATTGACATTCTTCGCCACGCCGGGGAGGTCGCCTACGAGGCCGGAGCAGAGCAGGTGACGGAGGAACACGTCCGCCAGGCACAGCAGCACGCCGAAAAGGACCGGTTCAGAGAACTCGTGAACGGCGCACCCACGCAGGCGAAGGCGGCGTTGCTGGCGCTCACGGAGCTGAGTGTCAACAGCAACGACGATGCGTTCCTCACGAGTCGGGTGTACGACCAGTACGAACGCATCTGCAACCATCTCGATATGGATATCCTCTCCGTCCGCCGGTTCCGCGACATCCTGAAAGAGCAAGCCTTCCTCGGGGTTGTCGAAATCGAGAAGATCAACAAGGGGAGTGCGGGCGGCATCCACCTCCAGAACCGACTCATCGAAGATCCCCAGGTCGTACGCGAGACGATCCTCGAGGACAGCCGGATGCAGGACTGGACTCGCGAGTAGTGACCCCCTACTACTGAGTGGGTGCGGACGACGGAAATCCGGGGTGGGGCGTGAGGAAACGACGGAAACGAGGGGGGTCGAAAATTACGTCGGAAACGTGGGGTTGGATCGAAACGACGGAAACCAGGGGTGGGTCCACTACGACAGTTCGTTGGAGGCTCCGAACGAACTCAAAACGGCATCCCTCTCACCGGAGAGCTCTCGGCGAATGTCGGATCGGTCCCACCCGAGGGGTGAAAGCACGCTCTCGACGGCTCTGACCAGCTGCGTCTCGTAGTACGAGGCGTCGTAGGTCTCGATCGCTTCGTGGGCGAGGGCGACCCGGTCTCGCGAGGATTTCTCGTCGTCGACGACCACGTACTCGATATCCTGGCCCGGATGAACTGCCAGGTCCTGCTCGCGGGCTCGCTTCAAGGCGGCCACGTTCTGGGTATTCTGTGAGTAGCTTTCCAGCGGCTTGGAGACACGGTTCCGCTCAACGAGCCGCTCTACTTCTACGTTGCCCGCCTGTAGTTCGCCGATTGCTCGTTCGAGCCGTCGGAGTACCGCGTCCGGTGACCGCGTGGCATCGAGCTGGTCGAGACAGTCCCGCTGGACGTCCTCGATGAACGGCGGGGTTGAGCGCTGCCGGGCTTCGATACCTCTGATCTTGAAGTCGTCGTCACCGGCGACCTTCCCGAAGTACTTCGTCAGCGCGCCGGCGTCGCTCTCGCGCTGCGGGACGAACGCCACCCAGTCGTACTGAGCTTCGTGTTCGAGCCGAATCTCGACCTCTTCCGTGATTGCCGTCGCGAGCGTCTCGAGGTCCTCGCGGTCCTCGTCGTCGACGTCAGGGTCCGGCGTCACCCAGATGGAGTCGACGATGCCGTGGACGACCCGCCAGCCGCCAGCTTCCAGTCGCTGTTTCGCCGTCAGCAGAATTTCACGAGCGAACGCGTTGATCGCCTCGTGGCACTCGATGCGGCCGAACTTCGCGTTGCTGAACCCCTGATAGCCGAAGCAGGCGACGAGGATCCACTTCAACGCTCCCGACCGTCCCTCGAGTTCCGCCAGACGGTCCTCATCGGGATCGTCCCGTTCCTTCTCGCGACGGATGGCCGCCTTGATCTCGTCGCGAGCGTCGATGATCGGCTGTAGCACGTCGACGAGGTAGCCCCGGTCCTCGCAGATCGAGTACTCGAGGCCGGGGACGTCGTCGCGGTCGCGGTGGCAGCTACACCGGATGACGTCCGGCGAGACGTTCCGGGTACAGATGATGTTCGGATAGAGACTCGAGAAGTCGAGTTCGTGGACGTTCTCGTGGAGGCCGACCTCGGGTGCGAAGATGAAGCCGCCGCGGTCGGCGTCGTGGAGCGTCCTCATCGGCTTGTAGAACTCGTGGCGCCAGGAGTTCCACGGGACGAGGACACCGCGGTCGTGGGCCTCGCAGATCTGGATCGCCGTCAGCACGTTCCCGATCGACGCCCACGCGAGCTCCTGGACGGGCTTCTTTGAGCGCGACACGAGGTCGAGGACGCCGTCGAGGTTCGTCTCCCCGTAGAAGAACGTGTTCGACTCGTCGATAATCGCCCGGCCGGGCACGTTGTACCGCGCCGGCGAGTGGCCGACGCGGCCGTAGCTCGAGTACGTCGACCGGCTCGCGAGCTGCTGGTAGTCGATGTCCGGCCACCGACTCAGAGAGAAGTCGTCGACGCCGGCGTCCGTCGCCATCTCGTACAGGGTCGGGACGATCTCGCTGGTTGAGCAGACCAGGACGTCCGGATCGTGCGCTTCGAGTGCCCCTTGGACGGCGGTCAGAATATCCGTCGGCGAGCCGGTGACGGCGTCGCGGGCGACGGACAGTTTCTCGTAGACATCGTTGCTCGTTTCGGTCACCGGAACACTGAGCCGGAGCGTCGACAGCTCGCTCGCCGGCGTCGGATCGGCGCCGGTCTCCAGACAGTACCGGAACTCTCGCGAAAAGTCCACGTTGAAACAGGCGAGATCCCCGACTGGATAGGCCGACAGCTGGCGCGCTTGCCGGGCGAGTGGAGTGACGCGATCGATGTGGGCAACGTCGACTGCGAGAACGGCCTCCTCGTCTCGTCGAAAGCTGGGGCGTCGCGCAACCATCTCGGTCGCGACGACGTCCGGGTGCTGGTCGTACACCGACTGGAGTGTCGTGAGATCGAGGTCGGCATCAGGGTCCCGAGGGGCGACGTAGAAGCGTGGGGTGTAGTCACCGCGCTCGGTTGCGACGGCGCCGTCGGCAGTTGCCTCCCACTCCAGGACGCGGCCGTCGTCTAGAAAGTCGATACTGAACGGCATCTTTGGATATTTTGCCTCTGCCGATTTGGTCGATTGCGTTTCTAATAAGCTAAGGCGTGTCGTTTCCGAGTTTCAACCGAATAGGTACAAAACGTCTCTAATATCCGATCTTGTCTTGTTTGGCGCGTACACTTTCTTTTCCGGGGTGATTTCCGGGAACACAGCCAAGTATTAACCAACAGATCCGGATGCTGGCGACATTTGTTGGTTAATCACCGGATTTGATCCTCGTATATCTCATTTATATGCCAACAGAGCCTTTGGCCGTCATCTCTATCCGATAAACCATACTCTGAGTATACACGGACCAAAGACTTATTTAGTATCTGGAGTATGGTATTGATATATGAGGCCGAATGTTGACATTCCGTGGTCCATCCATGGGAGAATCAAGGAGCACGCAGAGCAGACCGACCAAACAATCGAGGAAGCGTATATTGAAACCCTTGAGAATGGAGTCCGCGATCTTCCCGAACAGCGGGGAGAGGTTACTCTTCCAAGTCCCGGTTACAACGATTTTGGGCCACGACTTATTCGAACGCAAGGAACGGACTCACCGGACATTAATGACTCAGTGACGTTCCATCCGTTTTTCCACCTCGGTGAGAACTCAATGGAAATCCGAACACGGATGGATGATATGGATGTCGATGAGTTCACAGACCGATTGGCAAGACTCCACAACGTAGGAAGACTCAGCACGTCTTGGTTCACCGTTCATCAGCTGGGTGGGGCACTCGTCGGTCGGGGACCTGCTAACCTTGTCACGGCCGTTAGAGAAGCCCACGCCAGGTTCGCTGATGAGGAAATTCCAACGTACAAGAATGGACACCTCATCTATATTGCCAACCTCGCCTACGAAGATGAGTACTTGCTTATCAGGGCAGAGATTCCCCGATCATCCCGTGACAAACAAGTACTTTCGAATGTCGAACTCCGGTTCATCACAGAAGGCGTTCCCGTCACTGGAGCACTCTATCAACGTCTGGCTCGCGCTTTTGGCTTTAATGAACTATTCAATGCCACGGCGTTCGATCTTCCGCGAACCGGATTCAACGCACCAGAAGGTAGCACACCAGTTGTTACCGAACAAATCACCACGGAAGAGGAGAACTACGACGACCCAAGCGTTAACGGGCTAATCATCGAGAATCCATTACAGAATAACGATGATCTCCTTTCTCATCTCAAATCGGAACTTAGCGGACCTGATCGGTCCAAATCAGAAGCAGAACACCATATTGAGGTGTTAGCAAATTACGACGAGTTGTACTGTGATCTCACTCACAACCACGGACTGTCTGAGGACCGGGAGTATGAGTTCAAGGGATTATCCGCGACATACATCAAGCCCCTTTTCAACCGAAACAGTACGTGGAATCTTACAGCCAGTGTTAGCTGGTGATTTCAGTACGAACATCGGTTGTGACGTGTTTCTTCAAATAGGACGCTCAATGTCTATGAGTAGAAATTCCGACTCTCAATCTAATGATCCAGTCTTAGCAAAACTCTGGAATCGTGGAGATATAGCTCTCACTTGACGAGATCGAATGACTGTACCATGAAGTGGGAGTTTAAGTATCGTTATTGCCCTTCCTATTCGTGATCGTCGCAGCGAGACAGCCTCTCGTGGTCCTCTCCGCTCTTATCGACCGCGGCTTCAAGCTTCTCAAGACGTTCCTCGTGGTCATCTAGGCGGACCTCTTGTTCGATATCGATGCTGAGCAGCGCCGGCAGCAGCGGGTTCTGGTGGTTCAACAGCCCGCTCGCGTCGGCGTGCTCGCGGGCGTACTCGAACAGCCGGTCGAATCTCGGCTGGTCGCGACGCCGCAGTGCCCGCCGGAACTCCGCCCAGCGCTCTTCGATGGCCCGGAGCGCGTCCCGGTACGTCGGGTTCGTGCGCCCCATCGCTATCGGCCTCCTGTACCGCTCGCCGTCCACGTATCGAGCAAGGGGTCCGCGGTGGCCGCCACCGTCTCCCCGTCAGCTGTGACGCCCGTCCCGACGCCCTCCGGGGTCGGCGTCGACGGCGCCGGCGTCGTCGGTTCCACGCCGACCTGCGTGGCGCGTGCCGCGAGCAGCTGCCGCCAGTACGCGAACGCCGTCTGGTAGTACGCGCCGTCGTCGACGGGATAGACGAGCGTCTCGAAGTCCTGGCCGACGACCCGTGGCCCCATCCGCGTCTGTTCACACTCCAGGTGGTGGTCGGCGACCGTCGCGACCGGCTCGGTGAATTCGTTTCGTTCGTTTCGCGTAACGAGCACCGGGATGTCGTACCCCTCGGCGTAGGTCGCCAACCGGGCGAGAGTTCGAGCCTGGAGGGTTTTCGCGTGAGTCTCGCCAAGGGTATCGTCGGCGCGGTACTGGGCGTCGACGGCCGGCGCGACGATGAGGGCGGGTGTGTGTGGCGACGTGTCCTCATCACGACCTGGTGCCCCTCGACCGGCTACCCGAGCGTCGGCGGTGGATGTCTGGATCGACTTGTTCACTGCCGTCGGGAGATCACAGACGGCGCCGTAGTGCTGGTAGGCGGTGAATCCGCGTGCCACGTGGATTCGGTTGAGCAACCGCTGACTGGGCGCGATCTGAGCGAGTGTCGTCGTCGTCGCGTGACCATTTGTGTCGATCCAGAAGGCGGGCCCGTCGTGCAGGAGGAGATGGTCGAGTACGAGCGACTGCAGGATCGGGACGCCGCGGCCTCCCTCGACGTCGAGCAGCGTGATGCCGTCGCCGAGTGACGGCAACAACATCTCGTCCGTAGTCGGATCGGCCTGGTCAGCAAGGGACCGATTGCGGTCAGCGCCCCGTGTCGGCTGGTCCACCGCCAATCGGTTCGACGTTGAGTGTTTTCCCATACTCGATTAGTTGTCTACGTTCCCGATAAGCCGCGGCGTGTCGCTTCCGCGTTTCAGGGAACTCGACTTGGTCTCCTCCAATCCCGGTACAGTCCCCAGTAGTCTCTGTTTTGATCCTGTTTCCGAGAATAGTTCCTGAATCGAGTGACTTCGTGTTAACCAACACCCGGCCGTATTGACGGCGGTGTGTTGGTTAAACCTACCCAGCTGCAGTCTCTAGCCTGACTGCTCGGTATGTTAATGCTCAACGCCACGTTGGAAGAAGTGCTCTATGAGCTATCCACGAACCCACGTCGACCACCGAAACCCCGATCAAGAAACCATATTGGAAACTACTGTACCTATTCATTTGCGTGTTTTTCTAAGCAAGCTATCTTTGAGTCGACCGAGAAGGGGTCGGTTTTGCTCGATTCTCTCCCATCGGTCCTGCAATCGCTGTTCATACATCTCGGGGGTGGTTGTCTCGGCCGACAAGTCCGAGATTGGTAGGGCGGGAACACTCTCAGTCGGGCCGTCAACTGGGAGATGCATTCGGTCGTCGCTATAAATTCCGGTGTCGTGATCCGATTTGAACGGATACCACACCCACTGGTCCTGTTCTGCGAGCCAATAGAACCCCACATATTGGGCTGCATCGTCGTCATCCGCAACAGCTTCATAATAGGACTTCTGTCTGAGTCTGAGGTATTGTGTGTTCGTTACTCGTCGTTCTGGCGTCGCTTCGTATTCAGAGAGCATTTTAGAAATGAACCGTTGAGTCTCTTCAGGGATTCTGAACACGGTTCCAACGACTTCTTGGTTAGATTCGTCGAACTCGATCTCAATATCGAAGCTTGGGTGCCGAAGCCGCCGTGCATTGAGACTGTACTCTTGTAGCGTCTTTACTAACGACTCTTTCAGGGTTTCGACAGGTCCATACTCGATTCCGTAGCCGTCAACTGCTGCTACTAATAGCGCAGCCTCAACTTCGCTCTTTGCCCCCTCTGTCTCATACTCAGGGTCGAAATACGCAGACTGACGAGACACCCGAATTCGATTCTGGTCCCATGTCTCACGCCATACCGGCTGATCTCGGGGGAACCGTTTCTTCTCTGGAATCAACCTTTGACCGACGTATTCGCCATCAATCGCCTGGAGTGGAAGCCTGCCGGGGTCCTCAGCTTGCTCTACGATAGCCGCCCAGTGTTCGTTACAGAATCGAACCAGTAGCGAACGAGTCTGGTCAGTGACCTCTACTGCTTCAGAATTCTTGAACAATCCTGCCGTACCCGGGAATACGGAAACAGGGAGCAGTTGCTCCGGCTCGCCAATGTCTCGTATCCATTGACCACAGATTGCACACTGGTCAGGGTCCTCCTCCGACTTCAGGTCAAATTCCTCGAAGGTTTCGTCTACAGACTCCTCTAAAAGCGTCAACTCACGCGGCTCAGCATCCCGGTCAATCATGGTGAGACGATAATACTGAACTGTATTCCCTCTTTCCCATGCGTTCCGCTGTAACTCATACTGGAAGGGGCCCTCAGCTTTCGGGAAATTTGGAATAGGATTTCGGAACAGATCTCATCCTACCTTCAAAAATCACCAGCAATAGGCGGGGTGGTGTTCGATAGAGGGTTATTCTCCAGCGTGTAGAGGCCGCTCCTCAGCGGGCGTGGGGGTTCTGGACGCGGAGGTCGTGGTCCTGCCCGTGTCTAGATCGACGTAGTCGCCGAAACCCACCGTCCGCGACTTCTCGCAGTCGTCTTTGCAGTGCGTGCGGCGGTCACCGTTCGCCGTCAGCCACTGCATCTTGCCGCTGGTCGGCCGGTAGGTTTGCCGACCCGCGAACGTCGACATCCCGACGACCAGCGCCTGGAATCGCTTCATAATCAGCAACGCACCAGGCCGTTCGTCGTCGGCGACGGCACGTTTCGTGCGAGGCTTGAGATCGTCTTGCGACTGTATACTCGTCGACGACTAGGTGCGGACTGGTTACTCTGAGGGCGGTTGTCGCTCATCACGGAGCTCTTGGTCGGGACCCCGCTTGAGGTCTGCGCCGTCACCGTCCCCGGGACTCGGCCGATAACACGAGTCCCGACAAGTCCGCAATTGGGTACCAGTTCTGTCTCTTGGCTCCCAGTTCACGGTCAACGAGCCTAGTCGGACTGTTGCTTTCCCGCGAGCCAAGTCTGGGGCGAGGCCATGAACGAGCTCCAAGAACCGCTGGCCCAACAGCCCCACCGTGAACATATTGACCGGCATCATCGACGGTTGCCGCGTGTCTTCGCCGTCCTCGTCACCATCTTCGTCGTCGGCGTAGCCGGCGTCCAGTGACTCGCCCGTTCGGGTTTCGGTGTACCCCGTGTCGTTCCACTGGCCGGCGCAGGCCAGGCAGGGGTGACCAGGACCGCTCACCGTGGCAGTCGCGCGTGCGGCCCCGGTCAGGACGCCGTCCTCATTCTTGAGGAGTGAGCCGGCGTCCAAGACTGGAATCATGTGCGCGTACGAGAGTCGTCCGAGGGTGCAGCGAACCGTATGGGGGTCCGCCGCGTTCACGATGATGTCGCAGTCTATGACCTCGTCGAGCGCGTGGTACTCGCTCCAGTCGGCGCCGGTCTCGAAGATGCTTCCGACGACTGGCCGGACCGTGAAGTCCGGGCAGGTGGCGGCCCGTTCTGCAACCTCGGCGCTTACAGCGACCTTGTCACGCCGATTCTCGATGTCGCTTGGTGACGCACCGAGGTGGCGGTTCCCGTTCGCCGGTTTTACCCGGTCGAAGTCGACCAGTACGAGCTCTCCGATGCCGAGTCGGGGAAGCATCTCCGCGAGGATTGACCCGGCGCCACCACTCCCGATGACGCCAACCCGGAGGCCGGCCAAGTCCCGCTGCCCCTTCTTACCCCACAGCTTGATTGTGGAGTCCTGCTGGTCCTCGTTTAACCGTCCCTGTGCTCCTATAGGGCCAGCGACTTCCTGGCTATCGGTTGTTGGCCGCTTCTCCACGCGTGCGTCGACGATCCTGATGGCGGTGATGGCGGTCCTCTCGACTGACTCCGGACCGAACTCCTCGCTCTCTCGCTGACGCGGCGTGAGAGCCTGCTGGAAGTCGTACCGCCAGACCGTCGGCGGGTCGTCGCCATCGTGGAACACGGCCGCCGCCAGCGGGACGTCGTCGGTCCCGAACTGAGTGACCTCCTCGTAGAGTTGCGCACGGTCGTGTTCACGGTCGCCCTGTGAGAACCGGCCAGACGCTCCCTTGGGATGGGTGTGGACGTACAGGAGGCCAGCATCCACATCCAGTGCCTCCGCGTGCTTACGCGCTCGCTTCCGGTACTCGGGCTCGAACTCGAGCTCGACGCCCAATGTCTTGTCTTTCAGGTTGAAGTCCGACGGTGACGGTTCCACGACTTTCCGCACGTTGAGGGTCGTGCGATTCGCGCCGGTCGACTCCGTGATGACGCACAAGGCGCCCCGCTCACCCCAATCAGCCATCGGCCCGGAGTCTGGCGAGAGGATTCGTTCAAGGCGGGCCGCGTCTGGCGCGGTCATCGCCAGGTGATGCTCCCGGCCGGTGTCCACGTCTGCGGTCGGGTTTGGCAAACCCGCAGTCTCCTCGCTCGGGTCGTCAGAGTTGAACAGCCCCATGAGTGCTACCCTTGACTGAGGAACTCATCCGCGACGTCGACGAACTTCTCCATGTCACTGGGGACATTCATCACTGCGTTCTCCCAGTTGTAGGAGTACGATTCCACGTCTTTGTGCTCCGTCTCCCGCTGGACGGTCTGCTTGAACTGTTTATCCCAGTCGGAGTTGTTCGAGAGGGCCCCATCGTCACGCGCGAGTGGCGGTGCCGTGGCGAACCCCTTGCCGCTACCGACCGGGAACGCTTCCGGAATGCGGACGTAGACGGTGTACTCGTCGTGTGCGTATACCACCGTGGGGTACCTGTCCGTCGGGTAGACACCGAGACGGACGACGACGTTGTTCCGGTCAGTGCCGATGACACGGATGTCCGTATCGAGCGGCGGCGTTCGTTGCGATACCGCCGCGCGAAGTGCGGAGAGACCCCTCTCGAAGTCTTGGGAGAGGTCGCGGTCGCCGCCGGGGTCGTTGGCCTTCGCCACGGTTAGACCACCCCGCCGTGTTCCTTCTCGGTGCTGAAGTGGGTGTACTCCTCGAGGTCCACGGGGTCGTTGTCGTCGCTGGGAATCTTCCCGATGTTCTCGTCGTGGTCCGCCGTCGGCGTCGGCAGAATGTGGAGCGAGTAGTCGGTGGGGTTCCCGTCGACGTTACCCTTTTTCTTCAGCGCGTTCGGCCCGACGTTCTGCTCGTCGAAGAGCGTGGGAATCTCGTTTACCGTGGCGAACCACAGTGACTGCGTGATGGTCAGGCCGTCGAAGAGTTCCTCCACGGCTTCCAAGTCATCCTCGACGTCGTCGAGGGCGTCGATGTCCGCCTGCTCCGCGAGGTTGTCGGCGATGGCCTGCACGTAGTCGAGTGTTGCCGGGACGATGCCGAGGGGATTGTCGCCCTCGTCGTCCTGCGCGTCGTCCACTGCGTTGTCGATGTCGTCGAGGTCGAAGACGAGGTCGGCGATGTCGTCGTCGAGGGCTTCCGGCGCCTCCTCGTGAGCCTCTTCGAGGTGGTCGCGCGTGACGTCGATTGCTTCTTCGATTCGGTCTGCGAGTTCGTCCGAAATGTCGTGCTTGGCGGTCATTTGTTGTCGTTTCCGCCGTTGACCTGGCGGCTTGGCCTACCGCCATGCTGCACTCACTGCTGTGTCGGTCGTGCGTCGCGAGGCCGGGGGTCCGGTCGCTCGGCGGTCGAGACCGACTAGCGGGCGATCACGCGAAGTGAGTCATAGCCGGCACAGCGCGTTGCTGCTGGCTCGTCACGACGGTTGTGGTCGTTTCCCGCCGTCCCCCTGCCGCGTCGGTCGCGGTGGCGCGGGGGATGCCTTCGGAGCGGTGGGTAACCAACCCGGCTCTGGGTAGAGGATACTTGAACATAAACCTAGGGGAAGGGACGTAAAAAAGGCTGTCTGACTGTCGAACAGTGAGTAATTACTTACTTATAAACCGGTGTCGAACGTCCGCCGTCAGAACTCCACTTTTACTTTCAGTCCGCTTGGTCAACCTCTTTTATGTTCTCGCCACGCTGATCTCGTGTTCGACGCGCGCTGAGTAGAACCGGGGCCACAGCTACTGAGTCTGGCGGTTAGGTGGGAATCAAGAATCATCCCACCGCTCCGAAGGCATCTGGCCACTGGGCTCTATCCTTAATAAGGGTAACGGTCCCCCTACGCTATCTTGCGGTTTCGACTGGAACCGACAGGGGGTTAGCCTGGCATGAAAAGGTTCGGGTTCGGGTGTTCGGCCTGTAATTGGAATTTTACAAAGTTCCGTATGGCGTGGTAGAGTTTATGCACGGTGGCTTACTTGTAGACATCAACCCCACCCCCACTGCCCACCGAATCTGGCACCCAGTCTGTTGAACATGGACAAAACTCTCCCTCGCCGCGTACGCACGCTTATTGCAAGCGTGCGTCATCTAATAGTTATTTACTTGCCAAGTAACTGCGGTAGTAGTATTTGACATGTACATACCGATCATCCCCAAATCTACCATCAAACGAAGGAGCAACAGCACCAGCCCTTCACGTTTCCAGATACGTTGAAGACTATCCCGGTCGGACCCGGATGTATGTGTGGCCGGAACTCGCTCTTCATCGACCAAGCAGACCTCGAGGCTCGCTTCGATGCCGAGGTCGTCGCGGACGGCGGGTACACACCCCGATACAACATCTCGCCTAGCGCCGACCTCCACATCATCACGAACGAGGCCCCCGACGAGATCGACGCCTACCACTGGGGGCTGATTCCGTTCTGGGTGGACGAACCCGAGGAGGGCATCATCAACGCTCGCTCCGAGACTGCCGACGAGAAACGCGTCTTCGAGCGGGCGTGGGAATCACGTCCCTGCCTCGTCCCCTCGTCAGGTTTCTACGAATGGAAATCGCCGAACGGCGGGTCGAAGCAGCCCTACCGGATTTACCGGGAGGACGACCCCGCATTCGCGATGGCCGGGCTCTGGGATGTCTGGGAGGGCGACGACGAGACGATCTCGTGCGTCACGATTCTCACGACGGAGCCGAACGACCTGATGAACTCAATCCACGACCGGATGCCGGTCGTCCTCCCGCAGGACGCGGAATCTGACTGGCTCGCCGCAGACCCGGACACCCGCAAGGGACTGTGCCAGCCGTACCCGAAGGACGATCTGGACGCCTACGAGATTTCGACGCGGGTCAACAACCCCGGCAACGACGATCCCCAGGTCATCGAGCCGCTAGACCACGAGCAATCGGGCCTCGGCGAGTTCAGTTCCTGATAGCTGACGGGCTTACGGTCACTGCATCGGCGACGCAGCTGCTGAATCGACGAGCGAGTATTCTCGGTCCCGACTCGTCCCTTCCGCCTCGAGAAGGTTGTACTGCTCCATTTTCGAGAGGTACGTGCGGATAGTCCGCTTCGTCCGTGGGTCATCGACGTCCTCGGAGTAGCGCTCGTGGATCTCGCTCGGCCCGACCGGGCCGTGCTCGCGAACGATGTCGTAGACAACCCGCTGATGGGGGGTGAGCGAGTCGAGGCTCTTCTGCTTGATTTGGGCCCGAGCATCCTCGGCGGCGTCCAGGAGAATGTCGTCGGTGATGCGTTCGTGGTTCTCGCGATCTGCCTTGCCGGCGGCCGTTCGGAGGATGCCGATTGCGAGGCGGGCGTCGCCAGCGGCCGCGTCGGCGATACGATAGAGCTGGTCGTCGGTGATGACGTCCTCGTCGAGGCCCCACTTCGCCCGCGCACTCAGAATGTCGTACAACTGCTCGTCGTGGTACTTGTCCATCCGGACGTGTTCGCTGGAGCGCAGGCGGCTCACGAGGCGGTCGTCGACGCGGCTGAACAGCTCTTCTTCCTTGTTCGCGATGCAGATGATCGCGAACTGAGGGAGGCTGTGGAGGTCGTAGATGACGCTGGGGTCCTCGAGCTGATCGACCTCGTCAAGGATGATGACCGTTCGCGGGCCGTCGTGTTGCTGGAGGCGGTCGACGAGTTCATCGTGTGGTGTCGACTGCCGGTGGATGTCGATGGTGGCGCCGAGGTCGTCGAGGATCTGGTAGAGCGTGCGGAACCGGGTGTAGTTGCGCCAGCAGTTGACGTAGGTGGCCTCGACGTCGAGGACCTCTTCCCGGAGTCGTTCGGTGACGAACTTCGAGATGCAGGTCTTGCCGGCGCCGCTGGGTCCAGTGACGATGGCCGTGTCGGCGGGTTCACCGTTCGTGATGGGCTCGAGAACGCTGGAGAGATGGTTGACTTCGGCGTCGCGATGCTCAACTTCCCGAGGAACGAACCCGGCGCGAAGAACGCGAGCATCGCGGATCATCTGTCTCTGACAGACTGATTTCGGGTCAGGTTACAAAAGCCTGACCGGGTTGTTTCCGGAAACACCCAACTTAGTCCGATATTGTCTTCCACAATACTTGCGCTGTAACGTGATTCTCTTTGTGGAAAACTTGCGTTTCCGGGAATCTCCGGAATCGGACCATGGGCGGTGCGCGTGACGCTTCAACTCGTTTAGCTGGTTTGTCATGCCGGGCATACGACCTCGTGCAGCCAGGAATTCCGTCCGGGTCTCCTGCTCGCCTGACCGTGTTTCTCACTGCATGTGGACTTTGCGGGAAAATGTCCTCGCTGCAAAACGAGCCAACACCGAGCGGTTGCAGTTCCTGAGCAGCCACATCTGGGGTAGCCTCTTGGAAAACAGGGGGAACGGAAGAGGATGGGGTTCGGGGATTGGAGGGTGCGACTGAGGGCCTTAGCACTCCCTTCTATCAGAGAGTGTTGACCGGATGGCGCAAAAAGGTCGCCTCACAAGAAAGTAGAACTGAGCAGAAGTAAGTTCATCGAACGCAAACTATGTATATTGACCATGGGCTTTCCCGCTGACCTCATCAAATGGTATGGAGAACACCGGAGATCATTTCCTTGGCGTGAAAATAGTCTGACACCATACCAAGTCTTCGTAGCCGAGATGCTGCTCCGGAAAACCACAGCAGAAGCGGCGGAACCGGTCTACAAAGATTTCATCAAACAGTACCCTGAACTATCTTCTCTCAGGGAGGCAGACATAGAGGAGATAGCTGAACTACTCCAGCCCCTGGGACTTCACAACAAGAGAGCGAAGGCCTTCAAAGACATCGCAGAACAATACCCCAGAGGACTCCCAGATACAAGGGGGGAACTCCTTGAGCTCCCTCACGTTGGACCCTACATTGCTGACGCCACTATCTGCTTCGGATACGGAAGAGAACAAGCTATTATCGATGCTAACGTGGCGAGAATCTACTCTCGATTGCTCGGCAGAGACTTCGGAACCGGTCACCAGATGTACAGAAACCAAGAACTACGGGAACTCATTGAAGCCGATCTCCCAGAAACCGAGTTCAAGGACTTTAGTTGGGCTCTCTTGGATTTCGGGGCGAAGATCTGTACTGCTCGCTCTCCCAACTGCGAACAGTGCTTCGCGAGTGATTATTGCGAGTACTATCAAACAGCGTCTGAGTAACACTTTTCCTAACTTGTACGTATCTATTACTTATCCTGTAGTATAGCTTTCATCGCTTTCCTATGCATCTCATTTATATGCTTCATTCCGAGGAGGAACTCGAAGATCTGTCTGAGGAGGAGATCTTAGATGAGATGGATGACGGGTTCCAGAGCCGAGACAGCAAAATCTTCCAAACTTTTGAGGTCTTAGTTGACCGAAACTGGCACTGTAGACATGAATACGAGCACATCAATAGCGACCAGCCAGCGGGTGGTGGTGGAATCCAGGGTCTGGAAGGTGGAACAAAGAGCAGGCCAGGCCTTGAAATCGAGTCCGAGAATCAGCACTGCGATGACTGCGGCGAAACAAAGAAGCATGACAGGTGGACTGGGGAATTTAAAACAGCTGTCACCGCAGCGCAAATGCCAGAAGACGTCAAAAACAAGATTTTGGATTACTACGGACACAGGGACGCTATCGAAAACCGGGAAAGAGATGAACATGATCTGATCATTGATCACAGAGTTCCAATGTCTCGGTGGGGAGAAGAGGAAGAAGCAATTTCAGAAGACATCTCCGATGAGGAGATTCAACGCAACTTCCAGTTATTGAAGGACGACAGTAAAGGGAATCACAACCTTCTGAAGTCCCGTGCCTGTGAGCAGTGTATTGAAACAGGGGAAAGAGGAGCCCCACTGGGGATTAAATTCTGGTATAGAGGTGGTCCTGAATGGCCTGAAGATGTTCCTGAAGAAGGTGAAGAGGCAGAGGTAGGCTGTGTTGGTTGCGGTTGGTACAACTTCGATAAATGGAGGTCAGAACTAAACCAGCATCTCAAGGAAACCCTCGAATATGAGGATGATGAAGTCGATCTGGAGGGAACCTTGTTAGAGGACGCCGAACTGACTGCTGATTGAAAACGTGGAAAAACCGTCCGCTCAGAAGTCGTCCAGTGTGGCTCCGCTACCTTCTTCCTCTCCACCGTCGGTTTCAGGGGCAGCGTCGACAGTCGAGACCTCGATACCCTCAGCAGTACTCTCGAAGTCCAGGGTCTCCTCAATGTGCTCATTCAACTCCTCACGCCACGTCTGCATATCATACCAACCACAACCGACACAGCCCTTCTCGGCTTCAGGCCCTGTCTTCGGGACATCATCCGGCCACTCAGGACCGCCCTCATAGAAGAACTCGATGCCGAATGGAGTACCACGTTCCCCGTTCTGGAAGCAGTTCCGGCATACCTCACGCTTCTGCTGGTTACGCTGATTATCCAGTAACTGGAACTTCTGCCTGATCTTCTCCTCAGGCATATCGTCGGGATTGTCCTCGCGGACCGTCTCGTCCCACCGGATCTCAGGGAACTTGTGATCCGGGATCAGGCCTTGACGACGGGTCCTGTTCTCGTAGACGTCGTGATTGCCAAGCACCTTGATGATACGGTCCCGGAGCTCTGGCGACATTGTCTCATACCCGCGGGGACCCCCCCGGGGGAACCGGGTCATGATCAGGAAGGTCTTGTTTTCCCCGCAGACATCGCAGTGACGGCGTTCAGTGGCGAGAGTGTACCCGTCTTCCTTGATGTCCTGGATCCTGCGAGCCCAGTTAGGATTGTCCGGGAGTTCGTGGCCCTGACAGGTCCATTCGCAGTCCATCAATTCGTAAAAGAACTTGTCCGTGACACTGCCTCGGAAGCTGCTCCAGTGGTCCTCCTGCTCTTCCTCCCACTCCTCCTTTTTCTCCGGATGCATGGCATCGTAGGCCTCTTCGATGACTGTCGCCATGCCTTCAGGCTGCTCCTCGAACACCCCGGTCCTCCGATAATAGACAGGGACGGAGCCCTCCCAGGTATGGTCCTCTTCCGGGTATTCGAACTCGACGTCAAGGTAGACTTCGCTGGCCTTCGTGTGCTCTCGTTTCCTTAAAACATCGATATGTTCGCTTGTGAGTTCGTCTACTTCCTCAGCGTCATCTGCCATATTCGTAGACGAAGAGGCTGCGGCGGATAGTGTTAGCCACAGAGTACTGTGAAAATAAGTAAGAGATAGACACAAGATACGTACAACTTCTGAGACAGATGAAGACAGTTTGGGAAAGGAAAGCAGGGATTAACTGGACTGCCGAAGAGCCTCAACGATCTGTTCACCTTCGTCAGTCAAGCCGTAGACCCGACCCTTCTTCGCGTCAGGATTTAAGCATTCAACCAGGTCTTCATCAGCCAGATCTTGGAGAACGGAACTGATGTGGCTGCGGTGGAACTCGGTCTTGTCCCTGAGATCGGTAGGTGTCTGAGGGAAGTCATCCAGCTCTAAAAGAAGCTTCTGCCGATAATCGCTGGATTTGACCCAGCCGTACTTCTCCCAGTCGATAGAGTCCATTAACTATGGGTACGACTTCCGGGTATCGCGTTAAAATAGTGCGCACAGTTTACGTACAATATTCGTTAGTCTTACAGTTATAGTAAGTACTATGTACGCCCACTTCTTACCTGAACGTCAAGAACCGGAGCGAAGTACTTATGAGAGAAGTGTACGCGCTTATAACCAAGATGGACGCCGAGGCGTACCGGACGAAAGACACCCTCGCCTTAGAAATTGAGAGAGCATAACTGATGTCTAGTGAAACTACTGAAGCAGGAGACGAGCCGGAGGAGAAGTCCAAGACTGAGATTATCCAGGGGATGAAGAAGTATACGAAGGTCAAGGAAAGACTGGAAGGAAACTTCACCAACCTCGGTCGAACTGAATGGGTCGACACGACCGAAATCAGCCCGGAAGGCACCACCTACAACATAGTTGACCTGTTCTCCGGCGCTGGAGGCCTCACATTGGGATTCACACAGGCAAACTATCAGCCTGTATTTGGAGTCGAAGAAGACCCTGACGCAGCAGACACCTACGAACGGAACTTCCCGGAAGCCACGCACTGGCAGAAGGACATCCGCGACCTGACCATCGACGAAATCAAGGACGCAGTCGGAGACAAGCAGATCCACGTCCTCTGCGCAGGCTTCCCCTGCCCCGGATTCTCCATAGCGGGGGACAGAGACCCTCTGGATGAGAGAAACTTCCTCTATGAGGAGATTCTCCGGATTGTTAAGGAACTTGAACCATGGTACCTGGCGATGGAGAACGTTCCTGGCCTTGTCACTATGGAAGATGGGAAGGCCCTGAACCAGATTCAAACTGATTTCGAGGACATCGGCTATCCTCTGTCCACGCTGGTGCTTGAGGCAGCAGATTACGGGGTCGCCCAGATCCGTTCCCGTGCCATCCTGATCGGAAACCGGTTTGGCCTCAACAACCCGTATCCGAAGCCCTTGCTGGATGAAGAAGAGTATCTTCCAATCGGTGAGGCGATCAACGACCTGGCTGACAAGCCGAGAGACCCGGACATTAACCACGAGTGGACCAACCACCGCGAAGACACGAAGGAGCGGATTTCAGAGGTCCCTCCGGGAGAGTCGCTCTACGATTCCTACAAGGACGCCTGGAAGCGGCAGAGAAAAGGTGTACCAGCGATGGCGGTTAAGGAGAACCACGGCGGAACTCACATTCACCACGAGAAGAACAGGGTGATCTCTGCACGGGAAATGGCTCGGCTACAGGGCTTCCCTGACGACTTCATCTTCGAGGGAAGGATGAAGCGGGTGATGTTCCAGGTCGGAAACGCTGTACCGGTACCCTTGGCGAAGAACGTTGCCTTGGGTCTCCGGCCGAAGCTGGAGAAGATCGAGAACGGCGAAATTGAAGAGTAGCTACGTCACAGACTGACGGTACAGTTCATCAAGCTCCCCTCGAAGCCGTTCAAACGACTGTCGGGCGGTGTCCCAATCGCGTACCCCAGTCAATACGAGTTTTCCTGTGCCGAAGATGAGAAACAGGCCCGGACTGTCCTCAGGACGGTAGAAGATTCCAGGGAATTGTTCAGGCTCGTACTCAACATTCTCCATCCCAAGATAGATACTGAGACTCGAGAGATTGAGTGGAGGATCCGGAGACTTATATTCTTCTACAAGAACCAGGTTCCTGACCTCAAATCCGACCTCATAACCTGGTACGTCGTCTCCGAACAGGTCGGACAGCAGGTCTTCGAACAGGTCAAAGGTGTTGTGGAGCACATCGAGAGAGGGGGCTCCGGAGATGCTGAAAGCCCCGGATCTGTAGATGATGACCGCTGGGCCCTCAGTATCGAACCGGAGAATAATGCCGTGGTAATCCTCGGGGTTATATCGGACCTCTTCTGCTTCGATGTCCAGGGCTAACTCGTCGAGGTCAAGTTCTCTGTCCAGTTTCCCGCCACCCACAGCACTCGCCAGCTCCACCATCGTAAAGATTTGATCTTCTAATCTATGACCTCACTGAGTGGTTTGCTGTTTCAGCTCATTGAGAACTGCCCATTCGAGTCCGGCAGCAAGAGACAATGCAGTGTAGTCGTACCAGAACTCGAAATCTTGCTCCTCTTCGAGGTACTGTATAATGTGGTCGTTAGCTTCTCCGTTGTAAAACTCGTCAGTATAGGTCTCTTCCAATTCTTGAAGCTCTTTGAGGATGTCACTCGTGGTATGCTTCATTAAATAGGACTCGTGGGTGAGGCTGTGGACTAGATCTTCTACTGACTTCCCTTCAGTTTCGGCTTTCTTTTTTGCGAGCGCAGCGAATTCCTCTACTTTTTGTTCTATTGAATCTGCAGTCATCACCGGCTCCCATTCGTCGTTGTACATCGCTGACTTCCTCTATACCGAGACTAAGTAAAGTCGTTATGCTGACTTGGAAACTGACGGTAATTAGATTGGAGGAGTCTATGGACTAAGATCAGGTTGACAACTTTGATGGCTGGCTGACCAGGTCGCCGAGGAATTCGAGGCGTACAGACAGCCGGACGAATTCAAAGACGTATCGCTTGTCATCGACAACAACGATCCAGACCGGCCAACGCTGATCGTACACGTCGATAGAGAGGACGCCGATACGCTGGCCGATGAGATAGAGGACTTCCTGCAAGAACGGGGTGCTCGAACTCAGCGTGAACGACACTCGGACAAAGATGTCCGGGTGCTAGCGACCGTCGACTGAGTTCTCAGTCCTCTCTGATTTTTGGCCGCTCTCGGTAAGCCACTCCTAAGCTGTCAGTCTCGCCAAGAGTGAAGTGAGACCGATATCTTGGTAGAGAGTGTTCGATGGATTCAACGCTTCTCACCGGCCCGAAACACGCCCGATTGGAACGACGGGCATTTCAGCGGGCTGATGACATCGCCACCGATTCGCTGGGGAGTATCCTCTACATAACGCGGAACGACGCTCGCCGGAGTATGGTTGAGGACCGCTGGGCCGCGTCCCACGAACCCCTCCTTCTTCGTGCCGAAACGCTCGACGCGGTCGTTCGGGAGTGGTACGAGGAGCTTCACGGTCCGGTTCAACCGCTCTCCGGGCAACTGAACCGTCGACTCGCGGAGTACGCGCTTGACCGAACAACAGCCGAGACAGATGGCGCTCTTGCTGGCGAACCGGCCTCTGCCGCCCTCGCTGATTCGTTCAGTAGCCGCTTCTCACTTTTCGACGACGCCGGCGTCGGTACCGCTGACGCGCTCGTTGCGGAGTTCGAGGGCTCTGACCTCGATGATCGTATCGCGAAAGCCACTGTCGATGCGTACCGACACTACCGGGATCTCCACGGCGACTATGTCGACGAGTGGGTCTGTACCCGGGGAGAAATGTTCGATGTCGTGGCGACGGCGGAGCAGTCACTATCGGCGTTCTCCCCGGTACCGGATGTCGTCATCCTTTCCGGGTATCACGAGTTCCGTCCTGTCGAACGCCGCCTCATCGAACGCCTCGTCGACGAACTTCCGATGATCGCAGTTCTGCCGCTCCACCAGGATGGCCGGAGCGGAGTCGACGCCGTTGCGGAGGACGCCTTGGATGTCTACGAAGCACTTGACTTTGAGGCAGTAGAACTCGAGCCCGTCGACGAGTCAGGACGGGCCTTTGGAACGATCACCGAGTCACTCTACCGCCCGGACCCGGACACTGCCCCTGCTCCAGACACTCTGCGATGGCGTGAACTCCCGACGCCCGAGCGCGAGATTCGCTTCGTCGCTCGCGAGCTCCGGACTGAGTTGGCCAATGGTCGCGATCCCGACGACCTGGCTGTCGTCGTTCCCGGGACCGAGGCCTATTTGGGGTACGTCGAGGACACGTTCGATACGTTCGACATTCCGCACGTGACGACCGCTGCCTCTCAGCTGAACCGGACGTTCACCGGGAGCGTCGTACACGATCTCCTGAACCTCGCCGAACCCGAGCCCCGTGCTGAGGACCTCACGTCCCTGTTAGCGAATCCATTGGTCAACGTCGTCGATACCGAACAGGCCAACGCCGTCACGGCAGCTGCTCGCCGGCGCGATACGGTTTCTGTGTCACCCCTGCTCGATGACGTCGACGACCAGGCGGCGGCACTGATCGAGGAGCTGCTGGCCACGCTAGAGACGCTCCGAACAGGCGACGTCGAGGACGCAACCGAAACGCTCCGACGACTGTTGGATGACCGATTCGACCTGGAGGGGGCCACGGAGGACTACGCCAGCGGCGCCGAGCAAGCCGTCGAACAGCGAGCCTACGACCTCGTAGACGAGGCCCTCTCCTCGTTCGAGTCGCTGGCGGCGGTCAATAGCGATCTCTCCCCGTTGGCACTGTTCACCCGTGCGTTCGATGGTGTGCCGATCCGGATTCCGCAGCGCGCTGCCGGCGGCCACGTCGAAGTGATGGGGTTGCTTGACGCTCGGATGCGCTCGTTCGAGAAGGTGTTTCTCGTGGGCCTGACGAGCGAGCACTTCCCGGTGACGCCGGAACGCCCGGCCTTCTTCGAGGAGATGACCGACGCCCACCCGCGGTTCGACACCGGCGACGAGCGCCTCCGTGGGCGCTATCTCTTCGCGACGCTCCTCGCGAACGTCGACGAACTCACGATCACCACACCAGAGACGGGCGATGACGAATCCGCCGTCGTCCGGTCGGCGGTGCTCGACGAACTCCAGCGCGTGACAGGCATCGAACCCGAAGACGGCGTCGATGACCGCGTGGGCTCCCGCGAAGACCTTCAGCGGCACGTCGCCGCAACAACTAACCGGCGTGCGGCAGTCACCCACGCCGGCGACCGAGGTGACCTCTCCCCCGAGCAGACCAAGCGCACGGATCGGGGACTCCACTGTGCGGACAACAGGGGAACGGCTGGCCTCTCCGAACACGACGGCGTGTTAGAACCAGAGACCGTCGCTGAGGTCTATCCTCCGTCGGAACGAGAACCCTACAGCGCGAGTCGGATCGAGCGATACGTCGAGTGTGGGTTCAAGTTCTACGCCGACGAAGTGCTCGGAATCGAGGATCCCGACGACGTCGAGGTCGTCCCTACGCCCCTCGAAACCGGATCGTACGTCCACGACGTCCTCGAACGGTTCTTCGCGGATCTACAGGACGAAACCGAAGATGGTGTCGACCTCACCGAGTTCGACCGGAACGACCTGGCGATACATCTTCGCGAGATTGCCGTCGAAGAACTCCGGGATGCTGACTTCGAGTACGACGGCCTGTTCTACGAACGGTGGAAGGCGGAGCTGTTCGCGGGCCTGGGTGACGGCGAGAGTGCTCCGTACGAGGCCGGGAGCAAACCTCACGACGCACCGGAACAGGGGTTGTTCGCTACCTTCCTCGACAACGAACTCTCGCGGGACGGCGCTGACCGCCCACACTTGTTCGAGGCCCCGTTCGGCGAGGGACTTCCCGACTCGGATGCTGGGCCGTTCACAGTTGAGCGACCGGACGGCTCGACTGTCTCGATTCGGGGATACATCGACCGCGTTGACGTGAGCCAGGGTGGCGAACAACCGACGCTCACGCTCTACGACTACAAAACTGGTCGAGCACCGTATATGACGAAGACGACCGGCGGCACGAAGTTCCAACTCCCCATCTATCTGCTCGCTGCCGCCAAGGTCGTCGACGGTGATCTCTTCGAACAGGGCTCGCTCTCGGCGACGTACTATCAGGTGCGACCGCCAAACGACCTCAAGGTTCCACGCGGCGTCGAATCGAAGTTCGATTCAGAGGTCGAACTCCGCCGGTTCCTGAACGATGTTGTTCCGGAGTGGTTGGGCCAGATCGACGAGGCGATCGGCAACGGACGGTTCCACACGACGCTTCTGTCGGCCAGCGGAGCGAACTGCCGATACTGTGACTACCGTCGGGCGTGCGATGTCCGCCATCACCGCAAGCGGGAGTTCGTCGACGAGGTTCACAAGGACGACGCAGCGTATGTTCCGCTACGTGTTCGCGACGACGAGGACATCGAGACGGTGATGAGCGATGACTGAGGACCCCGAGGAGATTCAGCTCACGGAGGAACAGGAGGATGCGCTCGTCCAGGGCCGGAACGTCGCGATCACTGCCGGCGCCGGGACAGGGAAGACGACAACGCTCACCGAGCGGTACGTGACGATACTGGCCGAGAACCCGTCGCTCACGCCGGAGAACATCGTCACGATTACTTTCACGCGAAAGGCTGCTGCCGAACTGACCGAGCGCGTTCGGGAGGAGGTGTACGACCGGCTCGAGGCTGTCGACTCACCAGAGGCCTACCACCGCTGGCGAAACGTCCTCGACGACCTGGAGGATGGCTACGTCCACACCATTCACGCGTTCTGTACGCGGCTCTTGCGAGAACGGGCCGTCGAGGCTCCGGTCCCGCTCGGCTTCGACGTGCTCGACGAAGACGGCGCCGCGACACTCCAACGCGAAGTCGTGACGGAGTTCCTCGAACGCAACCAGGACGATGACGACGTCGCGCTCCTCGCTCAGCTTTGGGGTCGTGACCAGCTGGTCGATGTACTCGCTGGATTACTCGATGAGCGCCCACAGAGCGAGGCGGTCCTCGAGGAGTGGCGTGATGCGGAGGTCGACGACTACGTCGATATCTGCTGGGAGGTCGTTTGTGATCTCGACGTCGCCGACGCCCGACAGACGCTGTATGCGGACGGACTCCTTGAGCAGCTACGCCCGGTTGCGGGCCGTGTCGACCGCGAGGGTGCGATCGCCGACGAGGACGGCCTTCGAGCCTACCAGACCTTCTCTGAGGTCGCGACGACACTCTCGGACGACCCCGAGGAAAGCGATCCTCGCGACTGTCAGCAGGCAATCCTCGAGCTCTACGAGGTCTGTGAGAAGAAGAACGGCGGCCTGTACAGCAGTTCGGGGTACGTCGTCGGTGACCGGGACGATTGGGGTGAGTACGGTGACGTCTATGACGACCTGAAAGACACCATCGACACGGTCATCGATGCCGTCGAACCGCACGCGGATGCGGTCGAGACGACGCCAGGGGAACTGGAAGCGAATAGCGCTCACTACGCGCTGGCTCTGATGCGGGTCTTCGACGACGTCCTCGCAACCTACACCGACGAGAAGGAGCGCCGCGATACGCTCGACTTTCCCGACGTGATCGAGACGACCCTTGAGTTCCTGCGAGCCAACGATGCCGTCACGGAGCGGCTTCGAGAGCAGTTTGCGGCCGTGATGGTCGACGAGTTTCAGGACACGGACCCGCGTCAGTGGGATTTGGTCAAGCTCCTCACGGGCGTTGACGAGCAAGCGGCGTCGAACGTCTTCCTGGTCGGCGACGAGAAACAGAGCATCTACGGATTCCGTGGGGCCGACGTGACGACGTTCGGGGATGCGCGCAGAGAACTCCAGACAGTCAACGAGGCTCGTGGGGTTGACGACGTTCCCGACAGCGACGGCGAGAGTCCGACCGCCCTCGAACTCTCCGGGAATTTCCGGACGCTGGACGAGCCGTTGTCGTTCCTGAACGAGCTCTTCGAGTACCTGTTCCAACCAGAAGGTGACACCCACGAACCCTACGAAGCGCCACCTCAGGGACTGAGTACGCAGCGCGACCGTGTCGAGGACATCGAGGGTCTGACCGGGAGCGTTGAGTATCTCGCTGTGCCCGACGACGCCGATACGGCAGCGGAGCTCTTCGGCGACGACCATCCGGTCGCCGAAGGTGCGCTGGACCACACTATCGAGGCCGAGGCGCAAGCGCTCGCTGCTCGACTGACCCACCTGTTCGACGATCCGCCGAGAGTCCAAGACCCCGATACAGGTGTCCATCGTGACGCTACTCCCGACGACACGGCTATCCTCCTGCGCCGGCGAACTCATCTGGATCGGTATCAGCGCGCCCTTGAGGAGTACGACATCCCCTACACTGTCGTCGGTGGCGTCGGATTCTACGATACGCCTGAGGTCCAGGCGCTCACGAACCTGCTTCGAGTACTCGGTGATCCACAGGACGACGTCTCCCTCTACGGGGTGCTTCGTTCGCCGCTGTTCGGATTCGCGGATGATCGCCTCGCACCGGCGGTCGCAGAGGCTGATTCAGTGTGGGGCGCGCTCGCCGAGACGGACGATCCACAGCTCGCGGACGCGTTCGACCTCCTCACGACGTGGCGGACCCTCAGCGGCTGTGCGACGCCGTCCGAAGATGGCGTCCTCCCGTGGAACCGCTTGCTGTCCCGGGTGATCGACGACACCGGGTATCTGGCAAGTGTGAGTGCAGATGAACGCGGTCGACAGGCCGTCGCGAACGTCGAGAAGTTCCGCGACCAGGTCCGTACTTGGAGCGAGAATGGTGTTCACACAGCTGCCGGGTTGCTCCACCGTATCGACCGCCAAGCCGAGATCGACCCTCGTGAGGGGGAGGCAGATATTCCGGGTGACGCCGAGGGCGTCCGGATTATGACGATCCATTCCGCGAAGGGACTCGAGTTCCCAATCGTCACTATACCCGATCTCGGAAGTGACCTCAATTTCGGGCGATCCGTCGATGACCACGGCTATGTCCGCCTCGTCGGGGGGACAACTGATGCCCCACCAATTCCTGCAGTGGGTGGTCCCCACCCCAACGATGCGTTCTCAATCGAGAAGACTGCAGTCCACGAATATGCCAATCGCCGCATGCTCCCGCAAGAGCGTGCGGAATCCAAACGACTGCTCTACGTGGCCTGTACCCGAACTCGGGACCACCTGCTGCTGTGTGGAACACACGACATCGATATCGATGAGTCTGGCCACATCGAACTCGGTGAGCCAGATGATTTCGACGACGCCAGTCGATGGCGGGATTGGCTCCAGCCCATTCTGTTTGACGACCATGAGCTAGTCGCTGAGGCTTTCCACGATGGGGCTACCGACGCTCGAATTGGTGATGCCCCATACACCATTCAGGCGCCATTTCGGCCGGTTGAATGGCAATCTGAGGCTCCGACTGAAGAGTTAGACCCTGCGATTACTGTCCCTTCCCCGCCGGAACGTCAGGCTGCCGTTCGCGTTGCCGCGACGACCCTCGTCAGTGCTGTTGCGGATGCCTCCGAAGACGGACACAGCTACACGTCGGGGGATGGGACAGTCGGATTGAGTCCCACCACCTTTGGAACTGTTGTCCATCGGCTCAATGAGCTCCGTCCCCCACGAGAAGAGTGGCCCTCGTTTATTCGTCAATTAAGTCGTATGGGGAGCGAGGAACCGACGGATGACGATCTCCAAGCGGCCGTGAGCCATGCCCAGGATGCGATCCAGTTCGTCGATGAAACTGAGGCGGACCTCCCACTCGAAGCGACCTATGACGAGTACTCAGTTGTCGCTCGTCTTGATGATTCCCGCATAGTGGGTGATATTGACCGTCTTCTGGTCACTCCTGATGCGTATCATATCATCGACTACAAGACGAACGATCTTTCGTCGACGACGACTGATACCCTCGCTGACCACTATCGGCCGCAAATGCTTGCCTACGCTCTCGCGCTCTTCCAGCACGATCCCGCCCGGCAGGTTCGTGCTTCACTCCGGTTTACCGATGTTGGGGTGGAAGAACGGTTTGAGTGGCAACGGAGTGAACTGACTGATATCGAATCTGAACTTCGCTCTATGTTGGAGCTCGTCTCCTGAGCCACATTTACTGATTCTATCCTAACTATTCTAGAGTAGTGAACTATTCTGGAATAGCGTGTAGCTTTGGAATAGAATACTATTCGGACTATTCACCACAGAGTTAAGTTGAGAGGGGTTGATACTGCTGAATAGTATGAGTGGCTCAGATAGCAAGAATAGCATAGATAGAACGAATAGCCCAAATAGCCCATATGATTCGGTACAGACCGATGGGAACTCTCGGGCTGTTTCGGTGTGTATGCTGAAGGGAGGCGTCGGCAAATCGACGATTGCGGTCAACCTCGCCCGACAACTGGCCGCACACGAACACGATGTCCTCCTCATCGATCTTGACCCGAACGGTCACGCGTCCGTTGGGCTGGGGTTTGACGACCAGTATCACAACACCGAGGAAACAATCGGCGACGTCTTCTTCGACGATGCTGACCCGACTTCTGTTGTCTACGATACCAGCTACGAGTTCGATATTCTCCCGTCCAGCGAGGATTTAGAACAGGTCGAGCGGGAGATCGTCGTGGGCGACGTGTTCCAACCCTCTGCGCTGCTCAAACGGGAAGTCGTCGACCCACTCCTCGGTGATACGTACGACTATATCGTCACGGATTCGCCGGCGTACCGGTCCCGACTCACGGACAACGCGCTCGTCGCGACAGCGAATCTCGTGCTTCCGCTCGCCCCGGGGAACGAGGCGATGGCCGGCTTGGAGCGAACCATCGAGCGACAGATCTCACCGCTTCGGCAGCATATGGACGTCGACGTTCTGTCACTGGTTCCGAACATGTTGAGCGGCCGTATCGACCAGCAGACTCAAGATCGACAGCTCCTCGAACGTCTCAACTCGCACGATAACCTTCAGGACCGCATCCCGAATTTCGCGAGAATCACGGACTGGGAGGCTGTCGACGCCGGCGATCTCAAACCCTCACCGGGCATCCGGGACCGAACCAGCATCACGAAGGCCTATGGCGAGCGCAAACCCCTGCTGGACTACGACCCTGACTGTGACCAGTTGCAGTGTTTCGACGAGTTGGCGCACATCGTCGAGGCAGGTGAGGTGGTCCGCCATGTCTGACGACGATCCGTTTGCCGACCTCGGGGAGACACTCGAAGATGAACCGGACGACGAACCCCAGGATACGGATGACGCGTCTGAATCGGGAGGCGACGAGGAGACGCCCTCTCAGGAACCCGTCGAACGACAAAACCCGATGACCGATTCAGCGTTCAGCTATGAGGCCGCTAAACAGCGGCCTTTCTACGCTCGGGAGGCTACGATCGAGGACTTCGATTCCTGGCTGAAGTATGAACTAGAACGCGAGCTCAACCAGCAGGGCTACCAGAACATCGTCGTTCGGGAAATGACTGATGCTCTTCTCCGAACCGTCGTGGAGGAAGATCTCGTAGACGAAGTGGCCGAAAGATTCGAACAAGCTCGCGAATCTGCTTCTTCAGAATCGGCTGAATAGCGTACTATTCCGAAATAGAAAACTATTCTACAATATCCCAACAGCAACCTCAGAATAGTCTGATTCCGCCTCTATACGGTGGACTCAGTTGGAGCCGCCGCCTCAGTTTTGGTATAGCGATATATAATTTATAAATCCGGTTTCTTGGCTACTAACACTTCTACCGCCGGAATTCGGCACTTCAGGCAAATAAGCGCTTGGACGTGATTATGCTCGTAATCACGACCACTTTGAAGTACCCCGCCGCCGTCGGTGAAGCACGAATGCTGCAACCGCCTCATGACGGCGCTTCTCCTGGGGTAGAGCCGGTGGAAGTGGCTGGCTCTCTGCGAATATTGGATTGGTTGCGAGTTCCGCACTATCGCCGGAAGTCTTATCACGAATTATCGATAATTCGTAATCGAGATGGCGCAATCACCGTCCCGGTCAGGTCGACCACCAATTCAGCAGCTTCAGACGGTGGCCGACCTTCTCGACACGCCGGCACTCGCTCGGCTGTACGCCCATATCTTACAACACGGTCCGGTCACCGTGTCCAAACTTGTCGACGAACTCGGCATTCCACAGGGGACCGCCTACGACTATGTGCAGAACCTCGAAACGGCTGGCTTAGTGGGGAAGACCCGTGAGCAGCGACCGTACGAATACGACGCCGAGTCGATTGCACTCACGCTCTCGACGGACGGCGAAACCCAGACGATCACGCCAGCGCTCATCGCTGCCGTTGCCCGCCGCGACGAGGACGAGGACATCGACATCTACATCGAGCGTCACGGTCTTGACGGCCTCGCCGTCGCGCTTGAGTACGCCTACGAGTACGTCGATGGCACGGTTAACCATCGGATTGCGGCCCGGGAACTCGACCTCTCACCGCTTGAAGCCGAGATCATTCTCCAGGCACTGGAACCGGTTGCCACCGAGTACGCCGACGCGGTTGCATGACGACGGTCCATATCGCCGATACCGGCGTCTTCGTCCGGTGTGGTGGCCCGGACAAGGACAAATTTCAACGGCTCCGTCGGGCACTCCGCCAGGCAGGTGTCTCGTTGTATGTCCCCCAGCGCGTCTACGAAGAGCTCGGGGGCGATCCGGCAGCGGAAGAGTATCCCTCCGGGAACATTCCCTATCCCGATGGCTTCGAGGAGGGGTGGATCATCGTCGCCGACGACCTCGACTACGCCAATCCGCTCGTCTCGACGGTGATGGACGAAGCACGAAGGTTCATCGCCAACGAGACCGACCGCGACGAAGATATCACCGAGAAAGCGGACACGGCACTCGTGGGGCTTGCTGCTCAGGTACTCGATACTGGAGAGGCAGACCACGTTGTTCTCCTCACGACCGACAAACCGGCGGGACGGGCGGCCGAGACGCTCCTGCCGCAACACGGCTTCAACGACCGGATCGAATTCCGGTACGTCAGTGTCGGGTATCTCGAGACGATCACAGCCGACGAATTTCGATAACGCAGCGCCGAGGTGAGGCCCGATGAGCGACGATCGGTCTTCTTCCCGTTCCAAAAGCTCTCTCAACGACAGCTTCGAGCGCTACCTCCAAGACAAGGGGAAAGGCCGTGGGGGCGACGGCGGGAACTACCGACGTAACGCTGCGCGCGAACTTGAGCGGTTCGCCGAGTGGGCAGCCGGCGACCGCGGCCGCGACGACTGGACCGGGATCGTCCCGGAGGACATTGACCGGGAGCCGACCTTCGACGATCTCGACGAACGCGTGTTCCGGGAGTACGCCCGGCATCTCGGTGGAGACCGGGGACTAAAGCAGAACACGGTACAAACCTATTACCGCTATATCTCTGCGTGGTGTGGCTGGTGCGTCAACGAGGGATATCTCGAAGCACATTATGCGCAGCGGGCGAGTGCGATGGCGCCGTTGCCGGAGGACGACGGCCGCAAGCCCGGCGACCAGCAGGCCTGGACGTCCGAACAGCGCCACGCCCTCACCCGCCACGTCGACGAACGGGCCCGCGACGCCGTCGAGGCGTACAGGACACTCCCAGAGGATACTGACCCCATCGATAAGCAGCGAGCGCGCTACGCGGCGCTGAAGGCGGCTCGTGACCGGGCGCTGGTGTTCGTCCTCGCGTACACAGCTGTCCGTGTCGGGGAACTCCTCCGAGATCCGAACGACCCACGCCGGCGCGGCGTTCGCTGGGAGGACCTTTCCCTCGACGACGGGAGTATGGACGTCTACCGGAAGAAACAGCAGTGGGACGCCGCGAGCCTTCCCGATCCGGTGATTTCTCCGTTGCGGAGCTACCGTCAGCTGGTGGACCCGCCGACGGACCGCTGGCCGGTGTTTCCGACGTTCGACCAACGGACGCTCGCAGAGCTCGTCCGGGAAGAGCTAGCCGAACGAGGGGAACGCCCAGAAGGAATCGACGAGCGACGTGAGGCATGCGCCCGGGACCTCTTGCTGGCGCTCGATGAGAATATTCGGCCGCCGTCGATCACGACGGACGGCGCACGGTCGATTCTTCAACGGCTCTCGGAGGCCGCAGGGATCGACATCGACCATCCGAAACACGATTATCTTGCTCCGCACGGCGGTCGCCGAGGGATGGGTGAAGTCCTCGTCCGTGCATTCGGGTATACAGTTGCGGCTCGATATCTTGATAATTCCGAAGAGATGGTTCGAGAGCGGTACTCTCACATCGAGGCTGGTGAGTTAGGTGATGTCGCTACTGAGGCCCTCGAGGAGATCGATAGTGTACCGCAGTAACTTATTTCGAGTGAGAGGGGTAGACCGTCGCGTCAAACCGCTTTGACAGTGAATAGCGAGTCGTCACTGAGGACGACCTGTATCCGGCGGTGCCAGGCGTCAGCGAAAGCCTCTCGTTGCTGTTCAGTTGCCGATTCGTCGAGAATCCCTTGGAGGTTCCCGATTGCGGGTCCACCGTCAGGAACGTCGCTGACGTGGTAGGTCACTTCGACGGTCTCGTCCGTGTCGGTTCGCCGGAACCGGAACGTCGGCTCTGCCGTGTCCGGGTCGAACGCGTCGAAGACGAGGAGGTCGCGGCGGCCGCCGTAGCCGCCGGCGAGCCCGCTGAATCCGTCGTCTTCGGTCGCGCCAGTAACGTACGAGATGATGCGGCTCATCACGCCATACGCAGCATCGTCCTGCGGGCCGGCCGCCTGCACCTCGATTTCGCTCCGAACTGGATAGTCGTCGGGATACAGGGCGTCGAGCCCCAACTGGACGATCCGGTAGGCGCCCGAGGCAGTCGGACAGGAATGTCCCGCCTCTTTCACCGCGTCTCTATAGGTGATGACGAACGGGTCACCCGGTTCGAGAACGCCGAGGGCCTCCGCGACAGGGTCGCGAATTTCGATCGGATCGACGTCGTAGTCTACCTTCCAATTGGTTCTAGTCTGGGTCTCGGCGGTCGCAGTCGAGTTTGATGTCATGAGTGGTGGTGATGATCGTATCTAGTGGTCAGTGGCGAAGCAGTCGCATCCCGTTGAGGATGACCGCGAGGACGCTGGCCTCGTGGACCAACATTCCCGCGGCGAGGGTGACGTAGCTGGTGAGCACGCCCGCGAGCAGGACGGTCACGGTCAGCACTGCGAGCCCGACGTTCTCGAGGACGTTCCAGCGCGTCGCCTTGCTGAGTTTGACCGCGTAGGGGATGCGGTCGAGGTCGTCGGCCATCAACGCCATGTCTGCCGTTTCGATGGCGGTGTCCGTCCCGGCGGCACCCATCGCGATGCCAACGTCGGCGGTCGCCAGCGACGGCGCGTCGTTGATGCCGTCGCCGACCATCGCGACCACGTGGCCGTCGGCTTGGTAGGCCTCGATGACTGTCTGCTTGTCCTCGGGGAGGAGTTCGGCGCGGTACTCGTCGATGCCGACTTCCTCGGCGACGGCGGCGGCCGTCCGCTCGTTGTCGCCGGTGAGCATCACCGTCTCGATGCCGACGTCCTGAAGCGCCGTGACGACCCCAGGAGCTGCCTTCCGGAGCTCGTCCCGCAGTGCGATTGCGCCGATGATGTCCCCGTCCCGGACGACGTGGACGACAGTTTCGCCGCGCTCCTCACGCTCGCGGACGTAGTCGGCGATCCGACTGGGGACGTTAATGTCGCGGTCCTCCAGCAGTGCGCGATTGCCGACAACAACTTCGGTGCCCTTGGTATGGGCGATAACGCCCTTACCAGCGACCACGTCGAAATCGTCCGGACCGGGAATCGACCTGCTCCCCGCGTCCGTCTCGTCCGCCTGGGCGACCGTCGCCCCACCGTCCGTCGCAGCAGTCGGGCGCTCGCGGGCTGCGTCGACGATGGCGTCGGCGAGGTGGTGTTCGCTCTTCTTCTCGGCGGTCGCCGCGAGCGTGAGGACGTCGTCGTCGGCGATACCGAAACCTTCGATATCGGCCACGGTGGTTTCGCCTTTCGTGAGGGTCCCGGTCTTGTCGAAGGCGACGAGGTCGATTTTGCCGGCGCGTTCGAGGTGTTCGCCGCCCTTCATCAGCACGCCCGATCGGGCGGCGTTGCCGATGGCCGAGACGATGCTGACCGGTGGCCCGATGACCAGCGCGCCCGGACAGCCGATGACCAACAGCGTCAGCGACAGGATCGCATTCTGCGTGACTGCATACGCACCGATGGCCAGCACGATGACGGCCGGCGTGTAGTACTTCGCGAACCGGTCGATGAGACTCTCCGTGGGCGACTGGGCCTCTTGGGCCTCCTCGACGCGACGGATGATACGTTCGAGAGTCGTGTCCGAGCCCGCACCCGTCGTCCGGATTTCTAGCGCGCCCTCCTGGTTGACCGTCCCGGCGTAGACTTCGTCGCCGTCGGCCTTGTGGACGGGCGCGCTCTCGCCTGTGACCGGCGCCTGGTTGACGGCGCTTTCGCCGTCGACGACCTCGCCATCGACCGGAATCTTCCCGCCCGGCTTCACGACGACGACCTCGCCCGCTTCGACCTCCCGGGCGGGAACCTCTTGGAGTTCCCCGTCGCGACGGACGGTGGCCGTGTCGGGCGTCATCTCCAGCAGCTCCTGGAGGGCCGTCCGGGTCTTCCGCATGGTCCGGCCCTCGAGGTAGCTGCCGAGGCTGAACAGGAAGACGACGGCGGCAGCCTCCCAGTACTCGCCGATGACGATGGCACCGATAGCGGCCAGCGTCACCAGCGTCTTGATACCGAGCGTCCGGCTGGTGACCTCGTGGTAGGCGGTCTTGGCGATGTCGTAGCCACCCACGATTGTCGCCAGGACGAGGATGGCGGCGCTTGCCATCTCGAAACTCGTGAGGTAGCCCAGACTCCAGCCACTGCCGTACAGCAGGCCGCTCGTCGCCGTGACGATTGCCTTCCGGTGTTTTTGGTAGTACTGCGTGATCGATTGTTTGGTCATGGTGTTAGGCGGGCTGGGGCGTGTACCCCTGGTTTTCGATGGTCTGTGCGAAGGCGTCGGGGTCAGCGACGCTGTCGTCGTACTCGATTTCGACGCGGCCGGTCGCGTAGTGAACCTCGACGTGCTGGACACCGTCGACGTTCGACAGGGCGCGTTCGACGGTGCTCGCACAGCTCGGGCAGTCGAAGTCGAGGACGCGGAACTGGGTTGTGTCGCTCATTACAGTTTGAGGTAGTGCCCGTACCCCAATAAGTATTTTTTAGATGATATGTTTGAATATGGATATAGGTGATTGGAACAGTTAAACGGGTCGTCTAGGGCTTTCGGTATCACGAACCCAGCAACCTGAGTTCAAAGCAGCGTCCCGCTAGCTTTTCCCGCCTGCTCATACTCAGTTCTCGTATGAGTAGTTCCGGTACCGACCACCGGCTTGAGGACATCGCGGTGCGAGACACCCGGGTTTCGGACGCCATCGACGAACCGATGCGGGCGATGATTCTCGATATCCTCTCTGAGGAGGCGCTCACCGCAACTGAGGTCCACGGCCGTTTGGAGGACCGCAGCGTCGACCGCACGGAGAACACGGTTCGTCATCACATCAACGAGTTACGGGATGCCGGTCTCGTCGACGTCGTCCGCTTCGAGGAAGGGCGCGGTGGAACGACGAAGTACTACCACGCGAATACGATCGTCCTCTCGTACTCGCTGCCGGCGTCAGCCGATGACGCTGTCGAGGAGATGATCGAGGCCGTTCAGCCCCAGATTGGGGATGCACTCGATACTCTCACAGAAGACCACGACGACGCGATAGCGGAGATCGTCGCAGATATGCAGCCGTGTGAGCACTGTCAGACCCAGAAGTACGAAACCTACGTGCTCCTGACTGTCCTCCGCCGGGCGTTCGTTCGTGGCCACCGAGATTCTTGAGCTTGCGCCCTGTACCGGTGTCAAGGCCTCACTTCACCGTGTGTTTTAGTTATCCGGCGATATCCCTCATACACAGCTGGCAATCCGAGGGGAAGTGCGAAGACTCCGAACCCGAGTAGGATGTATCCGGCTACGTGCCGGCGTCGCACAGCTAGAACTGTCGCGGCGACGCCGACGAACGCAATCAGATAGGCAAGATCACTCCAGAGCACGTTGTACGAGGAGCAGTATAGCCAGCAGACGACCGTGTAGGAGGGAGCGTTCCAGGTCGGCGGATGAAGCTTCGGCCAGAAAAACCGGCAGTATGTCGTCCAGCTGAGCATCGCGAGCGCCGGAAGTCCAGCAAGCCACATCGGTGTTCCGAACGGCATCCAGTCTCCGAATCGTCTATAGCCAGCGAGGAACAGCGCGGGAAAGCCGATAATCCACAGCCAGATGCCGATAGTGTAGGTCATAGGCCAGTGTTCGATCCGGGGCTGTGCAATCGGTAATCGTAGAGACTCGGGCAGCGTCGCCCACGGGAACGAGGGATCGGGAACGGGATTCGTGAGGAACGCGACCAGACAGAGTCCAGTCCCGATGAGGAGCCCGTATAACCCCACCGTCGTGTATCGGTCAAGCCACGCTGGAAGTTGCGAACGGGGAGACTGTTGACGGTGGTCGGGGAAGCCGGTCATTCTTCGGTTTTGATGTCTCGTCGTAATCAGGTATCTCGTTCGAGTGCCTCGCGTCGCTGTTCGTATTCCTCGTCGGTCAGCTCCCCGCGAGCGTAGGCAAGCCGAAGCTCTTCGAGTGCTTGGTCCGAGTCACTCGAATCGCCCGTGACTGCGCGATAGATGAGGTACCCACCACCGACGAGGGCAGCGAGGAACAGCAGCTGCATCACGATGCCGACGATGAACATCCAGCCGGGCATCGTCCCGTCGCCCCACATGTGACCGCTCCACATCCCGCCCATCATCGGACCGAACCCCATCATCCCGAAGCCCATGAAGAACAACGGGACGATGAATACGGCACCGATGATAACGAGGAGGAGCGTAACAAGTCGCGTATCGTCTGAATTTGTCGGCATATTGTGTTCCCTCCGTGAGTTGGGGTTCTCAGATTATACTACGCACTAACTATTCAATGCGGTTGTGCCTTTGAACTGCGTGCTCCACCCACCACTATTCTTTTGAATACCTACTCACCACGGCTCTGACCCGAACTATCTGAAGGAAAACTGCAATAGATGATCCCTTCGAACTGATACCTATGGTAGCGACGATGATTGATGGCATCTTCGAAGCTCTACGTATCGGTGTGGGCTTCCTCTGGACGGCAGCGTGGGCGATCATCATGGGCCTCACGATCACGAGCCTCGTCCAGGTCTACGTCTCCAAGGAACGGATGGCCCAGGTCCTCGGTGACGGTGATCTGAGCGGACTCACCAAGGCGACTGCGTTCGGCGTGGCCAGTAGTGGCTGTAGTTTCGGCGCCGTCGCTATCGGGAAGGGCCTGTTCAAGAAGGGAGCGCACGCGGTGAACTTCCTCGCGTTCATGTTCGCGTCGACGAACCTCATCGTCGAACTCGGATTGATGATTCTGATTCTGCTCGGCTGGGAGTTCCTGGTCGCAGAGTTACTCGGCGGACTCATCCTCATCGCCGTGATGGCCGTCATCGTTCATCTCACGCTTCCGGAGAACCTCTTCGATGAGGTGCGAGAGACGCTCAACGAGCGCGATCACGAGGCGGGCGTCACCGAGGATCCAACCTGCGGGATGGAAGGCAAAGACGAGTACACGCTTACGACTGACGGCGGTGAGACGCTCAAGTTCTGCTCGGAGGGCTGTATGGAGACCTACCGCCAGGAGATGTCGAGCCGCGGTGGGTGGCGTGACGAGTTACTGTCGTGGGGTGGCTGGTACAAAGTTGGGAACCAGTACCGCAAGGAGTGGTCGATGATCTGGAAGGACGTCATCGCCGGCTTCCTGATATCGGGGTTCGTCATCGTGTTCGTCCCCCAGTGGGTGTGGAATACCCTGTTCATCCAGGGCGACGGGCTACTTGTGACTGCCGAGAACGCGATTATGGGCGTCGCCATCGCCGTTATCAGCTTCGTCGGCAGCATGGGCAACGTCCCGTTCGCGGTCGCGCTTTGGGGCGGTGGCATCAGTTTCGCTGGCGTCATCGCGTTCGTCTACGCCGACCTCATCACGATTCCCGTGCTGA
Source organism: Salarchaeum sp. III (assembly GCF_036418315.1). Taxonomy (NCBI): domain Archaea; kingdom Methanobacteriati; phylum Methanobacteriota; class Halobacteria; order Halobacteriales; family Halobacteriaceae; genus Salarchaeum; species Salarchaeum sp. III. The sequence continues at coordinate 69,840 of NZ_JAZHPG010000019.1, read as the reverse complement.
ACGTCTACCGGAAATACTACGGCTGGAAAGTGATGCTGTACATTCTCGGAGTCTTCTTCGTCACGATGGCGTTCACGGGCTTCCTCATGGAGCTGCTGTTCGACGCCCTCAACATCGTCCCTGATCTGGCGGGCGGCGAGACGGCGACCGAGCAGACGTACTTCGAGGTCAACTACACGTTCTACCTCAACCTCATTGCGTTCGCGCTTTCCGGCTTTCTCCTGTACGTGTATCGTCGCGGCCTCGGTGCGCCTGGCCAGTACCGTGATCCCGTCTGTGGGATGCGAACTGACGACAGCGAGCCATCGGCGACCCACGACGGTGAGACGTACTACTTCTGTTCGCAGACCTGTAAGGAGACCTTCGAGGAGGACCCAGACGAATACGCCACCGGGCATCCGATGGTGATGGAGGGACACGACCACTAACGGACAGTTCGTCGAGGATTCACAGTATCGATTGAGTCCGTCAGTCGTTCTTGGGCACATCCGCTGACGTGGCCATACTGAACAAGCTTCCGTGACTCTTGAGCGGAGGGAATTGGAAGCCGAATTTATGATACCCGCCTTTGAATTCCGACTGAATGTACGACCGAATTCTCCTGTCGACCGACGGAACTGTTGCGTCTGAAGAGGCTGAAACACACGCACTCGAGCTCGCAGCCGCCAACGACGCAGTCCTTCACGTGCTCTATGTCGTCGACGAGGATGTCGTGACTGCATACAGCGGGGACGAGTACGTCGACGAAGCCGAAGGACCCGAACACGGTCTCGAGGAACACGGCGAGAAGACGCTTTCGGAATTCCGACATCGAGCCGAAGAGGCCGATGTCGACATCGAGACGTCGATGCAACATGGTCGCCCCGCTGAGACTATCGTGAATTACGCGGACGACTGTGACGCCGATCTCCTCGTGCTCGGTACCAAACGCCGGCCGGACGAATATCGTGCGTTGCTCGGAAGTGTCACCGACCGCGTTCTCCGATTGACGACGCGTCCGGCAACCGTCGTGAAAACAGAAGTCAGCGAGTAGGCAACGACCGTCCGCTACCGTCCACTTATGAGACGGGCGCGACGGCGGTCGAACTCCTCGTCGTCGATCTCGCCACGAGCGTACCGCTCTTGGAGGACGGCGAGTGCGCTATCCTCGGCGGCGCCGTTCGATTGCGACCGCGTCCCCAGCCAGTAGATGAGACCGAGGGGGACGGCGACGAGGAGTGCCATCCACAGGAGCCCGAACAGCATCATCCCCCAGCCCCAGCTACCCCATCCGGCCATGTGGCCGTCGTTCCACATGCCGTCGTGCCAGCTCCACATCATTGCATCCGGGACGGTCGCGTGTGTTAGCGCCATTCCGGCGACGACGGCCAGAGCCAGCGCTCCAACGACGATGAGTCCCAGAGAACGAATCCCGCGTGCTTGAATCGGATTTTGCATAGTTGTACTCCCAAAGGTCTCGGCGTGGTTAGCCGAGGATGTATTCGAGGGCGGGATAGCGCTCGACGAGCGTCTCGCCGCCGACGTCGTAGTTCTCGATGTACTGGTCGAGGCCCAGGATGCGGCCCGCGGCGAACGCGGCGACCGCGAGGAACACGAGCATGTACGCGAAGTCCCCGTTGATGAACCCGTGGCCCATGTCCCAGTTCCCGAAGTAGAACATGAGCATCATGAGCGCGCCGAAGAACGCCGCGAGGCGGACGAGCGCACCGACGAGCAGGCCGAGGCCGATGAACAGCTCGCCCCACGGCACGGCGACGTTCGCGAACTCGACGAACCACGGCGTCGAGCCCATCCACGCGAACATCCCTGCGAGCGGGTTGCCGTTCGTCGCCGCAACGTTCGACAGGTAGCCGCCGGCGGCGAACTCGCCGGTGATCTTCGTGAACCCGGAGTACGCGAACGCGTAGCCCATCATGAGCCGGAGCGCCAGCACGAACCACGCGCTGAGGCTGTGGACTTTCCCGCCGACGGTCAGGCCGCCGACTCTGCTCTCGAGCTGGTTCATGCCGGAGTCGAGTGTGGACATAATTATTGCACCTTCAACTATCAGTAGGCGGGTAGAGACGATATAATAGCGAGCCGGCGTTCTGAGTCAGAAAACCGGGGGACTATATTACCCTCCTGTGGCGATTAGAGGAGTGTGACTGGGGAGGCCGACCCGTCGGACATCTTCGCCACGCTCGACGACGAGTACGCCCGCGACATCCTCGTGGCGACGAAGACCGACCGACTCTCCGCGAAGGAACTCAGCGAGGAATGCGATATGTCACGCCCGACCGTCTCGCGCCGGGTCACCCGCCTCGTCGAGCAGGGCCTCCTCGAAGAGTACACGCACGTCGACCCGGGCGGCCGGCACTACAGCGAGTACGAAGCGCGCCTCGAACGCGTCGAAGTACTCCTGCAGGCGGAGGGGTTCGACGTGCAGATCGACGTCCGGCCGGACCCCGCCGACCGGATTACGTCCATCTTCGAGGAAATGCGGGGAGACTGACTCATGGAACACACGTTATTCGTCATCGGCAAGCTGTTCACGACCGCACTGGCGCTGGTCATCGCCTACCAGGCCTATCGCGGATACCAACGGCATCACACGCAGTTACTCCTGTACGTCGCCGCTGGCTTCGCGCTGGTCGGTCTTGGTGGCCTCCTTGAGGGCGTGCTCTTCGAACTCCTCCAAGTGTCGATTTTCGAAGCAGGATTCGTCGCAGCACTCGTCACCGCCGCCGGGATGCTGTCGATCCTCTACGCCCTGTATGCCCCGAACCCCTGAGGATTCAGGACGTTCATTCGAAAAACGATTTCTGTGTATCGTCTTAGGTTCGAAGCCGGTACTGTTCGGTCTCCCATCGTTCTCGGGAGTGTAGGATCACAGCGGGAATTATATCCGTCTCAGTCGTACCGTATCGTATGATTCGAACACTCGTGGGTGTCCTTGGCACTCTCTCAGCGCTGTTCCCGGACGAAATCGTCGAGTTCTTCGAGAAACTCGCGATTGCGAATCCAAGCGAGGGGACGGTGAGAGGGTGGGTCCGTCCGGCAGTCCGGTCGGAGGGCGTTCTGATAGCTGCGGTTTCCCTCCTTAACGGGCGAGCATACGCGTGGCTGATGAATCTTACCGGCCTGTTCGGCGCGATCGTCCTCCTGTTTCCCGATCTGTATCGGAGATTCGCCACCGCGTTCCTGTACGAGCGTCCGGAGTCGATCGAATGGAATGAGCCATTCAAATCGGCCGTTCGGGCTATCGGCGCACTATACGTCTTTTTCGCAGCGAAGACGTACAGAGAGCGCCACAACGATACCTGATCCTACCTGCCATCGACAGCTGGCCAAGGGTCAGTTCATCATCGTCGCGTGGTCTTCACTACTGCGTTCCCCGCCGCCGACTGAATCCTGTTTGTGGAGCCAGTAGAGGAACAGGAAGAACACAGTCGCGAGGACGTTCAATACGAGCTTGTAGTTGAGTTCGATGGATACTTCGGCAACCTCGGCGGCAGCCCGCGAGGGGATGAGGCCGACGCTCAGGAAGAGGAAGTGAATCACGAACCCGACGATGACTGCAGCGACGAAGATCATCAGAGACAGCACCGCCGCGAACGTCGTTCCGTAGTACTCGTCGTAGGCTTTCATTATCGGTGGGACGATGAGATCAGCGAAGATGTACGAGAGCACCGATCCGAATGGCAGACCCCGTGTCCAGAGAACGGTGCCGAACGGGACATTCCCGACCGAACAGACGAAGGTGACGACACCAATAATCGCCCCCAACGCAGCCGTCCAGAGGACGTACACCGGCAAGCCGAACGTGGCTCCGGAAAAGACGCTCGTCCAGACTGATTCGGGGATGAACCCGGCAATGAGGCCGGCGAAGATGAACCCGATGGCGATCTCGTCCCACAGCATCGCCCACTCTTTCCACTGCTTGTCAGCGAGTCCCTTCCACCCCGACCACGAGGTTGCTTTCTCCGGGATAGAGGTGTTCGCCGCTTCCGGGTCGAAGGAGTCCTTACAGGACTGCGAACAGAAGTAATACGTCTGGCCATCGTGTTCGATGGAATAGTCCGTCTCCTCGGGATCGACCTCCATCCCACAGACGGGGTCCTGTACGGTGATCCCCTCGTCGTCGGTGACATTCTCGCGTGCTTCGTCGAGAATCTTGTCGGGAACGACGTAGACGAAGCCGACCGACATCAGGCCGATGAGGAGCAGCCCACCGATGATGTCGGCAAGCAGGAACTCCCAGCCGAGCAGCAGCCAGATGACGATCCCGATCTCGATGACGAGATTCGTTGAGGCGAACTGGAACGCTGCTAGCGCCGCCGCCGCGGACGCACCCTTCTTGTAGAGGTTCTTTGCTGTAGCGATTGCCGAGTACGAACACGACGAGGAGACGAACCCGAAGAACGTAGCGACGCCGAGCGATCGCGGACCGTGGCCTTCGAGCAGCTCCGATATCTGCTGGGTTGAGACCCACGCCTCCACACCGCCAGCGATGGCAAAGCCGACGACGAGCGCCCACCAGGTGATCCACGCCATCGCGGCGGTCGTTGTCGCGGCCTGCCGCGTGCTCTCCGCGAAGAACGTCCCGAGGGATTGGTTGGTCGTCACAAGGCCGATAATGACAGTGATTACGGCGATGGCCGTGAGGATCGCGTAATCTGATCTGTCCATTATCTTGGTGCTCTTAGATACGGGTCCTCTCCCTAATGCGCTTGTGGCTTCTATTGCGGACTCCCTCGTGTGTTGCCCTTTCAATTCCAGTGGTGAGATTCGGGGGAAATTTGGAATATGAAACCGGGGCCTTCAGCGGGGTATTACGGAGTTGTAGCTGGCTGGAGTGAGCGGTTACAAACTCTTCTCCCTCAGCGATACGGTGATCTGATTGGTGAATTACCGGGTCTCCCCGTCAAGAATCACAGCTGTGGTATGCTCCGAATACGAAATCTACAAACCGATATTCATTTTGAATATAATTTTGCGGCGGCCAGATACTGAGGTTTTCTAAGAGAAATCGCATTAGAACATGTATGCGTACATACGAATGTGATGGACATAGCTTCCAAGGGTAACGATGCCGGAGGTACTGCGAACAGTTCCGGTGACACCGTCGTTAGTGCGAACAGCGTCGAGAAGACCTACGACTCCGTCCTCCCGTTTACCCGGTCCGTCGAAGTACTCGACGGCGCGACCCTCCACGTCGAGCGTGGACAGGTTGTCGGGATAATGGGCGAGAACGGGAGCGGGAAGTCGACGCTCATGGGCATCCTCGCCGGTGTCCTTGACCATGACGCCGGCGAGGTTGAACGGGCGGGCTCTATCGGCTGGTGTCCGCAAGAGCCGCGGCTGTACGACCGGCTGACCGTCGACGAGACCTTCGAGTTGTTCGGAACTGCCTACGGGATGAGCGACGACGAGATCGTCGACGCCAGAGCGTGGCTGACCGACGTGCTGGACTTCGAGCGCTTCCGTGACAGGCAGATCCGCCACCTCAGCGGCGGGAACCGACAGAAAGTCAACCTCTCGGTCGCGTTGATGCACGAGCCCGACCTTCTTCTGCTGGACGAACCGTACACCGGGTTCGACTGGGAGACGTTCTTAGCCTTCTGGGACTTAACTGAAGAGCTTCGGGCCCGCGGCGTCGGCGTCGCCATCATCTCTCACATCATCAACGAGCGCGACCGGTTCGACGTCGTCTACGAGCTCCACGAAGGCCACCTCCACAGACAGGAGATCGGCGACGACGATGGCCTCAGCTCGGAGCCGACAGACGACGACGTCGCCTGCGAGCGGACCGCCTCATTTATCGACGAGGCTGGCGCCGGGAGCGGTCAGCGAGCGACCGCCGGCCAGGAGGAAAGCGAATGAGCACCGTTCACCGGACGCTCGCGGGAATCCAAGCGAGCACGCGTTCGTTCGTCCGAGAGCCGTTCACCGTCGTGTTGCTGGTTGTCCTCCCGGCGCTGTCGATCCAGATTTACGGGATCGGCATGGGGCAGTTCCCCGACGTAGGGGTCTTCGCGGTGAGCGGGTCGGTCGCAACAGTGGGACGGATCACCGGCGCCGTGTTCGCCACCGGCGCGCTCGCGGGCGTCCTCGGCCTCTTCCAGATGATTAGCGCCCGGCACGCCGACCGCAGACTCGCCATCTGTGGCTTTCGCGGCGTTGAACTCGTCACCGCACGGTTCGCGACCGTCGCCGTCGCGAGCGCCGTCGTCAGTGTGGTCGCCACGCTCTCTCTGATTGTCCTCGTTGACGACCCGATTGGAGCACCGCTCGCCGCGTTCGGTGGGCTCGCGATAGCCGGTGCCATTTACGGCTTGCTCGGCATCGTCGTCGGCAGCGTGCTCCCCAGGGAACTCGAGGGCTCGCTCCTGCTCGTCATCCTGGCCGACGTGGACAACGTGTTCGCGAGCGGCCTGTTCGGCATCGAGGACAGCGTCACGCAGTTCGCACCGCTCGCGCACCCGCACGCCATCGTGACGCAGGCCGTCGTCGAGGGCTCGCTAGCGACCGAACACCTCGCCCCGGCTCTCGGCCACCTCTCGCTGTTTGCCCTCCTGAGCGTGGCCGCGTACACGTATCAGATCGAGTCAGGGGGTGACGCCTGATGAACCGCCGCGTCACGACCGCCGTGCGGATGGGCGTTCGAGAGTTCCGCCGGACGCCGGTCCTCCTGGCGCTGCTTGTTTTCCTGCCGGCGTACATCATCGGCGCGTTCGTCCTGCTCGTCCCGGATGTCGACGTCCCCGCGACGATTGACGGAACGAGGGTCGCTGTCCCCATGACGGACTTCGCGGCGGCGTTCATGACGCCCGTTACTGTCGCCATCCTCTCGGGTATCGTCGGACTGTTCCTCGTCCAGACGTCGCAAGCGGCCGACGACAGGCTCCGGCTGGCCGGCTATACTGCGACTGACCTCGTCGTCTCACGGGTCGGTACGCTCGGACTCGGGATCGTCGTCGTCACGATGGCGTCGGTTGTCGTCGCCGTGTTCGCGTTTACGCCCGAATCGACCGTTCCGTTCGTCGCCGCGACGCTGCTGGTCGGGCTCACGTACGGTATCCTCGGCGTTGTTGTCGGCATCGTGTTGGGTCGACTGGGCGGGGTGTACGTGATGCTGTTTTCGCCGATGGTCGACGTCCTCCTGTTCCAGAATCCGCTCGCGACCGACGCGCCTGAGTGGACGAAACTACTGCCAAGCCACTACGCGACGAACGCGCTCTTCGACGCGGCATTCACGTCGAGCATCGACGTGTGGGATTTCGGCGGTGCCGTCGTATATACCGTCGGCCTCCTCGTAATCGGCGTGCTGGTCTTCTATCAGGCGACGGACGTTGAGTGACTTCTCCAACGACCAAAGTCGAGGGAGAAGTCATGAAGCGCGGCGCGTAATCCCGAATCAGTCAGCCTCTTCTCGGAGTTGCTCGTACTTCTCCTCAAACCGAGCCTCACACGATGGACAACAGAACTGGTACAGCTCCCCATCGATGCGGGTGGCTGTTCCTTCACTGTCAACTGTATTTCCACACTGAGCGCAGGAGAGCGCGAACTCCGTTTCCCCCAATTCTGGTGCCCAGTTAGCGCCCGCGAGAAGGGTTACCTCAAAGTCATCGACTGCTCCAGTATCGATGGTATCCGCAAGCCAGCTTGCGATGTCTGTATCTGGAACTCTGGCGTACAGGACTAGATCAGCTTCGGCTGTGGTGAATACGTGTTCGATGGCGCCTTCGTCGATGAGATCGTCTTTGATCGATGCAGCGCTATGGCTGGCTGATTCGACATCGAGCGTAATCAGGACCGGAATTCCGCCTCGGAGCTGTGAGCGATCGACGTCAAGCGTGAATCGATTAATAATTCCCATCTCTTGTAGCCGTTCGACTCGGTCCGACACAGCTGGCGCTGAGAGGTCTACAACATCTGCGATCTCACTGTACGGTCGACGAGCGTCCAACATCAGTAGCTGAATGATCTCGAGGTCAGTTTCGTCCAAGTCGCGCATAGTAGCACGCCGTTGGCGAGTACCTAAAGGATCACGACAATCCCTATTTTGATTCTAAAGTCAAACCGAACCTCATACCAGCCTATCGAAGGAGAAATCCGCTAAAGGGAGGAGGACATACATTCATACGTATGACGACGACCATCAGCGTTGAGGGGATGACCTGTGGCCACTGTGAACAGACAGTAGAAGAAACGCTTCAAGAGGTACCTGGTGTGACCGACGCAACCGCAGACCGGGAAGCTGAACAGGCGAAGGTTGATGGTGACGCCGACGCCTCGGTCCTCGTTGAGGCTGTCGAAGACGCCGGATACACTGCCCACGCCTGAGTAGTGTAGCTCTGGGGATAGCACATCACGCTCCTAGGTGAACGGTCCACCGTTCTCTTCGGAGTTTACCCACCTTGACCCTGCTGTACGGTTTCAGGGCCGAAGATTCAGGAAGCCGGCGGAACCACCTCAAAAGAGAACATGACCCATGGACGACCACAAAGATACAGCTGAGAATTCCCCGGGAGGAGAGGACCAGCCGGACACCACCAGTCACCAGCACGAACACGGCGACCACGATGAAGCGGTCGCGGAATCTGACGAGGAAGGGGTAGAACAGGAGCTACTGGAGGAGGAGGCTCACCCTGCTGCGGCAGGTGAGATGGCGTCCCACGAACAGCACGAACACGCCGGACACGAGGGCGAAGGGCACGGCCACGGTTCCCACGAGGGACACGGCGAGGGCCATGGAGGGATGCACGAAGGCCACGAGCAGATGTTCCGACGGCGCTTCTTCGTCTCGATGCTCCTGTCGGTTCCCGTCCTCCTGTACAGCGAAATGCTGCAGGAGTGGCTCGGCTTCTCCGTCCCCACGTTCCCGGGGAGCGAGTGGATCAACCCGGTGTTCGCCGTCATCGTCTTCGCGTACGGTGGGGTCCCGTTCCTCCAGATGGCGGTGCCGGAGCTGAAAGACCGGTCGCCGGGGATGATGACGTTGATCTCGATGGCGATCACCGTCGCGTTCGTCTACAGTCTCGCGAGCGTGATTTTCCCCACACAGTCGGCATTCTTCTGGGAACTCGTCACGCTGATCGACATCATGCTGCTCGGCCACTGGATCGAGATGCGGTCGGTCCGGCGGGCCTCCAGCGCGGTCGACGAACTGGCGAAACTGATGCCAGACACCGCCGAGCGTATTACCGACGACGGGGAGACCGAGGAGGTTCCCGTCCGGGAGCTCTCGGAAGGCGACCTCGTGCTCGTCCGGCCGGGCGCGAGTGTCCCTGCTGACGGTACCGTCGAGGAGGGTGATTCGGACGTCAACGAGTCGATGATCACGGGCGAGTCAAAACCGGTCTCGAAGGAACCCGGCGACGAGGTCATCGGCGGCACCATCAACGGCGACGGCAGCCTCCGTGTCCGCGTCGGTGCGACGGGCGAGGAGACGACGCTCGCGGGCATCATGCGCCTGGTCGAGGAGGCCCAGCAGAGCAAGTCGAAGACGCAAGTGTTGGCCGACCGCGCGGCCGGCTGGCTGTTCTACGTGGCCCTCGGGGCGGCAGTCGTGACGGCGATTGCGTGGACGGTCGCAGTCTCGTTCGACGCGACCGTCATCGAACGCGTCGTGACGGTGCTCGTCATCGCCTGTCCACACGCCCTCGGGCTCGCCATCCCCCTGGTGGTCGCGATCAACACGTCGCTCGCCGCTCGCAACGGGATGCTCGTTCGCGACGGCATCGCGATGGAGGACGCGCGGAACCTGGACGCGATCATCTTCGACAAGACGGGGACGCTCACCGAGGGCGAACACGGTGTCGTGGATATGGCGACCGTCGACGGCGTCGATGAGGACGACGCGCTCGGGTTGGCGGCAGCCGTCGAGAGCGACTCCGAGCACATGATCGCGCGAGCGATTCGCGAGGCCGCCGACGAGCGAGACCTAACTACTCCCGACGCGACCGCCTTCGAGGCGATCAAAGGCCGAGGGGTTCGCGCAAACGTCGACGGAAACGAGGTGTACGTCGGTGGGCCGAACCTGTTGACCCAGCTCGATAGCGAGATCCCCGACCATCTCCAGCGCTTCGCTGACGAGGCCGGACAGAACGCCCAGACAGTGGTGTATCTCGTTCGTGACGGAGAGCTAATCGCCGCCTTCGCGATGGCCGACGTGATCCGCGAGGAGAGTTTCCGCGTCGTCGACGCGCTCCACGATCTGGGTATCGAGGTGGCGATGCTGACGGGGGACTCCCAGGACGTCGCCAACGCCGTCGCCGACGAACTGGGCATCGACACGGTGTTCGCGGAGGTCCTCCCTGAAGACAAAGACGAGAAAGTCCAGGAACTCCAGGACCAGGGGAAGCTCGTGGGGATGGTCGGCGATGGTGTGAACGACGCGCCGGCGCTGACGCGAGCTGACGTCGGCATTGCGATCGGGAGCGGCACCGACGTTGCGGTCCAGTCGGCCGACGTCATCCTCGTCCAGAACAACCCGATGGACGTCGTCCGGCTGGTGAAGCTCAGTAAGGCGAGCTACCGGAAGATGCAGGAGAACATCGTCTGGGCGGCCGGCTACAACGTGTTCGCAATTCCGCTCGCAGCAGGCGTGTTGGCACCGATCGGGATTCTGCTGTCCCCCGCTGTGGGTGCGCTCTTGATGTCGTTGAGTACAGTCATCGTCGCGATCAACGCCCAGCTGCTCCGCCGCGTGGACCTGTCCATTCCCGAGCTTCCAGGCGGGACACCAGCGACTGACGCACAACCTGCAGACTGAAACGCTCCCGAACGCTTCGGAGCTTCTTTCAATTGAGTCCGGTTGGTGGACAGCAAATGGCGACACTGCGTAATTTCGGTGGGTATCGCTACGCGGTCACCGGTTCCACAGTTTTCCGAAGGGTGCATAGTTCGGTATACACAGACGCTCGTCTGATGGGCTACATTGCTGCGTCAGCACTAGGTTTATACCGCTTGACGGACTTCTTTCCAATATGAGCCTCGAAGAGACGGTTGACTACCTCGCCGAGGAACTCGACCTCGAGCGAAGTGAACACGTCCGTGAGGTTGGTCAGTCAGTCGCCGAGCTTCGCGACTGATCAGAACATTTCTCTGAAGTCCCGTTCGACCAGTCCGTTCTCCAGATACGTGATGAACTCTTGTTTCGTTGGTCCTTGACGGTCGAGTAGATCGTCCCGTTCTGCTCGTTCGAGAACTGCCTGTCCGAAGTCCGTACAGTGGGATTCATGCTGCCCAGCGTACTTCGAAAGGGCTTCTCGCCAGTGCATATCCAGCTCGAATTCGGCTAATCGGATTTGGATCCCATCTTTCCGTTCGACGAGGTCGACATCCAGGTCTTCGAGTTGCTTGAAACGGAGGTTGTTCCGCCGGACCGTGATGAGCCGCTTGGAGTCGACGATGTAGGGGTCGACCCACTCTCGCCAGGTATCGTCGTCAATGTGTGTTCGTGGCATCGCAAAATCCGAGTCCACACTCTCAATACAGAACTGCAGCATCGCGATGCCAGTTCGATGGCTCTGTTGAAACCCTCAGGCAGTTACAGTACGTCCGGTCGTCGAACCGGATGGAAGCCTCCCGAAATCGCGGTTGCTCCGGTTCGTTGAGCAAGCGATGTACTTGGCACGTCGAGCTATCACTTGTCACTCCTAAGTTCTCAAAATGACGTACACACTCTACCAGCACATCGTTCTCCTCTTCTCAAAGCTCGGAAGAACACGACGTACAGGGCGTTCTTCGACGAACACATCGAGATACCACGCATTCGGAGTCACCGATATCGTCGGATACCGTCATATTTGTCAGCGACCTACTTCATCGATTCGACGTGAGCTGGTCGCGCCGGCGTTCGAATTCTTCCTCGTCGATCTCGCCCTGTGCGTACCGGCGCTGGAGGGTGTCCATCGCGGAATCCTGACTCTCGGGAGATTCATCACTTCGACCCAGTACCCAGTAGAAGAATCCACCGATCAGTCCCAGCATTCCGAGTGCCCCGCCGATGAAGGGGACACCGCCCCACCCGCCCCTCGATCCGCCCATCATGCCGCCGCCGGGACCCATCATGCCGCCATCGGTATTTCCGCTGCCCTCAACGTCCGAGCCGACTGCGACGGAGCCGTTCTGGACTATCGTTTCGCTGTCGGGGACCTCGCCGTCCGGGATCGGGCTGTCTTCAGCTGGACCGCCAGGGCTACCAACGACGATGCGACCGACCATGCCGACCGTCTTGTGCGGGATGCAGTAATAGTCGTACGTGCCGGGTGCCTCGAACGTGTGCTCGAAGCTCCCCTGCGAGATGGTCCCGCTGTCGAAGGCGGTGCCGTCGGCGGGAACGCGGTCCGGATAGGCCGTCGCCGAGTGGGCTCCGGCTGCTATCTCGAAGCGGACGGTCGTGCCAGGTTCGACGTGGAGCCCGATCGGGTCGAAGTAGTTGTTGCCCATCTTCACGACGGGCGTCTCCTGTGCGGCGACTGGGTGGGTGAATCCCGCACTCGCGACTGTGCCAGCACCGAGCGCTCCCAGGAACTGGCGTCTACTGTAGTCTGTCATTGTAGCTGGTTGGCTTCTGTTATCCACGGATGATGCTGGCGAGCCGGTTCGCGAGTCCGGGCGATTGCTGGCCGGCGCTCTCGATGGCAGCCTCCAATTCGTCCCGGTCGACGATGCCGATGAACTCGGCCGTCTGTTCCCCGTTCGCATACACGAGCGTCGTTGGCGTCTTTCGGACACCGTACTCCTCGGCCGTCTCCAGATCGGTCTGAATGTCGACCTCCCGGAACTCGACACCCGGATACGCATCTTCGAGCCCCTCGTTTTTCTCTCGTTGCGTTGCGCACGCTCCACAGGTCTCCTGCGTGAACAGGATAACTTCCGTCATAGTAGCTAGTATGGTCTTGTACCTTTAGCACATTTCTATTTACATCCGAAAGCTGTGAGGGTCACAGGTTTCGGATTCCAAGGGGGCGGACGTGAGTAACGCCGGAAGTTGGTGGTCGGACCGTCACTCCGCGCGTTCGAGCTTGTTCCGACGCGTCTCGAACTCTTCCTCGGTGAGATCTCCGCGGGCGTATGCCATACGCAGCTCCTCCATTGCAGGATTCCGCGACGACTGCGATGCCGTCACGCGACGGAAGACGAGATATCCGCCACCGAGCAGGAGGAGGAGGAAGACCAGCTGGACGAGCATCCTGACGAGTGGCCACCAGCCGCTGGCCGTCCCGTATCCACCCATCATTCCACCGTACCCCATCATCCCGCCGAATCCCATCCCCATCGTGAGCAACGGGAGGACGATGATCGCCCCGAGGATGAGGAGGACGATGGTTGTGGTGTCCAGTTGGTTTGATGATGCCATGGCTTAGATCTCGGTCGATGATTCGAGTTCGTCCGCGACACTGGCGAGAACGCGCTCGAACCGGTCGTGGACCTCGTTCGCGATCGAGTCGAGTGCCTCGTTGTCGGCGATGCCGACGAGCTGTTGTGGGTCGACGGCACTCACTATGACCTCGCTGTCATCGGTTTCGTAGACGATGACGTTACACGGGAGGAGTGCGCCGAGTTCGATCTCTTCGTTCAGGCCCTCGTGTGCCAGCCCCGGGTTGCACGCACCGAGGATGCGGTACTGTCGAAACTCCTCGCCGAGTTTCTCCTCGAGCGTCGCTTGGACGTCGATGTCGCAGAGGACGCCAAATCCTTCATCTTCGAGCTCGTCGATCGTTGTCTCGACTACTTGGTCAAAGTCACCGGACACGGACGTTTGTATTGTGTACTTCATACAATATAGTACTCTGTTGATTGACTTAAGGGTGGGGTTCCGAAGCGGTCGTCACGGATGGAGTCATTCGTGTTGGAACTGGCACCGAATGGCTCATCCGGCACGTTCCAGCTGTTCACATCGGTGCTCGAATTCGTCGTCAGAGAGTTCGCCACGGGCGTATCGCTCGCGGAGAACTGAGAGCGGCCCGTCGTCATCCCCGTTGGTTTCTCGGTTGAGAAGTGCATAGATGAGGTAGATGGGAACGGCGATGAGGAGCCCCATCCAGAGGAGTCCCCAGACCCCCATCGCGCCGCCGAAGAGGCCCCATCCACCGCTCATCATGCCGCCGCCGTAGCTCCCGCCGCCGTGGGCAGCAGCTGTTCCAGTCGCTGCGACCAGCAGTGGGACGGCGAGTAGCGCGAATCGACGAGCAGTGCGTCCGAGCGTAGTGGTGAGTTGCGTCATGATTGTGAATTGGTGGTGTGTTTCGGTATTCGGTCGAGGCGATCGAAACGGTCAGGGCCTATCAGCAGTGGCCCTGTCCGTACATCCCGCCGTTGTAGTCGTCGTCAACCATGTCCTGGGCCATCTCGTCGACGGTCCCACCCATGTGCGACTCCATCCACTCGACGCTACCCGGGCCCATGTGCTCGGTCATCTGCGCCTCCATCCAAGCCGCCCAGTCATCGGCAGTAGCATTGTCAGTGGGCGCGTCATCTGCGGTCGTGTCGGTGCCGTGGGCGCTGACCAGTGGGGTGGCGAACGCGAATCCGAGGATCGCAAGCGCCACGAGTAGCCAGCGGCCGAGTTTGATGTTGGTCATCGTCTTTCTCCTCGGGTAGTCGTAGGACTCCTCTGGAGTTATCACGATGGGTGTAAATTCGCACAGGAGAACGTCCGAGAAGGTGTATAGGACGTTCTAATCGTTTCTCAAGATTGGAATCGTTCATATCCACTGAAATCACCGGAGATGTGGGTCGGCTCGCTCCAATGTAGCTGGGTTGCCAGAGTCGGCATCAGTGACACGCTACACTTCGGAATATTAGCCACAACTATCGAAAGTATCCCCGCGCAACTAGGGATGTATCGAGTCATCAGTTGGCGGGCGGTATCAACAGCTTCCAATCGTTCACTCATTCCCTCGAGTATGCCACTCCAAGAACTCCTCACACAGATCGAACACGCGCTCGCACCGGTTCGTCACGTCATGAAACCGATTCTGTCAGACCCGCTCGTGATGGGTGTCTGGGCGCTGTTCGTCGTCGCGTCCGTCGGCACTCTCCTGTGGGACATCCGCGAGCGGAATCAGGCGCTGCCATCGCTGATGAAAGGCGTCTGGACGCTGGTCGTCCTCTACTCCGGCCCGTTCGGCCTCGCTGTCTACTGGTACTCCGGTCGCACCCAGATTAGTACTGACTCGCTGTGGCGGCGTGGCTTCCGGTCGACCGCGCACTGCTACTCGGGCTGTGGGGCTGGCGAAGTCCTCGGGTTCGTGCTCCTCGCGGGGCTGCTCGCGCTCCAGAGCACGCTCGTCATCACGGCCGGGACGTTCGCGCTCGCGTACCTGTTCGGGTACGCACTCACCGTCGGACCGTTGATGCAGGAGGGCGTCGGCTTCGGCGAGGCGATGCTGGACGCTCTCTACAGCGAGACGCCGAGCATCACCATCATGGAGATCGCTGCCATCGGAACGGACCTCCTGATTGCCAGCCAGGCCCACATCTCCGACCTCCTGTTCTGGGGGGCACTGGCGTTCTCACTGTCCGTTGGATTCGTCTTCGCGTACCCGGTCAACGCCGCTCTCGTCTATTTCGGCGTGAAAGAAGGGATGAAAAACCCCGCCGAGATGGGGCAGAGTCAGTCGACAGAACAGGCACAAGCCGCTGATTAGAACCGTTACCCAATACGGTACCGGGATACCTCACGGTCGACCGATGGTTCCTACGGGTATGGGTTGCTGTACCTGTGGCTAGGGCGATTGATTCTGCTGCAGGTCGTCGCTCGGATAGATGCGGTAGGTCCGCCCCTGGCGCTCGCGGTACAACAGGCCACGTTTTTCGAGGGCGCTCACCGTCTGGCTCACCTTGCTCTTTGAGAAGTCCGAGCGGTCCCGGAGTTCAATCTGCGTAATGCCAGGCGAAGAGAGGATCGGCTTGAGGATGCGACGTTCGTCCTCCGGGAGGAGGTCTAATACGCGAGCCTGCGGTTGGGACTCCGGATTGATGCCACCCTCTAACTGGGTTGATTCCTCCGATGAACCGGGGCTCTCGGAACCCGCTACGTTCGGTCTCTCTGTCTGTACACGCTCACCGGGGTTTGTGCTAGTGATGTCGTCTCGGACCAGGAGATACCCCCCACCGATGGCAGCTGTAACGAGGACGGTTCCGAGCACATACCAGAGCGGAATCGTGCCGTGCACCGCCCCCATGGACGTACCCATCATCGACCCCATCTGCTCGAAGGCCTGCTGTTGTTGATACGCGTCCCAGCTGAGCGCACCGCCAATGACCACGACGGCTGCGACGAGGAAGCCGACTACTGCATCCGCCCGCCGTCGATTCATCTCCCACACCCCGTGTCGGGACGATACTCGGTCATGCCAGAGAGTTGGGGAGACACCGGTGTAGCAGTTGTGATTAGCCGAGGGGAGAATCAGCGAAACCGAATACGATAGTCGAAACTGAGATCCGGCATTCAGTGATCCTGAGAAGGGTGAACAGTTAGGCGGTCGCAGCCGCCGTCAGCTCGTCTGATTCGCGCAGCGTCTCAAGGAACTCTTCGGCGTCGAGTGCGGCCATGCTCCCAGTTCCGGCGGACGTGATTGCCTGGCGGTATCGGGGATCAGCGACGTCCCCGGCAGCGAACACGCCCTCGACGGTCGTCCGGGCCGTAGGGCGGCCGACATCGTCTGCCTGCGTGAAGATGTAGCCGCTTTCGTCTCGTTCGACGGCAGTCTCATCCAGGAACCGCGTGTTCGGCGTGTGGCCCACCGCGTAGAACACGCCGCCAACATCGACGGTCTCCCGCTCGACATCGATCCCGGACTCGACCTTCTCCGTAGGGTAGCCATCGGGGTGGGAGACGAGTGTGGCACCGGTGACGCCCTCTTCCTGTGAGCCGTGGATGGCTTCGAGTTCCGTGTTCCACCGGAACTGGACGTCGTCGTGGTCGCGAGCACGGTCGGCCATAATCTCGGACGCACGCAGTTCCCCGCGGCGGTGGACGACCGTCACGGAATCGGCGAACTTCGCGAGGAACAACGTCTCTTCCATGGCGCTGTCGCCGCCACCAATGACGAGCACGTCGTCGCCGCGGTGGAACGCGCCGTCACAGGTCGCACACGTCGAGAGTCCATACCCCATGAGCTCGTCCTCGTTCTCGGCGCCGACCCAGCGCGCGCTCGCACCGGTCGCGACGATCAGCGCGCGCGTGTGAATCGTGTCGCCGGTCGACAGCGATAGCTCGAACGGCCTGCCGTCGAGGGCCGCGTCCTCGATGCGACCGTGTTCGAACTGAGCGCCGAACTGCTCAGCCTGCTCTTTACCGCGCTGGACGAGTTCCATGCCGCCGACGCCGTCGGGGAAGCCGAGGTAGTTCTCGACGTCGGTCGTCAGCGTGAGCTGGCCGCCCGGCTCGTCGCCCTCGAGGACGAGGGGGTCGAGGTCGGCGCGGGCCGCGTATACCGCTGCCGAGAGGCCGGCGATTCCCGAGCCGGCGATGACGAGGTCGTGTACGTCCGTGCTCATCTAGTTCGTGTAGGAGTCGACGAGCGTTCGGAGCTGGTCTTCGCCCTGGAGGCCGACGATCTCCTCGACCT
This sequence comes from Salarchaeum sp. III, assembly GCF_036418315.1. NCBI lineage: Archaea > Methanobacteriati > Methanobacteriota > Halobacteria > Halobacteriales > Halobacteriaceae > Salarchaeum > Salarchaeum sp. III. The sequence goes on along the minus strand of NZ_JAZHPG010000019.1, from coordinate 52,273 downwards.
GCTCGCCGTCGGCGAACAGGACGAGCGTCGGGACGCCGCGGACGCCGTAGGCGCTTGCGAGTTGCTGGTTCGCGTCGACGTCGACCTTCGCGACCGTCGCGGCGGTCTCGGCGGCGATAGTCTCGACGGTCGGCTCGAGCATCTGGCAGGGGCCACACCAGTCGGCGTAGAAGTCCGTCAGGACGACGTTGTGCTCACTGACGAGGGCATCGAGGTCGTCGGCGCTATCGACGTGGATCGGTTCGTTCGCAGGAGTGCTGCCTGCGTCGGTTGCAGTATCGGTTGCCATCACCTGTCCCTACGGACTGCCGACCATTAAGTCTTGCTCAATTTCCACAATACTCCACACAATTCAAAGAGCAGTCTGGGGCCACGAAGCAAGCAAGGCATAGAAACCGGCGTAACACCCACGTAAGCGCTAGAACTCGTCCTGCCGGGACTCACACTCGCCCCTACAATTGTAGAGATAGTGAACGTGTGGGGCGGACAACCCATCGCACTTCGACGTCAGTTCCACTCCGATTCGAGCGCGTCGAGCAATCCGTCGACCTCCTCCCGAGTGTTGACTGCATGGACGGATACCCGGATCGCGTTCGGGCTCGGGAGCGAGCGCACGACGAATCCCTCTGTCGCCAGTCGTTCGACCGTCGATTCGGGATCGTCGACGTCGATCGTGACGAGGCCCGACTCGGGCGGATTGGGACTGTAGAGCTGACCGTCCGGGATGCCGTCCACGAGCCGTCCGGCCAGGGTCTGGATTCGCTCCGCGATGCGATCAATTCCGATCTCGTCGATCGCATCAATCGCCTCGGCTAGGGCGACGTGAGGGGCGGGGTTCGACGAGCCGACCTCGAACCGTCGAGCACCGACCGCGAACTCGTAGGGGTCCGCCGTCGGTGTCTCAACGCTCCGGTAACCGACCGTGTTGGGCGTGAGCGATTCAGCGACGTCGCCGTCGACGTAGAGGAAGCCACCGCCCCAGAGTCCCAAGAGCCACTTGTGGCCGGCTGCTGCGACCGCGTCAGCACCCCATTCGTCGACGTCCATCGGGAGCTGTCCCGGCACTTGCACGGCGTCGACGAGCGCGAACGCACCCGCCTCGTGGGCGATGTCGACGAGGTCGCTGACGGGCAACCGGGTGCCATGTGTCCACGTCACCGCACTGAAGCACGCAAGTCGTGCATCCTCAACGGCTTCGGCGAAGACGTCGAGATCGATTCGACCGTTTTTGGTCTCGACTACTCGAACGTCGACGCCCTGCTGTTCCAAGCGTTGCCACGGAAGCGTTCCGGCTGGGTGCTCGAGGTCGGTTCGAACGACGGTGTCGCCGGGCTCCCAGTCGATGGCGTTCGCGATAGCGTTGATGCCCGCGGTGGTGCTCTCCGTGAGTGCGATTTCGTCGTCGTCCGCACCGACGAAGGTGGCGACACGCTCCCGTACGCGGTCGTATTCGTCGAACGCAACCTCGTAGGGGTCGTTTCGAGTATTCGTCTCGTACTCGTGTGACCGCACGAACTCGTCAGCAGCTTCGACGACGTACCGCGGGCTCGGTCCGTGGGCGCCGAAGTTCAGGTAGACGTCGTCGTGCAGGGCGGGCGTGTCGGCGCGAAGTTCTCTGGGGTTCATCTCGTTGTCGGTGAGTCAGTCCCGATACCGGGCGATCAGGTCGCGGAGTGTCTGTTCGTTCTGGCCGCCACGAAGCTGTTTCACCGGTTGCCCGTCGGCGAACAGGACGAACGTGGGCGTGCTCTGGGCACCGAACTCGATCGCCGTTTCGAGATTCGACTCGATGTCGATCGTCAGAATCGCCGCGTCAGTGTCTTCCGCGAGTGTTTCGAGAACCGGCTTCATCCGCTTGCAGGTCCCACACCACTCCGTGTAGAATTCGACAAGAGTGACGCCGCTGTCCTCGACGGCCGTCTCAAGGTCGCCATCGTCGAGTGAACCCACGCTGTCCGTCTTCGCTGTTTGTGTTGCCATTAACAGACTCTATGCACTAGATCGTTAATAGTCTTGGGCTTACTATACAATATAGGCCGGACATGTCTTTCGTCTCAGAGCTATTGAATGAGAGTAAAGCGATGCGAGGGCCATCCGTGGATGCCACGAGCACACAATTGTCGGGTTAGATAGCCTCGTTATTCGAATCAGACATCACCGAACGTAATATCAGCACCATCCCAAATGAGACGAGTACTGCCTGTATGAGGGCCGCTGAGAACAGCGACGTTCCCAACACACTGTAGACGAGGCCTTCACAGATAGCTCCGATTCCTATGAATACGAAGCCGACAGAAACGTAGAGCATTGGATGGCTCTCACTCCGCTTGTATGCGTAGAAGGCGAGGTACGCGACCAGAAGGCTGAGAAACAGCGTAATCAGCTTGACGACGACGATTGACGGGCTGATCATGTGCTCTCCCGGAAGTTCTCCCAAAGCGAAGCGAAATTATCGGCGAGTTCATCACGTGTTTCGACGGAGAGTTCGAACTCACCGTCGGCGATTGAAACGTGGAACGCCTCGACCGTCGTCTCGAACAGCTGTTTGTGCTCTCCACCGGAGCCGATCGTCGAATGGACGGCAATGAGATCATGGCCCCGTAATGTGGAGATGCGACGGTAAATGGTCGCCAGCGACGCGTCACAGACCTCGCTAAGATCCTTTGCCGTTCGTGGCTCCTCCTCAGCTGCAAGTAGAATCGTGCGTGAGTAGTCGTCCGCAAAGACTTCGAGGAGGGACGCGGACGGATTGCCCTCACGACTCTCCATATCTCTGCATTGTGAGGTGGGCGTAAAGATTCGGTGGTTCACCCGATCCAGGTTCGTGGGCTGAGATTTCCCCGTTCAGAGAGTCGTATTGTCGTACAAGGCTTTTTGCGAATAGTGCAAACAGACAGCGTCCTTTACAGCCCAGCAACTCGAGCGATAGTACTGATGAGACGGTTTCAGAGACGGCATCTCAAAGCGGCGGCTATCAGCGTCGGGTCGTTTGTACTGTTCGGGGTCGTCACTGGATTGATTCCCAATCCGGTCTACGTTCGGATGGTTCCCCGAACGCTGTTGGATTATCTCTTTCTCGCTCTCACTGCTGGATTCCTGGGCTTCTACGTGTTACAGCGAACAACGGAGCAGCGTGGCGACGAAAAGACTGCAACTGCGGGTGCTGTTCTCGGATTTCTAGCGTTTGGATGCCCGATCTGCAACGCGTTTTTGCTTGCCCTGTTTAGCAGTTCCGCGCTAATGACGTACTTCGACCCGCTCCGGCCGCTTCTGGGAGTTGTGAGTGTTGCGCTCTTCGCCGGGCTTCTGTACGTTCGCTCGCAACGTCCGTGTGAGTCCTGTGAGGTAGAACCGAAGCAGACGACCACACATCAGTAGACCAGCCAAATGACAGATACTCAAACAGAACCAACCGACGAGACGGGTTCACGGCGCCGCTGGTCACTGCTCGGACTCGGTGGCGCACTGAGTCTCTGTTGTCTCTTTGCCGCTCCGGCCGCGACAGGCGCTGCCGGAGCTACCGCTGCTGGTGGTGCAACGGCGGCCCTCGGAGGCGGACTCATCCGAATACTAGTGGCGGCACTAACAGTTGGGGTTCTCGGCTTTGTATACCGATTTCGGTCAGACTCCAAATCCTGCGAAACGTGAGTCCTCTAGACAAGGATGAGTCACTACTGTCCGGTCTATCCGAACATCGCTCCGCCAGGGAGATACCCGAACGACCGGAGCGAGTACCACGTCACGTAGACGCCGATCACGACGAAGGCCAGACTGCCAGCGTAGCGAGCGGACTGTCCGTATTTGCCAAGCGAGAGTGAACTCCCCGTAACGCGTGCGACCACACTGACACCGAGAACGAGTGTCCCCATACCCGCTCCGAATGAGCCAAACACGGCAAGTCCCTGCACGAGCCCTTCCGTCGTGAATGACGTGAGAATCATCCCCAGAAAGACCGGCAGATTACACGCTAGGCTGCCAACTCCGTACACGATACCGAACACAAAGAAGGCTGGAATCGTTGCTGAATCTCGCTCAGGGAGGCGGATCGACTGCAGCGGAGAAAGGTTGTAGTAGTACATGATACCGATACCGATCAAGAGCGGCCCAACGAGGAGTTCCATCGACACGAGATACGGTTCGATCCACTGGCCGAGGAGAAGCACGACACCGCCAATAAGCAGATAGACGGTGACTACGCCGGCCGTCACGAACCCGCCGACGCGAAGCCCATCAATCACTGCGCGTCGGCCGAGCCCCAAGAGCATGAGGAGTGTGCCGACGACGACAACGGCGACTGGGGGATAGTAACTCCCTGTTCCGAGTTTCGCGAGTGGAACGATCAACTCATAGCCGGGGAGCAAAACCCGAATACCGGCAACCGACATGTAGAAGAGCGGAATCGCCCCGACGAGAAACACAAGAATGCCATTAACCAGGAATGCTATCCGGACAGGACCAGACGCGTCCGATTGGTCTGCTCGCACTGCATCTTCGCCTTGTGTATAAAAGTACGAGAGGTACGCAGGGAGGAGCCCAACACTACACGGAGCAAAGAACATCAAGACACCCGCAGCGTACGCCGCCACTAGTAGTGATGATGAAGCAAACAGTGCCATCGGTCACTCCCCCTCCGTAGCTGAGTCGATCGTACAGTAGCGTGGGTCGCCAGCACGAGCGAGGTACCCAATCAGAAGCGTGAGGCCACCAACACGGAGCAGGTTCCCGTGAAACGGCATCGCTGCTAATGCACCAGCGAACCCCATGAGGCCGAGAACACCCGCGCCACAGCTCGCACAGCCGGATGCGAGCAGACCGGGAATCGCACTCGACAACCCTCTGGATCCTGAGAGTCCGACCTGAGCTACTCGACCAGCTACGTTCGTGACCGCGACGCCAGTTAAGATTGCATACCCAACAATCAGCCCGAGGCCGATGGCTCCAATTGTCGCGTACGTGTTCGCAGTGAGCGCCACGAGTGCAGTATCGAGATACCTGAGGTTGGCACCGAGCATCTGCATCGAGTACTCCGGGAATGAACTCAAAATTAGAAGGACGTAGGTTGCGACGGAGACCCCGACGAACAGGAGTCCCCGTATCGTAGACGTCAGCGGATAGGCCAGTGCTGCCAGAAGCTGTTCGGTGTGGTGTTCGAGACGCAGGGCGATCATGCGTTCTGCACCCGTGTGATTGCTTCGTCGAATCGGTCGTATGGCTGTGCCCCGACGAGTTTGCCAGCGGCATCTACATCGCGATTGTAGAGAATGAACGCAGGCGTCCCACGGATCCCGAACTGTGCCGCCCGGCTCATATCCTTGTTAATCGACGCCTCAATCTCGCTTCGATGGGTCTGCATACACGAATCGACAGCACTTGCATCGACACCGTCGACGCCTCGAGTGATCTCCAGGAGATTCGCTTTCGACGCCCATCCCGAGTTCTTTGAGCCCTGCTTGTCAAAGAGCGTCGAATGCCACCGCCAATACGCCTCGGGGGTGTCCTCTCTCACCTGCCGCCAGACACAGCGATCCATCACCGCAGCGGTCATCGACGTTTTGCCCATGTAGGGAAACTCGATGAAGACGACCCGAACGGTGCCCGATTGGACGTGGTTCCGGATTATCTTCGGAAGCGTATTCTGCTCGAAGCGACGGCAGAAGGGGCACTGGTAGTCACTCCAGTAGTACATATCGATAGGGGCGTCTAATGGCCCCATTATCGGATGGCCCTGCAGGTCAATTTCAAACCCGGTCGTGTTGGAACTGGTGTGGAACGGGGCCGCAGTCGGAACTTTCGAATCCTGGCTTGCGTCTAGTCTCGAAGCTCCGTAGACGATGCTACCACCAGCGAGGACCGTTCCGATACCACCAAGAACCGCACGCCGTCGTGTGATCGGAGACGGAATATCCATACCCGGATTGCGCCCTCGCCATATATGGCTGGAATGGCGATTTGCAGGGTCTGCAAAAATGCGCCCAGTGCGGATAGTGGGCAGCACGCTACAAGGGATTGCAATTAGAAGAAGTCCACTCGGTTTTGAAGAACACCAGTTGGAGTCTCCCCATCGAAGTAGTCAGTACAATGTATCTATGGGCGGCTACTGATCTATCTGGAACTGCCACGCAGTCGGAAGCTGTGCGTAGACGACCGCGTTGTCGACGAACACGTCGACGGGGACGTATTCGTCGGGCGCGTGGACGGTGTCGGTTCCGAGCGCGAACTCGACAGTCGACACCCCCGCGTTTCGGAGGGTCTTGGCGTCCCCGCCGCCCGTGGCACTCCGCCGGAAGACACGCTCGCCCGTGACGTCCGCCGCCGTCGACGCGACAGCTTCGACGAACGGACTGCCGGGAGGCTCGGCGGTCCCGACGCTCCACGAGACGTCGGCTATCGTGATACCCTTGCAGTCGGCAACACACTCCCGAATCCCCGCGAGCACGTCGGGCGTGTGGACACCCGCTGTCAACCGCACGTCGATTTCGGCGCGAGCGGACTGCGGGACGCTGTTAATCGCGTCGCCCCCCTCAAGGATGCCGAGATTGATCGAGGGATACTGGAACAGATCGCGAGCGGCGTCTTCGCCCATCGACGGGCTGTAGTATTCGATGGACTCTTCGACGATCGGCTCCACGTCAGGGTCAATATCGAGTCGCTGGGTGCCGAACCGTTCGCGCACGGTCTCCACGGCATTGTAGAGTCGGTCAATTGCGTTGACGCCGAGTACTGGCCGGGAGCCATGGGCACTCTCGCCGCTGGCTTCGAGCGTCAGCCAGATACTGCCCCGGTCCGCGACCGTGACGGAGTGCCGGCCCGCCTCGCAGGTCGGCTCCCCGATAACACAGGCATCCGCGTTGAGCTCTCCGTTCTCTAGTAGCGCGGGCAAGCCTGCGTCACCGCCTACTTCCTCGTCGCTCACGAACGCAAACAGGAGGTCGACGGACGGCTCAGTGTCGGTAGCTGCGAAGGCTTGAATCGTGAACAGCATCGACGCCACAGCGCCCTTCATATCGGTTGCGCCCCGGCCGTAGACGCGGTCATCCACACGTTCTCCCAGGGGGTCGTGCGCCCACGCCTCGTCGTCGAACGGAACGGTATCGAGGTGGCCGTTGTATAGCAGCGTGCGGTCCGACTCACCGGGAACCCGAACGAGCAGGTTCGGCTTCGCCGGATCGACCGCGAACCGCTCGACGTCGACGGGAAGCGGGTCGAGGAACTCCTCGATCTCGGCAACGATTTCGCGCGTATCGCCGGGTGGGTTGGACGTATCGATTGCGAGGAGATCCAGACCGAGCGCGACCAGTTCCTCGCGGTGGGTGTGCACGTACTCGGCGAGACTCCCCTCATTCATCGCTCTGAAACCGCGGCTTCGACCGTTTGGATGACTTCGTACGGGTCGTGCTCCGTATCGTTTCGAAGGGCGACGACGAGGCCCGTAGTGTCCGTGACCGGCACCAAGACTGTAACTACATCCTCGTAGACGCGAGCAGTCGCGCGTAACGACTGTCCGTGGTGGTCTTCGTACGCTGGAATACCGATGCCCTCTAGCTGAACGTTCTCCAGGATCGCGGTGATATCCGCCGTCGTGTACTGGGCGGACGCATCGCTGTCCCGGTACGGGACGCTGTACTCGCCGTTCTCGTAGGTGGCGATGCCGACCAGTGACTCACCGACGGTGTCGGTCAACGGCGATTCAAGTCTTCGCGCAACGTCGGAGATCGACTGATTACTGGCGGTCTGCTGGTCTGATGACGAGTGGTTGTCGGCCATTGTGGGTCGCTCAAATGTGGTTTTCGATAACGGTGCGAAGCCGTGATTCGTCTTGCATTCCGATCAGCCGCTCAACCGGCTGCTCGTCCGCGAACAGGACGAGCGTGGGGACGCTTCGAACGCCGTACTCGGCGGCGAGCTGTTGGTTCGCGTCAATATCGACCTTTGCGACCGTCGCGTCGGTGTCGGCGGCGATGGTTTCGACGACTGGTTCGAGCATCTGGCACGGCCCACACCAGTCCGCGTAGAAGTCCACGAGCACGACGTCGTGCTCGTCGACAGTTTCAGTCAGCGCGGCCTGTCCGTTGATCTGGATCGGCGTCATTGGAGTCTGCGTGGTAGCCTCGGTCGTCTGCGCTGACTCGGCTCTGTCACGAAGCTTCTCCAGTTTCCGCTGTCGAATCTCCTCTAAATTCTCCGCCATGCTGTGGTTCTTCGACGCGCGACGATTTAGTTGTTTTGCACGAATGTCACAATACTGTGCTGGCGAACGGGTTCGACGTGATGCCTCGGGAAGTCAGTGAGAGAGCTGTACCTGGTTACTCCGGAGCGGGCGGTTCGTGCGTCCCGAAGTCGGGATGGGTTTCCTTCATCCAGACGTACACGATCGCTCCCGAGACGAACATCAACAGGGCAATCACGTAGAACGCGGCCTCGATGCTCAGCAACTCCATCGAGAGGCCGATGAGGATGGCGCCGACGCCGTAGCCGGTGTCGCGCCACATCCGGTAGACGCCCATGCCGGTCGCACGCCACGTCGGGTGCGCGGCGTCTCCAGGCACTGTCATCAGGTTCGGGTAGAGCAACGCCATCCCGAGCCCCGACACCCCGGAGAGTACAACCCATGGGAGGTAGCCGTCGACGAGAACCATTCCGAGGACGCCCGCGCCGGCGAGGAACATCCCGACGAGGACCGGTGGTCGGCGTCCGATCCGGTCGGCGAGGCCGCCGGTCGCGATCTGGAGGAAGTACATCGCGCTGTGGACGGCGACGACGAATCCGACCGCCGCGATGCCGAGCCCTCGACTGGTGAGATACAGCGGGACGGCGAGCCAGAACAGCGTGTCGACGAACTTCTCGATGTGTCCCGCCTGGGCGGCGGCGAACAGCGTCTTGTCGCCGTAGGTCGCGCGCTTCAGGACCTCGACGAACGGGAGGTTCGCGTCGTGGTGGTCGTCATCCTCGACCTCTAACTCCGCGAGGTGGACGGTCTCCTTGATGAGGAAGATGGAGACGAGGAACGCGAGCACGACGACGGCCGCGAGGAAGTAGAACGGCTCGGGCCGGAGACTCGTCCGGGCCGCGATGACGCCCGTCACCCAGGCGCCGACGGCGACGCCGGTGTACCCGAACGCTTCGTCGATACCGACCGCAAGGCCGCGCTGGTCGGGGCCCGCGATGTCGATCTTGGCGTTGATCGCCATACTCCAGGTCAACGCCTGGTTGACCCCCAGTAAGACGTTCCCGACAGTGATCCACGCCCAGCTCGGGGCGTAAATGAGGATGATGGGTAGCGGGAGCGCGGTCGCCCAGCCGAGGACGAGTACAGGCTTGCGGCCGTACTCGCCGCCCCATTTCCCGGCGTAGAGGTTCAGGAGCCCCTTGACGAAGCCGAAGGAAACGACGAACGAGCCGATGACGAGCAAGGACTCCACCCCGAGTACGTCCCGGCCCAGCACTGGGACGACCGCGCGTTCGGACCCGATGGTCAATCCGGTGGCGAACACGAGCAGGACGTGGAGTGAGAACTGTCCGAGGTGCTCACGGATACCCTGTTTCTGTGCGAGTTCCGTGCTCATGGATTACTCGGCGGCGCAGTTGTTGGGGCCCAGTTCCAGCTCGGCGAGTTCGTTGGCTGGAACTGATTCTTGTCCCACGTTCGTCCGCTTGACACGCTCGAAGTTCGGCGGGTGGTCCGGAATGTCAGCTGCTAGTTCCTCGACGAACTCCTCCCGGCCGCGGCCCAGATCGTCGTTCCGGTCTTTGACTTTAGCAAGGGTCGCAGCGACTGGCGGTTCAGGGGACCCAGGATCGTGAGCCGGCAGGACGAGCGCGTCGTCCGGTCGATCGAGCAATCGCTGAAGGCTCTCGTAGAGTGTAGCCGCGTTCTGTTCGACATCGGAATTCTCGATGCCTGCTTCGACGCCGAGTTCGACGCGGCCCACGCTCTCGTGGAAGAGTGTGTCGCCCGTGAGCAACGCCGCACCCTCGATGTCGAACGAGACGCTTCCCTCGCTGTGGCCCGGCGTGTGAATGACCTCGACGTCGGTCTGTCCGACCGTTACGGCCTGGCCGTCTTCGAGGGGTGTCGCGTCGAGCGCGAGCGCGTCTTTCGGGTGGAGGTAGTAGGGGACGCCGTGCCGGTCGGCGAGTTCTGCCGCACCCGAGACGTGGTCGGCGTGGGCGTGCGTGTCGAAGACGCCGACGAGGGTGGCATCGTGCTCGTCGAGAATCAGTTCGTACTCGTCGAGATAGTGCGACGGGTCGAAGACGGCAGCCTCCCCGTCCGAGATGAGAGCGTGTGAAAGACAGCCCTTTCCCGGACGCGCGACCTGAACGAGCGTACTATCGAGGTCGGCTGGTACTTCTGCGTGCCGATGGATGCGGCTCCATCCATTCATCCCGTCGGTAAGCGTTACTGCGTCGTAGCCCAGCTCGTTAAGGACCTCTGTCGCAGTCTGGGAGACGACACCTGCGGCACAGACCGTGACAATCCGCTTCTCACGGGGAAGGTCGGAGAGGGCGTCTTTGGCCTGTTCGGGGTCTTCAGTGAGTTCGTCGTAGACATCGACGTTGACACTCCCCGGGATATGCCAGTCCTCGAAGTCCTCTTCGTGGCGGATATCGACGACGAGCAGGTCTTCGTCGCCGTCGTGTACCAGTTCGCTAAATTCGTCCGGCGGTAGTTCCTCCATCTGTGTTTCCGTGTAGGAGGGAGACCGGCAACAGACTACTGCCGGACATGACCGGCACTGTTAATTTTGACGAGGCCAAATGTGTTCGTATGAGTCTGTATGAGGCGTCGATCCGGGTTAAACACGAGTGTCCGTACCGGTCGATATCGGAACACTATCCGGACTTAACGATACGCGAGTGGCCGCTGAGCGACTGCCAAGTTCTCGAAATCACATCCGAGGCGACGCCCACCGACGAGTTACTCGAGGAGATCGATCAGCTCGGCACCGTGCTGCACGAGTCAGCGGACGAGGACGGGTATCACGTCGTTACGCAGTCCTGTCTCTGCTCGCTCGAGGAATCTATCATCGACCGATTCGAGGAACATAATTGCCTGTATCAGTCCCCGACGATCTACCGACAGGGCTGGGAGCACTACACGGTGATTGCGTTTGATGGAGAAGACATCCGGGCGCTGCTCGGTGACTTGCGCTCTGATAGGGAGATCGAACTCCTCTCGAAAACCCCGATTTCAGAGAAGCAGGTTCCGCACAGTATGTTGGCCCCGGTCGACCAGCTCTTCGAAAACCTCACAGACCGGCAGGTGGCAGCACTCCAGTTAGCGCTCGAAACGGGCTACTACGAACAGCCACGGAAGACGTCGCTGCGTGACCTCGCCGAGCAGACGTCCGTCGCTCGGTCGACGTACGAGGAACACCTTCGAAAGGCGGAGAACAAACTGCTCACGAACGCGGGTCAGTTCCTCCGGTTAGTCACCGCGACGACGACGACATCGAACCCGCTACAGGTCGAAACAACCCCGCAGGAAGAACAGGCCGCCGACTAACCCGGCCGAGGAGTTGAGACGGTAGGTTCCAGGTTCTCGTCTGCTTAGTTCGCGGCGCAGTTATTGGGGCCGAGTTCGAGCGTCTCGACGTCGCCACTGGGCTGTTCTTTGCCCCAGTTGATCTGCTTGATCTCGTTGTAGTTCGCGGGCTCCTCGGCGAGACTCTCGACGATGGTCTCGACGAACGTCTCCTCGTCGCCGTCCTCGACGTAGCTCAGCAGTTCGTTCGTCGTCTCCGCCTGCAGGTCGCCGAGCGCCGTCGCAAGCGGCCGAACCTCCTCATCACTGAAGTGACCGGGGAGGACGACCGTCTCGTCTGAGAGATCGGTTAGCGTGGTGAGGCTGTCGAATAGCCGGCTGGACGCCTCGCGAACGGCCTCCTCGGAGCCATCCTCGAGGTCGGGTCGACCGACGCTCCGCAGGAACAGCGTGTCCCCGGAGAGGAGCGCGTCGTCGAACCGGAACGAGACACTGCCGGGCGTGTGGCCGGGCGTGTGCAGCACATCGAGGGCTCGGTCGCCGACGGCAATGGTGTCTCCATCCTCGATTTCGGTGACGTCGTCGAGTTCGCCCGCATCCTCGGAGTGGAGGTAGTAGGGGACGTCGAGTTCGCCGGCGAGGCGGCGGGCGCCGGAGACGTGGTCGGCGTGCGCGTGCGTGTCAGCGACCCCGATGATGTCGAGGTCGTTGTCGTCCGCGACGTTCAGGTACCGGTCGATGTACTGGGTCGGGTCGACGACGACGGCTTTGTCGCCGTCGTGTGCGAGGTAGGACACACAGCCCGTCCCGGGGCGAACGATCTGGGTGATGCCGTCGGCGCTATCCACGTCGTATTCGCGGTGGACGCGTCCCCAGGCGTTCATGCCGTTGGGGATGGATTTGGCGTCGAACCCGTGTTCGCGGAGGAAGTCGGCAGCGCGGGCGGACGTGACGCCCCCGACACAGACGACAGCGATTTCTTCATCTTCGGGGAGGTCGTCGAGATTGTCTTCCAGTCCCGAATAGTCGTACTGGAGGAGTTCGTCGTAGATGGGAACGTTCGTGCTTCCCGGGATCTGCCACTCCTCGTAGTCGTCCTCGTTGCGGACGTCGAGGACGAATAGGTCCTCGGCGTCGTCCTCGGCGATGCGGCGTGCGACCTCGGACGCCTCGATATCAGTATTGCTCATTACAGCCAATACTACACAGTCGGGCGGATATAAATGTGTTGGGAGCGGGTTATTGGAGGGTTCGCCTATTCCTACGACAATGCCGGTATATCGCCCCAAAATATAATTAGTGGCTTGAAACAGACCGGCTGTAACTGATGTCTGGGTCGCCAACTATTTCATAATTCGCCCACAACTGCCTAGGTATGGGTCATCACACATTCGATGCTGCCAAAGCGACGAAACTCGAGGACGCGGCGACACGGTATCGGTATCTCTCTCGAGAGGAGCTTCTCTGGGCCCTTGATCCGAATGGATTCGAGACAGTCGCTGATCTGGGTAGCGGAACCGGCTTCTACACAGATACAATCGCGCCGCACGTTGGTCAGGTCTATGCAATTGATATCCAAGAGGCGATGCACGAGTACTACCGCGACAAGGGTGTTCCGGAGAACACCGAGCTCGTGACGTCTGGTGTAGATAGTCTCCCGTTCGAATCCGACGAACTAGATACCGCAGTCTCGACGATGACGTATCACGAATTTGCAAGTGCACAGGCACGTTCCGAACTCGCACGCGTTCTCGCTCCTGGCGGTCGCCTCGTCATCGGCGATTGGTCAGCGGACGGCGCCGGCAAAGATGGCCCGCCGTTGGAAGAACGCTTTGCTGCCGGTGAAGTGACGTCAGCACTTCGCGATGCCGGCTTCGAAATCGACTTCCAGGCGACCCGACCGGAGACGTTCCTCGTCGTGGGTATCACCGATGAGTAGTATTGGGCCCTCGCAGCTGGACGACCGTCGATCCGACGACGACGTTTTCGTTCTCGATATTCGCCCAGAACAGGAGTACCGGGAGAACCACATTTCGGGCAGCACCAACGCACCGGTCTACCGAGACCTGCAACAAGGCCGTCTCGAAGCGCTCGACTCGCATCTGGACAGGATTCCAGACGACACGGAAGTCGTCACAGTATGTAAGGCGGGTATCGTCGCTCGGAAAGCGACCGAGTACCTCGAAGACGCGGGCTACACAGCCACGACGCTTACCGGCGGATTTACTGGATGGCGACAGTACGAGCGAAATACAGTGCTGTATCGGATTGCCTCCTTTCTCCGAAAAATTGTCCGATAGCCGGGGGAGTGAGACGCTCCAGTGGTGAGGTCGGTTTGCACGCGGTCACGGACTGTCGCCAATTTAGGGCGATACTCTAGCTGAGGAACGCTGTGTTAACTCTCAGCGGGTGCTGCGGGTTGCGATTCGTTTTCGTACTTCTCTTCGAACTCACCGATGAGCTGGCCCATTTTCGCGTACCAGTCGTTGAGCGTCCGCTGCATCTCGTTGGTGATCTCGTCGGCGTCACGCGGATGGTAGACGTGGTAGTAGCCACCCTGCTCGTAGTTCACCTGTTCCTTCTGGATGAAGCCCGCCTGGAGCAGCCGCTGGACGCTCCGGTACGCGGTCGACCGTTCACGGTCGACCTGTTCTGCGATTTCGTCGACGGTGAGTGGTTCCTGGCGGTCCTGAAGCAGCTGGAAGATGTCCTTGTCGATCGTCTTGAGGTCGTGGAAACACTCCAGCAGTCCCTCACACTGCATGTCCCGCCGGAGCATCTCACTCATTGATTCAGCCATTACTAACGGAGTGTAGGTGTTAGAGCCTCAAAAGTGTTTGCATAGTCGGCACAATACTGTACCGACCTACGACGTGGTGAGCCGGCACCACGTCCCGGTCCGGTCGTTCCGGAGCCGGCAGACGGCGGCGAGGACGACGGCGCCACTGACGAGCAGCGCCGCGCCGAAGATGAGCACCGTGCTCAACGTGTTGAGCAGGTCGATCCCGTAGACCGTCCCGAGTTTGTTCGACGCGACGGCGAGACTCCCCGCGAGCAGCATCGCCGCGAAGTAGCCCTTGATCTCGTCCTCGTCGACGAGGTTCGTCGCACCCGCCCCGACGCGAGCCCCGAGCGCGCTCCCGACGAGCAGGAACGCGACGACGGGCAGCGCGACCGAGCCCGACTGGGCATAGGTGAACGCACCGAACGCGCCAGAGATCGTGATCTGGAGGATGTCAGTTCCTACGGCGATTGCAGCAGGAACCCCGAGCCCGTACATCATCGCCGGCATGAGGAGGAACCCGCCGCCGACGCCGAGGAAGCCCGAGAGGACGCCGATGACGAGCCCCACGGCGAAGATAATCGTCCCCGAGACGCGGACGCCGCCGCGTAACGTCACCATCGGCGGGATGTGAATCGATTGGACGCGGTCCGCGAGGTCGCTACTCGTCTCGGTATCGTCGTCGTCGGACCACGCGTCCCGGAGCGTGAGCAGCCCCACAGCGGCGAGCAGGCCGACGTACGCGACGTTGATGATGAGGTCGGCCATCCCGGTGGCTTCGAGGAAGAACACGACGCTCTTCCCGCCCTCGATGCCGATGGTCATCGCGACGGTCATGATCGCTGCGAGTTTGTAGTCAACCTGGCCGTGGTCGCGGTGGCGGAGCGCGCCGATGACGCTCGTGCCGAACACGAACGCGAGTCCGCTTCCGACGGCGACTGTCGATGGATAGCCCATCACGAGTAGTGCAGGTGTGACGAGGAACGACCCGCCCATCCCGAAGAACCCGAACAGGGTGCCGATGAGTAGGCCGAATCCGACGAATACCGCGACCATGGTAAGGCTCAGACCGAGGATCGCCACGGTTAGTCACCTCCGAGGGCGTCGATGACAGTCGTTCCGACCGTATTACTGAGTGCGCCGTACGCCAAGTACAGCGCGAAGGCTTCCGCGAGGACGACCCCGACGGTGGCGACAGCCTGCGCGGAACCACTCAAGTTCTCGAGTCCGAACATCTTACACGACCCTCATAGTGTTGTTCGTTAATTCGGTTTCTACACAATACTGTTGCCGAACGTTGATGACTGTATGTTCTGATGACATTGTTAGTTCGTCTCCTCGCTGCCCGTCAGCGAGCGGACGTATCCCTGTGCGTACGCGCCGAGGAACATCCCGCCGATGGCCCAGAGGATCGGATAGTTCCCGACGCCGAAGCTCGCGTAGGCGGCGCCAGGACAGATTCCTGAGAGCCCCCAGCCGACGCCGAAGATCACGCCCCCGACGACGACGTTGCGGTCGAACTCCTTCACGCGGCGCGTGTACTCGCTCGCTGTGAGCGGCGCACGATCGAGGTAGCGCGTTGCGACGGCGAACGTGATGCCGGTGACGACGGCGGCCCCGCCCATCACGAAGACGAGTCCGAAGTCGTCGAACTGGAGGAAGTCCAGCACGACCTCGGGACGCGCCATGCCGCTGACGGCGAGGCCGAGGCCGAATATCAGCCCCCCGACGTAGATGACGGGAAGGAACCATGGGCTTCGCGTCTCGTCGCTCATGGTGTCACCCCCAGTGCTTGGACGAGTTGCGCGGTTCCAATGGCGAATGCCATGAATGTCGCGACGTTCACGAGCGACGTGTTCGAGAGGGAGCCGACGCCACAGACGCCGTGGCCAGACGTACAGCCCTTTCCGAGGCGGGTGCCGATGCCGACGAGGACGCCGCCGCCGAGCAGCCGCCACCACTGGACGTCAGTCGTCCAGATCGTTGGATCGGGCGCGAGGACGAGCCCCCAGAGAGCTGCGCCACTGACGATACCGAGTGTGAACACGACCCGCCAGCCGCGCGACTGGATATACTTGAAGCGGTTGAACCGCTCGACGTCGGAGACGTACGACAGCGTGGATTCGAGGAACGTGCTCGCGCCCGCGATGATGCCCGTCGCGAGGTAGATGACTGCCGCGCCGAGGCCGACGAGGAGGCCGCCGACGAGGTACGGCAGTATCCCGCGGGGGAAGGGCGTCTCGAGCACGAGCGGTGCGAGAAGTGGCTCCATCGTTAGTTAGTCATCGCCTCTTCGCTCGCGGCGCAGTTGTTCGGGCCGAGCTCCAGCTCGAAGGCTTCCTCGTCGTCGGGGGACTGCTGGCCGAGGTTCGTCGCGATGATGTCCTCGTAGTTCGCCGGCTGCGGCGGCATGTCCGAAACGATGAACTCGACGAACTCG
This sequence comes from Salarchaeum sp. III, assembly GCF_036418315.1. Classification (NCBI taxonomy): domain Archaea; kingdom Methanobacteriati; phylum Methanobacteriota; class Halobacteria; order Halobacteriales; family Halobacteriaceae; genus Salarchaeum; species Salarchaeum sp. III. The sequence continues at coordinate 35,566 of NZ_JAZHPG010000019.1, read as the reverse complement.
TCTTCGTCCATGGTGAGCGCATCCATCCGCTCGACCAGGTCGCCGAGTTCCGCGGTGTAGGTGCCGTCGTCGTTCGGCGTCGCCGCGTCGCTGAAGTGTGCCGGTGCGACGGCCGTTTCGTCGGGGAGGGGAAGGATCTGTTCCTGGAGGCTCTCGTAGAGCGTGCGGGCCGCGTCCTTGGCCGCCTCGGGATCTTCGAGGTCGGGGCGCGCGACGCTCTCGGTGAACAGGCCGTCCCCCGTGAACAGTACGTCGCCGACCTTGTACGCGGTCATCCCGGTCGTGTGGCCGGGCGTGGCGATGGTCTCGATTTCGACGTCGCCGACGGAGAGTGTGTCGCCGTCGGTGACTGTCTCGTAGGCCAGGTCGTAGTCGACACCGCGCTCGGCGGCGGCCGCGGGGAGGACGGCCGTTGCGTCCGTCTCCGTGGCGAGGTCGCGGACGCCCGAGATGTGGTCGGCGTGGATGTGCGTGTCGAGCGCGTACACGATGTCTGCGCCTAGGGCTCGCGCGTCCTGTTCGTACTCGTCGGTGAATGCACGGAGCGGGTCGACGACCGCCGCTTCGCCGTCCGAGGCGACGAGGTAGGCGAGACAGCCGCTGGAGGGACGGCGGTACTGGGCGACCGTGGCGTCGACGTCTACGTCGAGTTCCTGGTACTCGTAGATGCGCGCCCAGCCCTTCATGCCGCGTTCGAGGTGGTCGACGTCGTAGCCGGCGTCCTCGAGGTTGTCCGCGACGAGTTCGCTCGACCCGCCCTTCGCACAGAGCGCGGTGATCCGGCGGTCGTCGGGGAGCTGTTCGTGGAGGTCCTCCGGGATCTCGTCGAGCAGCTCGAAGTATGGGTAGTTGACGACGTCGACGTTCTCGCCGTCGATGTGCCATTCCTCGAAGTCGCTTTCGGAGCGTGCGTCGAGGATGAACACGTTCTCGCCGCTATCGATGCGTTGCTTCAGCTCTGCAGGCGTGGTTGATGCGACCGTTTCGTCCGATTCGGGATTTGCCGCGTCGGTCATCGTCAGTCCTCTCTATCTACTGCTCGCAAATAAGGCTTTGTATAGTAGTTCAACTATAGTACAACACTCTATTGGTCAAAAACCACTATTAGGGCTACTGAGACGAGTTATACTTGGACAGAAGGTAGTGTGTTGTGGGCTAAGAGAATTACTATCGATATCCTTTTCTAACTCCACCCAATATTGGGTAGTGAAGTCACTACCATGACACAGTACGAAGCCACTGAAACTCTCGACGTGAAAGGCGAAAACTGTCCGATGCCCGTTGTCAAGACGAAGCAAAACATCGACCAACTCGCCGAAGGCGAGATCCTCGAGGTCCTCGCGACCGACCCGGGGAGCATGAGCGATCTCGGCGGCTGGGCGGACACGACCGACGGCGTCGAACTCGTCGACCAGCAGGAGGGCGACGACGTGTACACGCACTACGTGCGCAAGACGGAGTAAACCAATGGAGAAAATCGGAATCATCGTCGACAACGACAGCCCGAAGAGCCTTGCGATGGCGATGAACCTCGGCCACACGGCGCTCGCCTCCGACACCGAGGTTCTCGTCTACTTCACCTTCGATGGACTCACCCATCTCCTCGAAGGTGAGAACGACCTCTCGGAGATCGAGCCGCTACTCGAAGAGGGGATGCCAAACCCGTACGACCTCCTCGACGCGCTGGTGGCTGATGGTGGCGATCTCGTCACGACAGTCGCGTGCACGACGACCCTCGACATGCTCGAATGGGACCAGGACGCCATTGATGAGACTGTCACGACCAAGTTCGCGGGTGCGGCTACGTTCCTCGATGAAGTCGAGAACGCCGATCAGGTGTTCACGTTCTAACGATGAGTACGAATACGTCACAACCACAAGGTGAGGACGTACCCTCCCGTGCGGAACTCGCCGCCCGCATCGACGAGTTGGAGACTGAACTCGCCGCGGCGACGAAGGACGATAGTGACCCGAAGATGTCGATTATCGCGACGAAGGGTACGCTGGACATGGCATACCCGCCGCTCATCCTCGCGAGTACGGCAGCCGCGTTCGGCTACGAGGTCACAGTCTTCCACACGTTCTGGGGACTCGACATCCTCCACGAAGAGCGCTCCAAGGACCTACAGTTGAGTTCGGTCGGCAACCCGAACATGCCGGTCCCGAATGCCGTCGCTGCGCTTCCTGGGATGGACCGTGTGACGACGAGGATGATGGAGAAGAAGATCGACGACAACGATACGGCCACCATCGAGGAACTCATTGACACGTCTCTCGACATGGGCGTGAAGTTCCAGGCCTGCCAGATGACCATCGATCTCATGGACTACGACGAGGACGACTTCTACGACGGTGTAACGACCGGTGTCGGCGCCGCCACCGCGATTCAGGATATGGCTGACGCTGACATCCAGCTTCTCATCTAATGCAAATCCGGCTTAACTGTTGGTGAACGTGGCTGGAACTCGTTTTTGGCCAGCTTCCGGGTGAGTCACCGCCCCGAGTACGGTCCGTCTCTGGTGAACCCCGGACACAATACCTAATAGCGAGGTAGCTAAATTGAGTAGTATGTCCTATACTCTGGACAAGCGTGTCGACGGTAAATTCGATAACGTCGTCGAACGGACGACGAATGCACTGTCAGAGGAGGGGTTCGGGGTTCTCTGTGATATCGACGTCCAACAGACGCTCAAGAAGAAACTAGACGAAGACTTCCGCCAGTATCGAATTCTTGGCGCCTGCAATCCCCCGCTTGCGCAGCAGGCCCTCGAAGAAGAACTCCAGTTAGGGACGCTTCTGCCCTGTAACGTCGTCGTGTATGAGACGGACGAGGGCGAAATCGGCGTGAGCGCAGTCGACCCGGAGGTTATGCTTTCCGTGGTTGATAACCCTGAACTGGACTCGGTTGCAGCGGAGGTTCGGGAGCGATTCGAACGTGTCCTCAGCGAACTCTCAGACGCCTAATCGCACGACAGCCGAACAGTAATATGCTCACTTCTACGTGCTATCCATGACGGGTCCCGCCTCTGAGGATGTCGACCCAACTGACCCCGAGTATCGGAATATCGGGGAAGGGTTACTAGACGAGGAGATGGGGCCCAGTTCCGCGATGGCGCACCTGTATCGCGGCGAAATCCATCGGATGAAGCTCTGGCGCGAGCGCCTCGACCGGACAACAAACTGGGCGGTCATCGTCATGGCCGCAATCATCACATGGGCGTTTTCAAGTCCGAACAACCCACATTACATCCTCCTCATCGGCGTGGCGACGCTCTCGGTCTTCCTTGTGATCGAGGCGCGTCGCTATCGTGGGTACGAAATCTGGCGTACTCGGGTTCGGATTCTCCAGGAGAACGTCTGGGCGTACGGACTCGACCCTTCAGCCGGCGTCGTTGATCCAGACTGGCGAGCAAAGCTCAGCGAAGATTATCGTACGCCGACCATCAAAATCAGCGCCGAAGAGGCAATCGCTCACCGCCTCCGACGCGTGTACCTGCCACTATTTGGGGTGCTGCTTGCTGCGTGGCTCGTCCGTATTACAGCATTCTCTCCCGCGCCGTGGGTAGAGAGTGCAGCAATCGGCATGATTTCAGGTCCCGTGATCCTCGTGACTGTCGGCCTCTTCTATCTCAGCGCGATTATCATCGCGTGTCGGCCGCGGACGTGGCATGCGAAAGGCGAACTTCGAACCGAGAACCTCCGAGAACAGCGACGCAAGTAGTGAGTTTGTCTTGTTGACCGTTGCCTCGGACAGTCTGATGGGTGCTACGTAGAACCCTATTTTTTGCTCTCCCGATACTGGTTTTCCCACTCACGTCGTACCTCTATTTCACGCTGACCACGCTGTGTAAGTTAGATCGTGCATCCGTCCATTCCTCGTTTTTGAGGGATGGCATATGTCCTCTCTGGTGCTCAAAGGCCAATATTCGATACGACGAGGCGAGAACCCGGCGTGAGAACTTCGAACCTTTATATGGTGGACAAGAGAAATCCCCGATGGAATGTCTGACCTAATCGTCAAAGCAGCCGTGAAGGACGCACTTTCGGACCACAACGTCTCGGCAGATTTCTACGACGCCCTCAACGAAGAGGTCGCCGAACTGCTCGACGACGCCGCAGAGCGTGCCGAGGCCAACGACCGGAAGACGGTCCAGCCCCGCGACCTGTAGGCCTGCGTAACGCAGCCCACCCCGGCACTCGAACGTAGCTTTTTGAGGTTCCTGTTCAGAAGTTAAGAAACGGAGATGGCGGACGCACCGGATACCGAACGGCAGGCAGTCGAACCCGATGCGAGAGAGGTCCTTAGCGTGTCCCAGCTGAACGCCCGGATCGCGTCGGTCGTCCAAGACACGCCTGCCCTCAACGGCGTCCGCTGTATCGGGGAGGTCACTGACCTCCACAAGAACAGTACGGCGCTCTACTTCACGCTCACCGACGGCGAGGCCGAGCTCCCCTGTATGATCTGGGCGAACCGTTACCGGGAGATGGACGCCGACCTCGAGGACGGGACCGAAGTCATCCTCGAGGGCGATATCGACTACTGGGTCGAGGGTGGGAAAATCGACCTCAAACCGTGGGAAGTGATCGTCGTCGGCGATGGCGACCAGGCGGCTGCAGTCGAGCGACTGCGAAGCGAACTCGAAGAGCGGGGCTGGTTCGACGACGAGCAGAAACAGCAACCGCCGGCGTTCCCGGAGCGGGTCGGCGTCGTCACGTCCCTTCGAGGAGACGCCCGGTACGACATCCAGAACGCGATCCACGGACAGGACCCCACCGTCGACATCCTGGTGAAGGACGCAACCGTCCAGGGGTCGAACGCGCCGACGTCCATCGCGAACGGCATTCATCATCTCGACCGCTCGGAGGACGTCGACGCCATCATTGTCGGTCGGGGCGGTGGGAGCGATTCGAACCTCCAGGCCTTCAACACCGAGCGGGTCGCGGAGGCGATCTTCACCGCGAATACCCCGGTGGTCACCGCGATTGGACACACTGATGACCGACTCATCGCTGACCGCGTCGCTGATGCCGCAGCGATCACGCCGACGGCAGCAGGTGAGTCAGCTGTCGTGTCCCGTGAGGAGTTCATCGCCAGCGAACTCGAACCGCTCGCACAAGAACTCGATGCAGCGTACGAGACGTTCGAACAGGAACACGAACACGACCGGGAACTGGCGCAAGCGGTCGACGAAGCGACCACGCCAGAGGGGGTCTCGCCGGTCTATTACAAGGCCACCATTGCAATCCTTGTGCTGCTCCTGCTCGTCATCACTGCCCTATGGCTGGGGGTACTCTGAGGATGACGAAAGACGCCGAGATCACAGAGCGACTGGAACGTATCGACGAGATCATCGATCAGCTCGATGAAGCCGAATGCGACCGTGACGAAGGAGGGGACCTCTACGAGGAGGGGCAGCGACTCCTCGCGGAGGTTCGTGATCGTCTCGATGACGGCAGCGGAGACATCGTGGACCTCGAGTAGTACAGTTTCGACGGCAAATCCTTAACCAACAAGGGCGGAAGTTCTTCACGGTCTGTTGGTTAAGTCCTACCTGGCGCACCCCGAGGGTTATTCAGACAGCGGACGTACTCCCACCATGACAATTCTCGTCGGCACTCGAGACGGCGTCTACCGCACAGCTACTGCTCCCGTCGAGGACGCCAATCAGGTACTCGACAGCGGTGACACCCCTCGCGTCCGCACGTTTCCCGCCGTGGACGGCGTGTTCGCCGCGTCGGAGTCAGGACTGTACCGCTCCGTGGACGAGGGACAGACATGGGGGGATCTAGGTATTCCACGGGAGGAAGCGTACTCGGTCGTCGCGAGTACAGATGGCGAGCGCCTCTATGCGGGAACGCACCCGGCGCATCTCTACGTCTCGACTGACGACGGCGATTCGTGGGACGAACTCGAGGGGTTCCAGGACCTCCCGTCGCGTGACCAGTGGCATACGCCGCGCCACCGCAACGAGGCCCACATCCGGAGTCTCGGTGTGCATCCCAATACGCCCGACCGCGTGGTTGCCGGTGTCGAGGTCGGCGGCGTCCACGTCAGTGACGATCAGGGTGATACGTGGACCGAGCGTCGCGACGGCGTCTCCGCGAGCGAAGCGAGCGGAGGCTCGTCACGAGCGGAGCGAAGTGACGGCGTCCACGACGACGTGCATCACGTTCTCATCCTGGGCCCCGACGAGTATGTCGCGTCGACCGGTGATGGCCTCTACCGAACACGTGACTCAGGTCAGTCCTGGACGCGCCTTGATACGGACCTCGATCATCGGTACTTCCGCGAGGCTTTTGCACTCGATGGCCGGCTCTACGCAGCGGCAGCACGAAGCTCGCCAGGGACGTGGAGCGGGGAGAACGGTGCGGACGCGATACTGGCCGAGTCGACGGACTCCGGCGAGACGTTTGAGACGGTTTCGTATCCGGGTGGGCCGGAGGAAGTCGTCCTCGCGTGGACGGCTATCGACGGGACTGTACTCGCAGGGACGAACGACGGCAGACTCATCAACCGCGATGCCAATGGGATGTGGACCGATGCGGGACAAGTGCCAGCGGGGATTCGGTCGTTGGCAGTCTACTAAATTGAGTACAGTACTGGAGCTCCGTGACTTGAGCGCGTCTAAGCTGTATTACGCGTATTGATCGAGCACGGCCCACTCGTCACAGTGGGGGCATTTGTGATTGGTTACGATTAGCCCCTTCGTGGGGAGATATTCGAAACAGTCCTCACAGGTGAAGTTCCCGCAATTTTCGCAGCGATAGCCATCGAGGATTCCACTGCCACAGTCACCGCATCTATCCATCGCATGACGAGTTTCTCCTCCGGCATCTTAATCTCACTGTGTAGACCAACCCGCAGAAGTTAGAGTCATTCACTTCGTATTGCTGTGTTGCGATTATGTTATTGTAGAACTACCACAGTAGTGTTTCTTATATAACTGAGAGTATGTATTATTCACCGGAATACAACCCGCACAAAAAGCATATATGACAGCACGGAACAACACACAATATCGGTCAATCACACATACTCAGCTGACAAATGTCACGGAACACCGTCAACACTACTGTATCGATCAAGCCCGCCGATGCCTTATTCCTCAGCTGGGCGACCGGCATCAACGTATCCGGGCTCTTCCGTGAAGCATTGGCCGAGCTGATGACGTATCGAGACATCGATCGGGACGAACTCTCGACACTCGCCGAGGAGGCGCTCACCGATACCAGTCGAGACCTCGATGACCTTCTTGAACAGACCTCCAGCATTGATGACCTGAACGCCCTGCTCGAGACAGATCCCTCCACCGACTAGCAGACAAATCCCGCATGAACGATTCACCCTCTGACCCGGCGAGCGATGCATCGGCCACTGAATCGCCCTCCACCGACGACCAGCCGACAGAGTCCTCGGTCAGCAGCCGTCTCAAACCGACGCTCACCCGCGTTTCCCCACGAGTTGTATCCCTTGCGATGGGGCTCGCGTTCCTCGTCGTCGCTGTCGGTCCCGCCGCTGCCCAGAATCAGGTCGGCGACGTGTACTGCAACACTGGCGTCGCAACCGGGATCGACCTCGTGTTCGGCGCGGTCGCTGGCCTTGGCCTCCCTGCAACCGGCTTCTACACCGGGAAGGCTGGCCTCTCGTACATGCGCGCCGGCGGCAACCCCGAGCGGAAGAACGAGGCCAAGGAAAAACTCGTCATGTCCGGCATTGGCTTCGGCATCGTCGTCCTTGCGCTCGTCTCGCCCGAACTCATCGACAAGGTCGGCAGCCAGATGGGCTTTGGCTTCTCGGACTGCGTGAAGCCTTTCTAACCCCATCTGGGATCGCCAGTGAACTGTCCCCGCGACCCTCGCAGGAATAGAATGCACGCCCCCCGCCCGATGGCCTCCGTGCTTGCCCTCCTCCTCGTGAGTAGCACCGCTGGAATTGTCGTCGCCGGCGGGATGGACGTTGTCACCCCCTCGGATCCCAGGGATTCTGTTCCTGACGACGGGCCCGCCTACGGTGTGAACAACAGCACCTTCCAGCGGCTCTGGTCGGAAGACGTCGACAACGGCAACCTCTCGGTCGACGATTTCGACGACACAAACGTCTCATCGCGTGCTGAGTTCGCACATCGGCTTGCCCGGTCAACGGACATCCCGTTCGCTCGCCCACCTCAGGCTGCTTCGAACTGGAACAGCGGCGATTTCGGAGATTACAACCCCGGTGGTCGAGGTTCCTCGGTCCATCCTGCCGGTGCATTCCTCGAAGACGGTGTGTACATCAAGGATGCGTATGTTAGCATCTTCGGCGTTCAGCCGTCGACGATTCTCCATCACGCGAACGGAACGACGCGATACATTGCCCCGGACGGCCAGGTCCGCACGATCAGTGACTACCGCGTTGCCGTCCCCCAAGATGATACGAACGGATCGCATCGAGAACGCTGGTCGATCGAGCGAACGAGTATCGAGTCCGTTGAACTCTCCGCTGATGGGAGAACTATTGACTCGGGGAGCGGACATCAGGCCACGCTCCAGTACACCGATCTTTCGGAATCGCAGCAGTTGACCGTCGAGGCTAATATCACGGTACGGCTCCGCCACATAACGCTTGACTGTCCGGACTGGAACTCATCGACATCCGGGTGTGACGGCGACTGGACTCGCGACGTCGAAACCCTCGAAGCGTCGAAAACGGTGTCGACGTCACAGTCCGTCGTTGTCAATCAATTTTCGGACATTACTGGCAAACGCGTCCAGTTCGAGGCCCACGAAGACCGGGTCGGCGCGGTCGTCCATCCGAACACGGAGTGGTCGGCGATCACGGTTGACGGCGACGTTCGGGCCCGGAGTAACTGGTGGTTCTACACGGCCGGGCGATCCGGCTGGCAGACGATGGTCACCAGCACCGCGACCAACACGTCTCGTGCTGAGTCGTCAGTGCGCCCCGTCCAAGTTCACGCGTTCCCGAGCCGGCAAGCGCCGTACGTACCAACTGAACTGACCGACGATGGTGAGCGCCCGCTCACTATCGAGGAAACGTGGGGAACCGAACAGACAGGGCCGTCACTGCCGTCGAACATCGACCTTGAGTCTGCGGATCCGTACGTGAACGCAGATTCGATTGCGCTGAGTTCCACAACCCTCGACGGGAGTGCCTTCCACGAAGTCACAGTGTATGGCATCGTCCGCGGACAATCGCAAACAGTTACCCTCGCCGAGCAGCAGACCGTCCGCGAAACGAATCTCACCCTGACAGTCACTGAAACAAACGCGACCCACGCGGTCGTTCGTGCGGTGGTTACGGAGAGCGCAACTGGCGACGCTGTCACGACCGGCCGTGTGACAATCGCGAACCAGACCACGGCGCTCAACAGCAGTGGGATGGCCGTCGTTACCATCTCGGACCCAGCGATTGTCGTTCGGGGCCAATACACCCCGACCGCTTGGTGGCGGAATGACCAGCCCTACGCTGCGTCGGAGGATGTCACGAAGACACCAGCGAACTTCCCCGACCTCCAGACGCTCATCCAGCTCGTCGTCGTAACGGTTCTCTGGTTCATCCCCGTTGGGGTCCTGGTTTTCGGCTTCGACTACATGTCCGACGGGGCGCTGCTCGGACTCACAAACCGAACATGAACGACAACACAACAGCTCCCACTCACGGCAAGTGTATTGACCGTCGAACAGTTCTCAGTGGCCTTAGCGCTACTCTCGTCGCGCTCTCTGGGTGTTCCTCATCGCCATCCGAACCCACCAGTCCGGGTTCTGAGACGTCGCCCCCACCGGGAGATGAGAGCGATGCCTTCGAGCGCGTCGCAATGACCGGGACCGATCTCGTCGTCGAACTTGCCAGCGACTCCAACGCTGATTCGGTGAATCTCATCAACCCGAATGGTGAGATGAACTCGCTTCAGCGAGTGCATGAGGGAGCGACACAGGTTACATTTCAGCTACTCGGCGAAGCCGAAGACGGGTACACTCCCGGAGAGTACCGAGTCGTCGCCGTCGCTGGTGACGAGCCCATCGGCAAGACGACGATCTCCCTCGAGCCCGAACTCACGATTACAGACGTCATGTGGGCCCAGAACCATCCGGACATGGACTGGGACAAGGACAGATCGACGTGGCAGCAACTCGCCGCGTTCTCTATCGAGAATACGGGGAATGCTCCGTCGTTCCTCACCATGTCCCGGTGGACGGACGCCCCGCTCTGTCGAGTGAAGTCACAGGAGACGATGGAGTTCGGCCACAATACACTCCTTCCAGCCGGTGAGACGACGACCGTCTACTCGTCGGCTCCGATCTACCAGACCGAGGGGCGTCTTGGAATGGGGGCACACGTCAACTGTAGCGACCTCGGAACGGCTCCACTCACAGTAACTGGAGCCGTCCAGGCCGGGGCGAACCCGTCGTACTCACAGACGATTGAGTACGGTGGAACGAACAACTCGTGCGAGCTCACCATCGTCGACGGTGGCCCGACTGACTCGACCCAGAAGACGTCGAACGGGGAGGATGCCTGAATGGGATGGCTTGAGGAACAGGTACAGGACGCCATCGAGAACGTCATCAACAGCATCAAAGAGGCACTCCTCGGGTTCGCGAACGACATTTTTAGGGCGCTCCTCAATCCGATTGTCGGTGTCCCTGCGCCGGAATCCAACTCCCGGTACATCGTCGTCGGCACCCCTGATAATGCGCCATGGCAGAGCCTGTACGCAGATTTCTATCTCCAGTATATCCTGCCGTTGACGGTAATGTTGCTCATCGTCGGGCTCGCCTACATCGGTCTGCGGTCAGGGTCGATCAGTCCTTACCGACGAAAGCGTCTTCTCCGACGTATCGGGCTCGTATTCATGGGATCGTTCGTCTGGTTCCCCCTTGTGTCGATCCCGCTCCAATTCGTCAATGCAGTTGGCCTCACGCTTGCCCCAATCAACGATATGTCGGCAGGGTTTGGGAGTCTCATCGAGTCAGCAGTCGGTGGCCTCTTCGTCGTTCTCGCCATGGCTCTCGTCTCGAACTTCCTGCTCATCGTTGCTGGCCTCGTCTACGGCCTCCGCTGGCTGGGCATTCTCGTGCTCACCCCGTTGATGCCGTTGCTCGGCGTCTTCTGGGCCCTCGACGTATGGCCCCTCACCCCGGCCTCGAAGATTGCTCGCCGTGCCGCCGGCATTTACCCAGGTCTGGTTCTCGCGGGACTTCCTGCTGCAGTCCTCTTCCGGATCGGCTGGCAGATGGATCTCACAGCGAGCGCAAGTGGAATCTTCTCGCTATTCCTCGGACTCGTGCTCATTCCGGCAGCCTGTATCGCCTCGATTATGACCGTCTACTGGTCTGCCCCCGCGATTCAGACAATCGCCCGTCGGGGAGCAACCCATACGAATCCGGCAGCTGCCGCCTCAGCCGCGAAGAAAGGAACTGGGAAATCGGTTCGCGGTGCCCGGAACGTGCATCGAGGATACGCGCAGAACAAATCTGGCCCAGTGACAAAAAGCGGACAGGCCCAGCTCGGGGGCGGCGACTCGAACGCCTACAAACTAGGTTCCTCCGCCCAGTCAGCGACGGATCACGCAGGCCGCTACAACAACCTGCGGCAATCGAAGACCGGGCGGATGCGCGATAAGGCGAAAGAAGACGCAAGTCGGGCATCGCAGGCGGCGAAGGCCCGGTCGAAGCAGGCGTTCAAGAATACGAAAGAGAAAGTCTCACGGTGGTAATTTCATGAGTACGAACACTGACGACCAGGAGTACAGCGCCCGACGGATCCATCAGTCACTCGGCGGCACGACAGCGTTCTTCCAGGGGTACACGATCGGCGAGATCATGCTGTTCGTCGGCGTGGCGTTCGTCACGCTCGTCGGTGCAGCACTCGTCCCGGCCGCACTCACCATTCCCGTTCTCGGGTTCGGCATCATGCTCGGCCTCGTCCTCGGAGTGCTCCACAAAGTGAAGCCCTCCTACTTGTGGCTCACCGAGTGGCTAGCCGCACGGCTCGGCTGGGCAGTCAAGAACAAAGAGTACACGCACGGCGAGGACGATAGCGAGGTCCGCTATCTAACTCGCGTTGGGCAGGTCTTCCCACACGCCATCGAGCGGTCAGACGGCGCGCTCGTCGGCGCTATGAAAGTCGAGCCAGCGAACATGGCCCTCGAGGATGACGAGGCGTGGGCGAAAGCCGTGGACTCGCTCTCCGAGTTCGTCAACGCGACCATCGACTTCCCCGTGAAGTTCTATCTCACTAGCCGGGAAGTCGACCAGGACGACAGCGTCCGCGACCACCAGCGCCGCCTCGGTGACGCCGACGTCCGCTCACGGCCCGTCCTCAAGCGACTGCTCGAAGAGTACATCACCACCAACACCGACCAGAACGGCGATATCGACTCCGAAAGCACGACCATCCGCGAATACTACATTATCACTGCCGTTCGCGACGCCGATGTCGAACAGCTCGACGAAACCGGTGACAGCGTACTCGCCTACCTCGCCGACATCCCTGTCGTGGGGCGCGTGTTTGGCCGCTTCCAGTCCGATGGTCTCTCCGAGGCCGAACGTGACCGACTCAAGGAAGACAAGTTAGAATCCCGCCTCGGCCAGATTCGCCGCGGTGGGTCCTCGCTGTACCGCTGCTCAGTCAGTCCGGTCGACGCCTACGACCTCACCCGTGTGACCAAAGAGTACTGGACGGGACGGACGGAGGAGTATGGCGACATCACTGACGCAATCGGCACGTTCCCAGTCGTCGCCCACGGCATTAGCGACGACGTACCGTCGACGCCCGATCCAGACGACGTCGTCGATGCGATGGACGACCTCGATAGTGGAGACAGTGAGGCATCAGAAACGGACATCGCTGATCAGGACCGCCTCGACGACACGTCGACGCTACATCAATCGGTGATCGCGCCGTCGACGGTCGACTGGGAGACGACCTACGCCGTCATCAACGACGACACGTATGTTCGGACGTTCTGGATTGAACAGTTCCCAGAAGAGCCTGCCGACGGGATGTTCGAGCGCCTTCTATTGGAGACTGAGCTACAGACGGACATCAGCATCCATCTCGACCCATTCGACACCCAATCGGCCGAGGACATGATGGCTGACTGGATTTCGGATCTAAAGGTCAACCAGCACGACGCGAACAGTCTCAAAGCCGAAGACCTCCAGGACGATATCGACCGTGGGAAATTCATGCGGTCACTCGTCCGTGCGAACAAGGCGTCGTTCTACCGTGGCGGCGTCTTCATCCGACTATCCGCCGAGAGCAAGCAGGAACTCGATAACCAGACGACAAGGCTACGCTCGATCGTCAAGGACGCCCCCGCGAACTGCACACTCAAAGTCGCGAACCGCTGGCAGGAGAAAGGGCTTGCAACTGTCTCGCCCCTCGGTGCGAACGAACTCGGTCGCGACCGAATGTCGACGCTGACGAATCAAGCCATCGGGGCGATGTTCCCGTTCTCGTCGAACTACATGATGATGGACGAGGGTGTCGAGTACGGCTACCACGGCCACAACGGCTCACCCGTCCAGATCAACCCGTGGAACCTCGAAACCGGCCACAGCGAACTCGTCGTCGGGATGCCCGGCGCCGGGAAGACGTTCGGCGACATTATGCGCCACTTGCGGATGATGAAGCGCCAGCAGGACACGATGCTCGTGATGATCGACCCGGTCGGCGGGTTCAAAGGCATTGCCGACGCCCTGGACGCGAAGACGATCACGGTGGGTGGCGACACACAGCTGAATCCGCTAGAGATCCGTGAGACGCCACAGGAAGTCCTCAACGCCGAGGACGGCATCTCCCCGCTGTCCGCAAAGAAAGACGAAGTCTACGCGGTCCTCGAAAATTTCCTGACCGCTCGCGACATCGACCTCGGGACTGAGACGGGCGTACTCTCGTACGTCATCGACGAGGCGTACCGTCAGGCCGGTGTCGTCGAAGACGATATCTCGACGCACACGCCCGAGAACTCGCCGACGATGACCGATGTCCATCGGATTCTCGCTGATGTCGCGGAGAACCCGGACGAGCACAACATCGCCGCGTCCGAATCCGCTCGCGAACGCGCCGCAGAGTATGCGGACGAGTTGGCGATCGCATTCCAGCCCTTCCGTGAGGGCGGATCGTACGACAACCTCGCGGAACGCTCAGAAGTCAATATCCTCGAGGGTGACAACAAGGTCGTCTATATCGACCTCGGGCAGATCGAAGGGAGTGCGTCGGGAATCGACCGGCAGACGTTCCTGATGCAGTTGCTGTTGTCGACGGTCTACCAGCAGGCGAAGAAGACCGACCGGAACGTCGAACTCGCCATCGACGAGGCCCACTACCTCTTCGAAGACCAGGCAAATCTCGATTTCCTCGAAACGGCGTTCCGCCACCAGCGCCACGCCGGCCTCCGGATGGTCTTACTGTCGCAGACCGCCCAGGAGTTCTACGAGACCGACCAGGCCGAGAAGATCCTCGGCATGTGCCCTATCAAAGTCTTCCACAAACTGCCCGATCTAGACGACGAAACGGCCAACAAAATCGGGCTGACGCGCGAGCAGCGCCAGTACGTTCGTGGGGCGGACGCCGGGAAGGAAGATCTCGGCTACAGTCAGGCGCTCGTTCGCGTCGAGGAACACGGGACGTATCCGCTTCACGTCGTTGCGGACCCCTTCGAGAAGCGCGTTATCGACTACGAACCAGCAGATAAGGAGTTCATCCAGCAAGCCATCAACGATGAGTCTGAAGAACTGGTCGACTTCGAGGCGTTCGTGGAGAACGAGGCGCGGATGAATGCCCTCACCAGTCGCTACGATCTCTGCGAGGACGAGGCCACTCGCATTCTCGATGATGGATTCACCGAGGACGAGATCGTCGATGCGGTGGTCGCAAATGCACGGCGGAACGGCACGGAGGAGACGTCCGCGCTCGCTGACGGCGGGGAGGACGCTAGTCAGCCCGAGGAGGAGGTGAGCGACGATGCGTAATCGACTCTTCGGCGGCACCTCGCAGTACGACGCCACACAGCTCCCGATCGACGATCCACTTGTCCAGCAGCCGAAGGATGCGCCGGGGATTTTGCTCCGCATTCGCCCGTTCAAAGAGAACCAGGGCGTCGTCGACGGCGCCGGACTGCTCCAATCAGTTCACGACGTAACGACGAACTTCCGGGGGAAGAACACGAGCGACCACCACTCCTTCGAGGTCTGGTTCGACGAGGGGAAGATCACGTTCTACATGCACGCCGCGACCGAGGCGGCCGCCGACAAGTTCCGCCGCCGCGTCGGCAACAACTACGCCAACAGCGAGGTGTTCCCCGTCGATGGAGGAGTTGCCTTCCCCGTTATCGACCCCGACGAGTACGTCGCTGGTGCGTGGCTCGAAATGGAGAAACTTCCGTACTACCCGATTCGCCACCACAACAGCGACGAATGGGCAAACGACCCGTACGGCGAGATTACAAGCGAGATGCTCACACTCGACGACAGCACGGTCGTCACGCAGGTCGTCTTCCGACCGGCAAAGCAGTCCTGGACGGACGGCGACCGATTCAAGCACAACAGCGTCGACGACCTCGCCCACGCACTCCGCCAGGGAACCTCTGTGGGCTGGCTGAATCCCCGCACGCGGCCAGCGAGCGAGAAGGACAAACAGGCCGCCAAAACCATCGAGCAGCAGCGCGGCCAGCAGGCGTTCCACGTCAACATCCGCGTTCTCGCAGCGTCCACGGACAAAGACGAAGCCGAGGCCCGTGCCCGTGGCGTCGCCGGGATGTTCAGGAAGTACTACAACGCCATCACCGAGCAGGGTCTCGACGATACGCCAGTCTGGCATCGCAAGGACGGCAAGCGTGCGAGACAGCTCCGGCGGCATGTCGATAAAATGGCTAACCGCGAATGGACTGACCGTCGCATGATTATGACCGTCGACGAACTTGCTGGCGTTGCCCACATCCCGAACAACGAGATTGAGACGCCGAACATCGACTGGCGCTACACCCAGCGCGGCGACCGCGTTCCCGCCGATACGGACCAGTACGAGCAATCTGCGACCAGAAGGCGGACTGATGAGCGACCGGACAGACAGGGAGGAGAGGATAGTGTTTGATCGCTTCTTCGGTCGAGACGACGCCGACCAGGACGTTACGTCGGAAGGCACGTTAGAGAGCGACGACACGCCACGTGAAGCGAGGTCTGACGAGAGCTTCGAGGGTGACGCAGGTCGGATGACTGAAACCAGTCCGGATCCACAGTCGCTGCTTGGCGAAACATACGATATCACCGAACAGGACACGGACTACGTCGGGAGCAAGCCAGTCGTCACGGAGACGCTGAACGAGGGCACCGTCGCGGGCTCACACGTCCGCGAGATGCTCGAATCGGGTGTCGATACAGCTCCATCGCCGCTGTGGATTGGGTACGACGAGGACGCCCAGCGAGGATTCCGCGAAGCCCCGCTCCGCTTCGAGTCGCTCTTCCGCCACATCTGGATTACGGGAACCACCGGCTACGGGAAGACCACAGAGTTGCTGAACATGATGGTCCAGTGGGCGTATTCAGGGTATGGATTCGTCTACTTCGACCCGAAAGGCCGCGACTCACGCGAACTCCTGCGGATGCTGCCTGAGAATCGGCTCGACGACGTCGTCTGGATCGAACCTGGTTCAACCGAGCATGACAAGACGGTCGGGCTGAACTTCCTCGAAGTCCCCGACTGCGAGACTGAAGAAGAGCGTGAGAACGAGATCGAGAATCGCATCGAGAACCTGAAAGCGATCTTCGATACGGACGAGTACTGGGGGATCAACATGGAGTCGATCACCGAGTCGATGGGGCGGGCGATGATGCAGTCCGACCAGCCGTTCTCGGTGATCGATATGTACTTCACGCTATTGCACGCCGAGCGCCGTGAAGAGTTCGCCTACGACGTCGAGGATCCCTACGTCAGGGAATTCTGTTTCGAAATCGCGCGGATGGACGACGAGACGATCCGCCCGCTGCTCAAACGCATCAAGTCGTGGGTCGAAAACTCGGTCATCCGGCGGATCATCTCCCACCGCGAGAGCACCATTGACTTCCGTGACATCATCGACAACGATCGGATCGTCATCGTCCGGACGCCCGTCGAGAACACAGACATCAAGAAGATGGTCACGCTCGGCGTGATGCGGAACCTTTGGAGTGCCATCCAACAACGCTCCTACGAGCACGATACCGATCCAGAGCCGTACTTCGTGCTCTGTGACGAGTTCGACGACATCGCGAGCGAAAACCTCGATATCGAGTCGATGCTCGCCCGCGCCCGATCGATGCGTCTCTCCGTGACCTTGTCCTCTCAGTATCCCTCGCAGTTCGGCGAGGACACGCGGAAGGCGATGCAGAACAACTGCGACAACCTCATCGCCTTCTCCGTGAACGACGTCGACGACGCCCAGCTCTTGATGAAGCGATTCCGCGACTACACTGCCGAAGACCTCATCTCGACCGATCAGTACCAGGCATGGACGAAACTCCCACTAGAGGGCGGTCGGTACTCCGAACCTGTCCTCCTCCGGACGTTCCCACCGTATCCCCCGCTACGGTCATCGGATGCAGTCGACGATATCATCGAGGCGAGTTTGGACCGGTATGGAACCGACCCGCTGACCGACGCAGAGATCATGCAGAACCTCATCTACAGCGACGCCAACGAAGCAGCAGACCCGACGAAAATCCTGGCCGAGACGATGGCTGACGCGATTCGCGCCGTCCAAATCCGAGCGGACGTCCGCGAGGCAAATGGCTGGGTGGACGTCACGGCTGTCGACGAGGAACTGGCGACGCGCCTTGAGAACGCTCATTCCGACATCGACTACGCGGACGATGACCTACCAGAGGTCCGTAACGCGTCGCGGTTGATCGACGTCGAGTTGCAGGATGGTGATGTCGTGACGCGACTGTCCGAGGCCGGCGAAGCAGAAGTGCAACCTGAAACGGGCGACGTCGAGTCGGCAGGCGGGTCTGACCACGATGCAGTGCTCGTGGAGACCGAGCGGGGCCTCACCGAGCGCGGGTTTAGCGTCGATATCCTCGAACAAGACGGCAGCGAGCAACCCGACGCCATCGCGACGCACCCAGATCACGACGTCGTGTTCAACATCGAGGCCGAGACGACGACACCGGATCGGCCCGCGAAAATCTTGCAGAACCTCAAACGAGCGCACGACGCAGATCGCATCCCGATTTTCGTCGTTCGTCCAGGTGACCCCGAAACAGAGTGGGCATCACGCGTCGAGAACATTCTCTCGGTACCGTTGCGAGAGCGGGCGGACGGCACCGAACAGTTCTACAACTGCGACGAGGTCGTGACCTTCGGCGGTGGTGCAACAGCCCACGGTGGCGTCACCGCCGTTCGACCCTGTACGTCCGACGCGAATCGGACAGTCTGGAGACGCAAGAGCGGTGAGCGCGTGCTGTCGGACGGTGAGACGGAGTTCGCCCGCGTTCCAGATGATGGACCGCTCTCGAAAGATGACGTGCCAGCCTACTACAGTCACGACCGCGAATCCGGCCAGTACACCGTCCACCAACCTGGTGAGACGCAGACGTACGAGTCGAGCGAGGAGTTCGAGGCGGCGTGGACACCTATCAAACGGCCGTTCCTCCCTGACGTCGACCTGCCAGACGCGGAGTATTCGCGCGACAGCTACCTCGTGCTGATACTGCCAAAAGACGGCAGTCCCACACTCTTCCAGCAGGGTACTACTCACGAACTGCCTGTATCACCGGACTACGAGGAACTATGGCTCGACAATAGCACCGGTGAACATAGTCAAACTCCAGACTCAGGGGATGCTGCGGTGTCGGGCCCGTCGGCTGGATCAGGTTCATCAGCAGCAGAGGGAGTGGAGATCGAACCTGATAGTGACGGCATCGAGGCGTTCGCGGCGATGTACATCAGAGAGGCTGATGGGGCGCAGGTTCCGAAGGCGACTCTGTTTCAAGCGTACTCGAAGTGGACTGACCAGCACGACATCGATGGGACAAACGCGAGCTGGTTCGGTCGGAAGCTTTCGAACGTCATCGAGTATGAGGATGACCGTGTCAGAGACGGCGACGATTTGGTGACGGTCTACTCTGATATCGATCTGACCACAGACGGATTACAGCTCCTTGAATGACTCCTCCTTTCAGAATTATGAATCCAATTCACGCGGGTCGCCGACTGGCTCACTTTGCTGCATCGCCCTTATCCCAATCACCCCTTGTTAGCCGTTCTATCCACCAATCTCTGGTCCATTATCGGGTTTGTTCAGGGCAGCGCAGCCGTTCAGGCCAAGAATCCGAGGGTTGTTCAGGGGAAAACCACAGTACGGGAGCAATGTTCAGGGCAAATCGAAGGCCAAAACCAACTAGTATAGAACGGGATGCCCCCGTTGGACAGGACAGCGAACAGCCCACCGGGTGGTTGGGTGGTTATCAACATCTTGATAGTGAGTGGACGATGTCCAGATGGACGCTCACCGCGAGGGGGATCGATGGTGTCTGAGTCGTCGCTTGCTGTCTCGGGGCTCCCCGAGGGGGTGCGTGAGCGCGAGCAGTGGGTGTGCTGGCGCGAAGAGGATCGAGATGGGAAACCGACGAAGATTCCGGTGACGCCGGGGGCTGGTGGGTTCGCGTCGTCGACGGAATCCGATACTTGGAGTGATGTCGAGACGGCACTCGAGTACACCGAGACGGAGCACGCTGATGGCATCGGGTTCGTGTTCACCGACGACGACCCCATCGTCGGCGTCGATTTAGACGACTGTCGCGATCCCGAGACCGGCGACGTCGACGATGCCGCGCGGGACATCATCGACCGACTCGACTCCTACACGGAGGTGTCGCCGTCTGGCACCGGCTTCCACGTGCTCATCAAGGGTGAACTCCCGGAGGGTCGGAACCGTCGCGGGAGCGTCGAACTGTACGACACGGCACGCTTTTTCACCGTCACTGGCGACCACGTCGAGCAGACACCGAATCGTGTAGCACGCCGGCAGGACGCGCTCACAGCGATTCATCGTGAGTACGTCCAGGACACCGAGCGTGCCACAGCCTCCGAGTCCGAGCAGCGTGATGGCACTGACGACCAGTCAACGGAGACCGATACGGTCGACGCTGGCGTTGACGTCGACCTCGAGGATGAGGCACTCCTCGAGAAAGCACGGAATGCGTCGAACGGCGAGAAGTTCGAGCGGCTCTGGAACGGAGACACGGGCGGCTACGACAGCCACTCCGAGGCAGATATGGCGCTGTGCTGTTTGCTGGCGTTCTGGACCGGCGGTGACCAGACGCAGATGGACCAACTGTTCCGCCAGTCGGAACTCCACCGCGAGAAATGGGACGAGGTCCACTACGCTGACGGGTCGACGTACGGTGAGAAGACCATCGAGCGATCGATTGCGACCACCTCCGAGTTCTACGAGCCGGACGCCAGCGACGACACCGCGGACGCCCACGACCCAGCTGCCGACTCGTCTCCAGGTGTCGACGCCGGTGATTCGGAGCGAAGCCGTGCGTATCTAGCCGAGAAGAACCGGCTCTTGGGCGAGCGTATCGACGAACTCGAGGCGACACTAACGGAGAAAACCGAGCGGATCGACACCCTCGAAGCAGAAGTCGAGCGACTCACCGAGGAGCTGGCAACCCGTGACCGAGAGTCAGGGGATCCCCAAGAATCGACCCCTGCCGATACTGGTGAAGGCGATAACGAGTCCGAGACAGCGTCCGTATGGGGCCGGACGAAACGGTTGTTCGGAAGTGACTCGAAGTAACGTCGAGACCGCGACGTAGCGTTTCTCACCCCCGAGACGGGTGACGGGGTTTCGAACTACCCCGAAACAACGCATGCATTCTGAGCGACAGCACCAGCGAGACCGTGGTATTGACCGAGTGCCAGCCCATCTCAACGCGTCGAGATTGCCCTGGTCGGATCTCCGCCTGTCCCCGAACACTCGTAACAGTGAAGCGATCGTCTCGTTCGTCGAATGCACTCTCGTCGAACTCACCCACGAAGACGTCGGTGCCGAGTACATCTCCTCAAACGTCTGGGGGATGAAGCGGACGCAGTTCATCGTAGCCGACGACGTCGGCGAGACGTTCCAGAAACGTCACTACGACGGACGCCTTGGCTGGCACGAGCAAAGAATCAGTCGCGAGGACGTCCGGGAGGAGCTAGTGAACCGTCTCTCACGCCCATCTTCCCTCGCGACGAATCAGAGCCACGGAGCATCCGTCGACGAGCCTGATACATTCGCGGTGAAGGGCCTCCAAGAGTTACAGCACGAGACGCGAAGCAGGTGATATCTTAACCAACACTCGCCGCGACAAGGGCCGGAGTGTTGGTTAACAAGTGAGCAGCGTCATCTCTCCCCGACGTCGGTCACAGCGAGCACAGTGCCGTCAGTAGTTTTTTCGGCGCCGTGAGGGCCGAGGCGCGCAGGTGAGCGTGCCTAGAGTTGATTTCCATATGAATGGCCCGAACAGATACGACGACGCATCACACGATCATGAGCGATTCGAAGACGAACTGGTAGCCCAAGACCAGGACGCCACACAGGTTGCGACCGAGGGCATCGATGAGACCGGCGCGCGGCACCTCGCCGCGGACCTCGTCGAGGCGGGTGTAGTTACCCCTGTCGCCGAGGAACGGGTGCTCGTCCACGAGCCCAGTAACGCGGCCTTCGATTCGATCAGACAGTTGGCTGTCTTCCATCGCGGGTGGACGGCCGCTTGCGACGCCGACGAAGAGGACGCGTAACTGCAGCAAACACTCTCCGGGTGTGCATTCTGCGGTGCGCTCCCCGGCTCGGAACTCGGCGACGCCCGCACTTGGGGGAAAGACGACCGGGTCACCCACCCGATCTGCGTCGACTGCGCTATTCAGGAGCGCCCTGATTCCAACGACCTCGACCACCATGCCTGCGACGGCTGTGGACGCATCGTCGATACGCTGCCGGCACTCCACGTCCTTCCGCGTCGAACTCGGCCACCTCGACGGAACAGTACACCTCTGTGTCCGCTGTAGTCCTGGTGGGCCCGCGACGTACTGGACGCGCGACCTTGATGACCACGTTGTCGAGTCAGAATGAGCGTCCAGCGAAAAAGCTGCGAGGGCGTGTCGACAATCGTTCTGGTCCAGAAATACGCCGATACACCTAATACGCTCGGCGACAATGAATACATATGCCAATCGACGTCGAGACATTCGAGTCATCCTCCGAGGAGCGACTCCAGAACGGCGGCGAAACGAACGCTGAGCGGGTGATGCGCTTCCTCGCTGCGCATCCCGACCAAGCGTTCATGCAGAGCGAGATCCGCGATGCAACCGACGTGAAAGCTGGGAGTATCAGCGTCGTGCTCTCCCGTCTCGAGGATCGGGACCTCGTCCGACACAAGGGCAACTACTGGACACTCGGCGAGGACGAAGACATCGCAGCATACACCAGTATGCTCGAGAGCACGCGCGCTGCGAACGACCGCTTCGGCGAGGAAGATATGGACGAATGGTTGGAGCACGCCGTCGACGATGAGGATCAGGAATGAGCTATCAGCGTGGTGATGTTGTCTGGGGGCCAGATCCGTTCAAGTCCACCGAGAATCCACGCCCATGGCTGATCCTCAATAATGACGCCCATCCGTTCGGTGAGGAGGAGTACATGACGGTCACGCTAACCACGACGCCACACGATGCAACCGTCCCAATCGAGTCGGCTGACTGGGTCGAGGGCGATATGCCGCGCCAGAGTTACGCCTCTCCCTGGGCGGTCGCCTCACCGAAGCACGCCGCAATCGTCCGGCGTCAGGGCCGACTGCAAGAGGATTTCGTCCGGACCGTCATCGAGACGATGCAGACGTATCTCGATCCGCCGGCCGACACTCAGTGAACCGCCTTGGGGTCAAGCCCCGAGGCACTCGCCTTGCTTATCTGTAGAGAGGACGCTACAATGCCTGATTGCGACGTGCGCTACGAGGTCCAAGACCGAACGGGGAACGGTGCCCATGCGTCGGTCGATGACGTCTGTGAGCTCCTGCTGTCGCGAGCGGCAGCGCCGCGTGACGATTACGAGGACGGATATGTTGATGCGGCGATGGCAACGATCGTCGATCAGTATGGGAAGGATACCGTTCGAGATATCGTTCGACTGATTCTTGCCGAGGGGCTGACGCATCGAACCGCTGCGACCGATCTCGATATGCGCCCGGTCGAGGGCGTTTGGATCGGAACGACCGCGGGCTGGTACCTTCGAGAGCTGAACGCCCAATCGGAGACGTGACACACGCAGCCTGAAAGCCCTCGGCCGCTCGACATCCCGCGACCACCGCTGCGCTCCTCGTTCCTGCGGTGCTAGCGGGATCGGGGGACGTTCACGGCGCTTTGCGCCGTGAGTTCGGGAGACGTTGTCTCCCGGTGACCGAGACGGCCTCGCCCTTTCTGCGTCCACCAGGACGTCGGCTGGGTCACTAAGCGTCGGGCCCGGTTGAATGGTGTTTCTCAACGGCACGCCCCGCGCGCCGCGTGCCGCCCTCCGCGTCGCTCGCGACCGACCATTCCGGGCGTGCGGGCGCTCTCCGCACCGCGAGCGCCCGTTCCGGGCTAAAATGCATGTGCCCTCGGCGCCAGCGCTTCTCCCGTTTCGGTCCCGGACTTCCGGAGGATTCCGGGACTCGCCGACCCACGACGGACGTGGTTGCGTCGCGGGCGAAACGGGGAATGCGCTGGCCGCTCGCTCCGGGCGGGGCGACGCGCGGGGCTGGATGGTCGTCCGCCTCGGGCGCGCTCTCGCTCGCGCCCCAGGGGGCGCTCGCGAAGGCGCGAGCGAGAGCGCGCAGACGAGTCTGTCGGTCGTTGTCGTCGAGGAAATCCGCGATGTAGGAGCATCGCGGTGTCGGGCGCGTGAGCGCCTTCAGGAACCAGTGAGTTCCAATGTCAAGTAAGAACGTTACCAGTGAAGTAGTTTCGGTCGATGAACAGGCATTCGAGAAACACGATGAAGCGACGGTCGATGAGGACGGTTTCGAAGTCGTCGATGAGACCCCGGAGTTCCAGGCGACGGTCGACATGGAAGTGCAGGCGAAAGTCGATTCAAACCATCCGGACGCGCGAGTCGAGGAAGGACCGGATCACATGTTCGGGAAGACCCTCGAACAGGAAGAGCGTATCAAGGCGCAAGAGGCTGAGCTGGAGCGCATCAGTGCCCAGGCCGAACTCGGGACGCAAGAGGGTCGAGAAAAACGAACGCGAGACATCGCGGCGAAGCGGAGCGCTGAGCGGCGTGCAGAGTTCCAGAAGCGGCGAGCGAGCGTGGACCCGCTGGCAGACCCAGAACGGGCTGACCCGCGTGCAGAACTCGAACAGGAGCAGTTGGCAGCGGTGAACGAACAATCGATGCGGTTGGCCGAAAAGCTGGATGGATGGTCGCGGGCGGCGATCAGTCGGCGGCTGGCCGAGGCGGTCGTCACGGGGAAAGACATGATGAGTGCGGTCGTCGGGGTGTTCGAGGAGTTGCAGACGGCGCCAGGACAGGTGATCCCGATAGAAAAGGTTGAGGACGTGAACCGAAAGGAGGTGAGCATCGAGGGAACAATTACACAGCTTTGGGAGTCATCGAGTCCGGCTATTGCCCAAGTGGGACTCATCGAGGACGAGAGCGGACGAACGAAGGTGACCGTCTGGGAGAAATCGAATCAACCCTGGATGGAGGAAGGCGAGCGTGTGCGGATTCACGGGGCGGCGCGGAACTGGTATCAGGGGCGCGTCTCAGTGGCCCTGACCGGGTGGAGCACCGTGCTGTTCCCAGAGCGCGGCCAGTGGTGGGAGTAGTCAGCTAACGCGGCCTTCTTTTTTGCTGATGCCCGTTCACCCGCTTCCCGCCGCCCCACCCAACCTCCACGTTCCGGGCGGCTCACACAGCCGCCGGGCTTTCGCCACAACATCGCACTGCGCCGGCTCCGCACCGCTCGATGTTTATCTGCCCCTGACGGGTGAGGGGCGCTCTGAGAGACGCGATTCATTGTAATGTCCCTCGTGAGTATCATGGCAACCAGCGAGATCTACGAGACGACGTTCGACGAAGATGTACAGACGGACTCAAGTGCAAAGCAGTGTCCCGAATGCGACGGTCGAGTCACCACCAATGCGGTCGAAACAGTCTGCGAGGACTGTGGCCTCGTCGTCGACGAGCAGCGAATCGACCACGGGCCCGAATGGCGAGCATTCGACGAGGACGAACGCGAACGGACGGGTGCGCCGCTCACGGCGACGCGGCACGACCGGGGGTTGTCGACCGAAATCGGTCGGGGTACCGATGCGAACGGGAATACACTCTCCGGACGGAAGCGCCGTCAGGTCGCTCGGCTGCGCCGAGAGCAAAGCCGGGGGCGGTTTCAGTCGAAAGCCGAGCGCAACCTTGCGCATGGCCTCGGTGAAGTTCGCCGAATCGTGAGCGCACTCGAGCTGTCCGAGACGATTCGTGACCAGGCCTGCCAGCTCTTCCGGAGCGCCCAGAACGAGGACCTCCTGCAGGGCCGGTCGATCGAAGCGATGGCCACCGCGAGCGTCTACGGCGCCTGTCGCTGCGACGGACTCTCGCGAACCCTCGAGGACGTCACCGACCCGGCGCGTGTCGAGCAGTCGCGAGTGACGAACGCATACACGACGCTGAATACGGAGCTTGGCCTTCCTGCCCAGCCCGTGACGCCCAGTGCGTTCGTTCCACGGTTGGCGTCGGAGCTCGACGTCTCCGATCAGATCCGGCAGCGGGCTCGGCAGCTGGCAGAAGCATCCGAATCGACCGGGGCAACCACGGGGGTTCAGCCGTCCGGGTTCGCTGCAGCCTGTCTGTACAAAGCTGGACGCGAAGACGGGCGGTGGCTCACCCAGTCGGACATCGCTGAAGTTGCGAACGTCTCGGTGGTCACCGTGCGGACCCACCGCGACACACTGGACGAACTGGCTGTCTAACGCCCCCACTGCTGATTTTCGGTTGTCTGTAGAGGCTGTCATAGAACGCTTTCAGCGAAGTTGATTTCATCTATCTCTACGGTGAACACGCCGATAAGTGGAGATGCAAGGTGCTTGCGCGGTTGGGTATTCACATCTTGTCGGTACGAATCTGTTGGGGAACCCATTGAGTCAACATATGCTGTGATATCAGTAGGATCAACAAGATAGCCCCGATGAAAAGCAGGAGGCTCCCGAGTACGTACGCCATGCCAGTTGCGACCAGAGAGAGAACAATAGTCGAAATTACGACTTTTGATTTGGCCGAATTATATCGGTTACTTAGTTTATTGTACTGCTCTCGATTAGCAGGAAGGCGATATCCTTCTTCGTATCCCGCTTTGAGAGCGTCGGGCACGACTTGAAGGCCTTCGATGTCGTATGGGCTTGAGACGACTTCCATATTGCTGGGTGAAGCCGCCCACTCTGTTCGGCAATCATCACAGCGTGAGACTGCTATCGTTACATCACCGTCGAAGTATGTGAAATTCCTGTTATTGATAGACTCGCCACAGACTGGGCAATAATCAGGCCGATTAGCGAATGGCTTAGACTTTTCCTCAATATGGGATATCTCATCACGAATTATCTTCAGAAGATTAGCAACGATATCTTCGACAGTGTCGATGTACTTCTCAGCAGTGTTTTCCACGTCACTACTAATCACGTCGAGATCGGCGATATCGATATTCTCGATCGTCCGAGTATCCTTAACACGGATTGATAGATCTCGATAGGATCGAACTTTGTCGATGAATTCAGACGCCTCATCGAATAGCTTTCCATAGTTATTTGATGTCTCTGATGGAGTGATGTCGCGGGTTGCCATGACGTGTTCCTCGAAAGATCCCAATTCTCTATTTACGCTCTCTTTGGCCTCTGAAAAGGCTGCTTGGAGTTGATTAGTCTCGTCTTCGTCATCGAGCGTAGCGAAGAGTTTTGCGTGTTTGGCTAATTCTTCGAGATGATTGGCGATCAACTCAATAGTTTCAACGCTCTGTACAAGATGGTTCCCAAGATTCACTTCGTCAGATACTGCATAAGGGTAGTTGGATTCTGAGAGGGGGAAAGAGAGTGAAGAAGAATAATCAGACTGCGTATTAGTATCGGAAGGAGCCATGCTATTGCCGTGAATTGCGTTGTGGCACTCCTTACAGAGCGTTTTGAGGTTACTTTTCTTGTGAGTGCCACCTTTGCTCTTCGGGACGATGTGGTGGGCGTGAAGTTCAGCATCTCCGACTGGGCCACCACGGACACCACAGTTTTGACAGGTGTACTCGTCACGGTTGTAGACCTCATTTCTTCGGGTATCCCAATCCGACGGATACTCCTTTGTCATCATGAAGTACAATCTGAAGGATAGCTATATTTGCAACGGTCCTAGAAGGTCTGGCAACGCTTCTACTCTGATGGATCGCCAACGCTGAAGAGTTGCCTGTCAAACTGGACTTGATAGGAGCCACTGCCTGTGGCATATGGGTTGTAGACTGTCGGACGTATTAAACAATTGAATCCTCCGTCTCTGCTGGAATCCGATTAATTCGACATCCACCTCTCAGGTACAATTGCTAAGCAGTTCATCTGTACTTACCGACCTGCGTCAGAATATGTTATCCGTTGAGGATTTCAATAGAGCCGAACCGTTCTATGACACCCCCTGTCTGTAGGCTAATTGATGTGAGAGCTATTGTTTAAACCCGAAGACGAAGCATGATACGGCCAGATCACTCTATGACCGACCAGTACGCCGACTACGAAGCCCTCCGACCGCTCGGCGAAGCGACCCAAGTTCCCGACGATCAACTCGCCAGTAGTAGTGGCGAGCCCCGGCGGCAACACTCTGGTGGCGTCGACACGGACTATCCAGACGGCCCGACAGCAGATGAGACCGAGTGCAATTCCTGTGGAGCGTCGATCCCCGCCGACCAGTCGAAGTGCCGGTTCTGTCTCACGAACCATCTCGAAGCAGCCGATGATCAGGACACATCGACTGCCGAACGGACTCACCGCCACGTCATCCAGCTGCTCTTTGAGGCGTCGACGTTCTACGGCGCAGTCGGGAAGGGATCTGCTGCGGCCACCCTCCTCGCGAAGGGAGATGATGACCCAGTAGTCGATGACTGCAAGCTAATATACGATCTCGACGAGGAACCGGCCCCACAGCTTGTCGATCAGTGGCCCTCGCTCCTCTCGGCAACACGGATCACGTCTGAATGTGGTAATCAGCTGCTCGCGGCTGCTCGTGAGCGGACGGCGTGGACAGAGACGACGATATCGTGTCATGATGGTGAGCACGCGACGTTCCTCTACGACGAAAACGGGAGTGGGGTTCGCTCCGAAGATCGTCTTGCAAGCCTACGTGAGGACGCAGACGACGACCTCTGGCTGGTGCCAGCGATTGCGCTCCAGGAATTCGTTGACAAGACCGATATCGAACAGCCACGACGCGAGCGCCCAAACAGAACTCACCTCGAGTGTCGAGAGTGTGATCGGGAGACGAAGCATCGATTCCGCGAATTCGAGGCTGTCCCCGATGACGAGTGGACCGGGCAGCCAATGTGGGGCTGTCAGCGGTGCGGCACGCCACGCTACGGGCCCGAACCCGAAGCCGATCAGTAAAGACGACGTCAAATTAACCAACAATTCTGGTGTCGGCTCGGAGTTGTTGGTTAACAGAAGCCAGCTCGCGACCACCCGACGATACCACACCTGCTGACTGCCCGCCGGTGTTTTTCGGCGCCGAGAATTGGCGGAGGCGCACACATGGATCCACGAGACACCCCCGGCTATCGACTCCACCGCGCGCTCAGTAGCCTCACCAGTATCGACAGCGACCAATTGGAGCCCGCTGATCGAGAGCGAATTAGCACCGCGACGACGCTCCTCGAGCAGGTAGATTTTCTCACCCAACCGAATACGACGAGGGACGGTGACATCAACAGAGAATCCTGACAGCTCGACGCATCGGCAGCGCAACGTCATGTGGCCGTCACAGCGTGAGCAGTTGCTCGCCCCCTGAAAGGGTGCGGGGGCGCGAGACCGCTCCCGAGAACAATCCATGGCAACATTGCAAGCCGCAACGACATCGACCGGCGCGCTCGTATCGGATCCACAGGCAGTCCGCGAGCTCTGTGAGAACCACTGCTTCGGGACGCTCAACTGGGAAGTGGACGACGACGGCGAACTCGTTATCTGGGGCTACGACAGCTTCGAAGTGTACGAGGCCCGTGAGAACGGTCTTCCTGACTACGACGGTGGCATCGTCACTCACGAGTTCCTCCGGTCGCTCGCGGAGTATCTCGAACCGAACGAAGAATTCGACATCCAGACAGCCGGATTTACCAAGTGCCGGTTTCCCGTGCTGGCGAAACGGTACGTCGTTCGCGACGGCGAAGTCCTCCACGCGGACCTCAGTTCCCCCGACCCGATCGACGAGTAGCGTTGTTCGTCCCCCGGGAGGGGTGCGGGGCGATCCAGTCGTGGGTCGTCCTGCGAGGTGATTGTTCAATGGGCCACCGCGCACTCGTTGCGTACGAACGAACTGACGGACAGTACACGCTCCACTACTCTCATTGGGGTGCAGCGAATCTCAAGCTCAAGCACCGAATTTCGGCTGAGTCGCCGTTCGGTGGCGACGACACCGACTCCAAGTGGGCGAAACAGCTGCTGGCTGAACTGGCCGATGGCCTTGAGGCAGATGCGATCGACGGCTACCTCGCTGACGAGGATCGACCGTCGACGGTCGTCGAGCTGAAGCCCCGCGCCACCGGGCTCACCCTTGAGGAGATCGTCGCTGACCACCTCGACTACCTCCACCACGAGGCGTTCTTCGTGGTGTCGACGACGTTCGAGGTGGCCGCCTATCGGACGCTGTGGTTCGGCCTCCAGTACGACTCGGAGACGGTCGAACAGGGAGAAACAGTCGGGAACGGCGCGCTTGCGACGGTGCGTTGGTACGACGGCGAGCCGGTCGGCGACGGCCACCTGCAGGGCCAGTTCGCGGCCCTCAAAGACGTCGTCGGCGACATGCTCGACAAGGGCGTCTTCACGCCGTCGACGGCGAGACAGTACCTGAAACGGAAGCTCGCTGAGCGAGTCGGAGACCGACAGGAGCTGCTCATTCCGACCGAAGAATCACCCTTCGAGACAGCGAGTCTCGGCAAGCCGTAACACCAATCCCTTAGTGGATACCGGGGAACACACAAGTATGTCAAATCAATCTGAAGACGGTCTTCGTGTCTGGCTTGTCGAACGAACGTACTCCGATGACGAACAGAACCTGATCATCCTCACCTACGCGACGCCCGATGGAGAACAGTACTATCGGAAGGAACGCGCACTCACGTCCTTCACCGACGTCCGAGACACGACAGCAGCAGTCGATGCTGAACCCGGCAATCTTGGCATGGTCGATGACCCCGACCTCCAAGAGCAATACGCGGCCGAAGCACAGCGAATGCAGGAGGTTCACGACCCGGACGACGTGATCTGATACCCGCCAGTAGACATCGCCCCAAGCCATGGGTTATGTCGTGGCAGGCCTTAGTCGGGGTATGCGCGAACTCGTCTTCGCTCTCGAATACGAGCCCGGCTGCAACAGGGTGGCGGACGCCCTCGCAGACCACCCCGACGCTCGCGTTCGTTCACTCTCGCTGCACGCCACTGCCGACCAGCTCTGGCGAGTCGACCATGCCACCGGCACTCCGGACGCACTCGACGCCATCGAGGACGCGTTTCGCAACAGCGACTACTACGCCGACTGTCTCGCCACCGAGGACTGCGGCGCAACCCAGACCACCCGTGTCCTCGACCGCACGGACGACACGCTCATCCTCTACTCCGACTGGGAGCGGACCCCTGCCTGTGCCTCAGTCCCCCACATCGCCCGCGACCACCTCGGCGACGGTGTGCTGTTCGAGACCCGTCACGAGGGCCGCCACTACACGTGGCGGCTCATTCACTCCGACGAGGGCGATGTGGCGGCGTTCTTCGATTCCCTCGGGGTTGCCGTCGGGGAATGCGCCCAGATGGAGATGCTCCGCACCGCGGATACGACGACATCAGCTGGGGGAGGCGACGGGACACCGAGCGGCCTGCCGCCAGCACAGGAGGCCGCACTCCAGGCCGCTGTCGAACACGGCTACTACGAGTCACCCCGCGAGGTCGACGTCGGCGAACTCGCCGAGCATCTCGACGTGCCACGGTCAACACTCACCTACCGACTCCGTCGGGCGGAAGAACATTTGGCGAAGCAACATGTCGCCGGCGAGCGGGTAGCGGAAGAACGGCTGGCATCGCACTGAGGGCCGCAGTTGGAATATTCCAACAAAGACATATGGAACTCCCACTCCTACCGTGAGGTAATGACAGAGAATCCGGACGCAGCAGGAGAAACGAGCGGCGGCGGACAGCGACGTGAGCTGACCGCCCGCCTCGCCGTTCCCGAGATGGACTGTCCCTCTTGCGCCCAAAAGGTGGACAAGAGCCTCCAGCGTGTCGACGGCATTACTGACGCCACGCTCCAGCCGACCACCGGCACGGCCAACGTCACGTACGACCCTGATCGGACTAGCGAAGCCGACGTAATCAAGGCGATTGAAGGCGCCGGCTACGAGGTCGTCGGGGGCTCGGACGCTGAGGGCGATGATGAGGACAACCAGGCGACCGACGGCGTCGACATCGCGCCACCATCGGAGGTCTGGACGAGTCCTCGCGCGAAGAAGACGTGGCTCGGCGCGGCGTTCGTCACGCTCGGCCTCCTCTTCGAATTCCTCCTCACCGGACAGAACGTCACGGTGGCGAGCGTCCTCGAGTACCCGCTCCACATCGCAGATGTCCTGTTCCTCGGCGCCGTCGCCGCCAGCGGCATCCCCGTCGTCCGTAGCGGGTACTACTCCGCGAAGAACCGAAGCCTCGACATCGACCTGCTGATGGGGACGGCGATCATCGCGGCGACCGGTATCGGCTACTTCGTCGAGGCCGCCACGCTGGCCGTCCTATTCAGCATCGCCGAGCTGCTCGAGGACTACGCGATGGACAGGGCACGGGACTCCCTGCGCGAGCTGATGGAACTCTCGCCCGACGAGGCGACCGTCCTTCGCGATGGTGAGGAAGTGACCGTTCCCGCCGAGGAGGTCGACGTTGGCGAGACCGTCGTCGTCCGCCCCGGCGACAAGATTCCGCTCGACGGAACGGTCATCGACGGCGAGAGTGCAGTCGACCAGTCGCCGATCACGGGCGAGAGCGTCCCCGTCGACAAGACTGCCGGCGACGAGGTCTACGCCGGCGCGATCAACGAAGAGGGGTACCTCGAGGTAGAGGTCACCTCGACCGCTGGCGATTCGACGCTCTCGCGCATCATCGAGATGGTACAGGGCGCACAGGCGAAGAAGACCGAGTCTGAGCAGTTCGTCGACCGCTTCTCCGGCTACTACACACCCCTCGTCGTCGTGCTGGCAATCCTGACCGCCGCTATCCCGCCGCTGGTTATCGCCGACCCCATCTCGGTGGACGTGGCCGGGTACGGGTTCACTTTCGCCGGCGACTGGCAGACCTGGTTCATCCGCGGGCTCACCCTGCTGGTAATCGCCTGCCCCTGTGCGTTCGTCATCTCCACACCCGTCTCGGTGGTGTCGGGCATCACCAGCGCCGCGAAGAACGGCGTCCTGATCAAGGGCGGCAACTACCTCGAAGCGATGGGCGAAGTCGATGCCGTCGCGCTCGACAAGACGGGGACGCTCACGAAGGGCGAACTCGCCGTCACCGATGTCGTCCCGGTCGGCGACACCACTGAGGATGATCTGCTCCGTCGCGCCGCCGGGCTGGAGCGGCGCAGTGAGCACCCCATCGCTGCGGCGATTCTCGCCCGTGCTGAGGAGGCGGGCGTGGGCGACCTGCCCGACCCGAGTGGCTTCGAGAGCCTCACGGGGAAGGGCATCCGGGGCGAGATCGACGGCGAGACGTACTATGCGGGCAAGCCCGCGCTCTTCGAGGAGCTGGGCTTCGACCTCGCTCGAGCACGCCGCGAGACAGACGGCGGCGTCGTGGCGGAAGAGGCGACCGAGGCCGACGACGGGGCGTTCGCCGAGGACGCGCTCACCTCACTGGAGCGGGAGGGCAAGACGGTCGTTATCGTCGGGACGGAGTCGGAACTGCTGGGTGCAATCGCCATCGCCGACGAGGTGCGCCCGGCCTCGAAGCGGGCTGTCGAACGCCTGCACGAGCTGGGCGTCGAGCGCGTGGTGATGCTGACCGGGGACAACGAGGGCACCGCCCGCGCCATCGCCGAGCAGGTCGGTGTCGATGAATATCGCGCCGAACTCCTACCCGACGAGAAGGTCGACGCAGTCGAGGAGTTACAGGCGGAGTACGGGGAGGTCGCGATGGTCGGCGACGGCATCAATGACGCCCCCGCGCTGGCCACTGCGGAGGTCGGCATCGCGATGGGCGCGGCGGGCACCGACACCGCCCTCGAAACGGCTGATATTGCGTTGATGGGCGACGACATCGGGAAACTCCCGTACCTGTACGACCTGTCGCATACGGCCAACGGCGTGATCCGGCAGAACATCTGGGCGAGCCTCGGCGTGAAGCTTCTGCTCGCGTTAGGCGTGCCGCTGGGCCTGGTCAGCGTTGCGCTGGCAGTCGTTGTCGGAGATATGGGGATGAGCCTCGGCGTCACCGGGAACGCGATGCGGTTGTCACGAATCGAGCCCGATCGAATCATCGACGCCTGATTCTGCGGCGGGAAGTGCGGGCAGGACGCTCTTCTTTCGGGACTTACCTCCGCTACATCGAGACTAGTTGTGGTTTGTCTGGGGCAGAAAGGACTGAGCCCCACCGTTGGCTCGTGATTTGATGCCCGAGAATTCAGACGACGATCCATTCCACGATTGCGAGTTAGATCCCGACGCAGTCCTCGGGACGCGCACCTTCCACGATGTCCTGTTCACCGATGAGACGGAGACACCGGTGAACGTGCTCACTGGCGAGACGCCCGCACATTCACAGGCGACCGTCGAGGAAGCGAAGGAGTTCGCTGCGAGTATTGACACCGACACGCCACAGATTGCACTTCCGGCGTCAGTTGAGACGCAAATCGAGACGCAGAGTAAGCCCTACACGTCGGCTGCGTTCTTCCACTTCAAGGCGACGGGCTCGCTAAGGCGTCACCGCGCCTACCACGCCGCATATGACTCGGATGCGTTCACCGTCGACTTCGAAGCTGACTACGAGTCCGGAAACCTGACCATCACAGTCGATCGAACGAACGAGTCCTAAGAATCGACCGCTAGATCAGGGTTTTTCGAGCGCCGGCGATGGGTGCCGGCGCAGCAGGAGCGAACGATCAACCACTCCCGGTGCGTCGGCGTTTCGAGGTGTTCGAGATGCATATGGTGATTTACGCCCTCGTAGAGGCATCGACGCACGACGACGCGCTGGCCACCGGAAAGACGGTGTTCGACCGCTTGGTCGGCGCGGACCCACACGCCGGCGCCGTCTTCGACTACTACGTGACCTTCGATGAGGAGGACACGTCCGTTGCGGGGAAGGCGCGATGGGGTGAGCTCCCGACTGCAGCCCCCGTCGATTCTGATGACGGCCAAGATCTCCTCGAGCGTGGCTGGGAGGCGACGAAGGAGGAATTCGAGCGTAATCTCGACCGGGTGAAGGAGGCCATCGACGAGCTCTCCGACGAGGAGATCATGCGCGACGAGGACCTCGCCCGGCACGCCTTCCACCAGGTCGGTGCGTACGACGGCCCGACGATCTTCCTGTACACCGAACACGGAACCGGCATTCGCCACCGTGGACAGCTGGATCGACTCCTCGAGGAGAGTGAGGAGCCCTGGATCGTACCCGCTGACGTCCACTTCTGAATAATGCCCAGGATCACCAACTGGCGACGCGAGAGCCGCTCGCCGACGCTTGCGTATCGGAACACCGAGACCGGTGCGCGAGCCGTCCTGCATCGAGCCCCGGATTCCTACCGGTACAAGTGGCGCGGAGCAATCATCGCCGACGGCTACCCGGTCTGGTCGCGGGGATACGAGACGAAGGACGCGACGTCGTTCCGTGACGAACTCCGGGAGCGGCCGGTCCCGGACCTCAGCTGTCCGGAGTGTCCGAACAACGACGTTCGCGTCGGCGAGAAGGCAGCAGACGGGGCGAAAATCCAGCGATGGTACGACTGCCCCGACTGTGGATACGAAGCCCCCTCACGCATCGTCTATGGCGCCGAACGGTGAGTGAGTGAGCGGTGGGCGCTGTTTTTCGGCCGGGCACGAGGTGGTGGCCCGGTACGACCGGGTGAGTCAACCAATGAGTCTCGAAGTACTTGACCGACACAGCGAGGCACTGTTCGAGTTCCTCTGGTGTCCCGTCTGCGGGCAGGAGGTCTTCACCCACATCCCATTCGAGGGGGTGTTCTGCAAGAACTGCAACACCCAGGTCGAACTCCAGGAATCCCGCGAGACACGCGGCTACGAGGAGGCCGTGCTCGCCTGCTTCGATACAACCACGACCTGGAACCTCCACGTCGACGAGAAACTGCGC
>NZ_JAZHPG010000008.1:0-11940 GCF_036418315.1 Salarchaeum sp. III | reverse complement strand
GTTGAGAACGCATTCGCGCGGAGCGAGGTGTGGCGAACGGTGAAAGAAAACTTCCACATTAATCCGGCCGCAAAACAAATTCACGCGGTGAAAAACGACCGCGTCTATCCGCTCAGCGCCAGATACGGCGGCCCGATCATGAATCTCTTCCAGTTAGAGATGGTCGCCAAGGAACTCTATCCCGAGCAATTCGGGAAGTGGCCGGACTACGACGGCGGCCCGTACCCCGACTTCGATAACTCTGAACAGCTCTTCGACCGCGAGCGCGTTGCAGACATCATTAACGGAGACTTTTAATAATGACTGACACGAACGACACACGACACTACGCACCGACTCGTCGCGACTACGTGAAGTACGGCGGCGCGCTCGCCACCGGGGGGTTGCTCGCCGGGTGCGCGGACGACGACGCAACCACGGCCGGGGAAACGACCGCGGAACCCACCGATGGCACCGACACGACGACCGCGGCTGACTCGTCGTACTCGGTGACGATGGCCCCCGTGGGCGAGGTCGAGTTCGACGCGGTGCCCGAGCGCGTCCTCCCGTACTATCCGATATCGGCGGGCGCGACCATCGCGCTCGGGCACGGGGACGCCATCACCGGCATCGGGTACGACAAACAGCTGTTCGGGAACACCGTCGACTACTACTACGACGCGCTCGACGGCGTCTCCTTCGAGTGGGAGGAGCTCGGGCGGGTGACGCCGAGCGGCGAACCCGGAACGCTCGACACCGAGCTGTTCTACGAGCTCGACAACGACGTCCACTTCCTCGACCCGTGCCTCCTCCGCAGCAGCTCGTTCGGCTGGAGTGAGGCCGACATCGAGGCGATTGCGACCGACGTCGGCCCCTGGTTCGGGAACTATTACAGCCGAACGAACGCGAGCCCGCCCGCGTGCGAAGGCGACTACGAGTACTACGGGCTCTGGGAGTACATCGGGAAGCTCGCGGAAGTTCTCCGGGAACGCGAGCGCTACGAGGCGCTCAAGTCCGTTCGAGACGACCTCGCGGCAACTATCGAGGACCGGCTTCCGCCCGCCGAGGAGCGGCCGTCTCTCGCTATCGTCGCGTACTCCGGCGGGACGTTCTGGCCGTACGACTTCACGCAGGACGGCTATCTCTGGAACCACGTCCGGCCGTTTGGCGCGACGAACGCGTTCACGACCACCGAGGGCGGCCCCGGGTCGGACGGCGCGTACGACTACGAGGGGATGGTCGAGGCCGAGCCCGATGTCGTCCTCCGGTACTGGGGGACGGCGCTCGGCGACACGTTCATTGAGGGCAGGGAAGCGGTATTGAACGACCCGCTCGCGGAGGAGGTACCGGCGTTCCGCGATGGCCGCTACTACCCGTCCGGGCACGGTATGCAGGGTCCCGTGATGAATCTCTTCCAGCTGGAGATGACCGCGAAACAGCTCTACCCCGACCAGTTCGGCGCGTGGCCGGGATACGGCGACGGGAAACGCTATCCGTCAGTTCCGGAGGACGAACGACTCTTCGACCGCGAGCGCGTCACGAACGTCATCACCGGCGACTTCGAGTAACCGAACCCTTTTTGGTTTAGGGTTGCCTAAACCGCGGTAATGGCCGACACACGCCGCGCGACGCCCGACCGCATCGACTCCCGCACCGACCCACCGGAACCGGAGACCGACGCGGACGCGCGGCCGACCCTGAACTGCCGCGAAGTCACCGCGGGCCGACGGTTGTTCGTCGAAGACGGCGACGGCGACCGCTGGCTCGCGACTGATTTCACCGTTCAGCCCAGCGACTACCGCTGAAAAACCTCCTTACGCCTCGTTGACGAGCGAGTCGTCAGCGAGGAACTTCTCGACATCGTGCGCGTCCGCCTCGATGGTTCCGACGTGGTCGCGCAACAGTTCTGACGTCCCCTCGTCGCCCAGTTCGTCCGCGAGCGTGATGTGGTCGCGGAACTGCACCGCGAGCGTCGCGTACCCGTCGAGGTCGTTCGAGAGCGACGACCGGAGGTCGTACACGTCGCCCGCCTCGATGCGGAGCGGCGCGTGCTCCCGGATGCCCTTCGGGCCGTTCACCGGCACGCCGCCGAGCGCGACGACGCGGATGGCGAGGTCGTCCGTCATCTCGGCAAGCCGGTCGGCCGCGTCCTCGAAGAAGTCGAGGACTTGGCCGATATCCCGGCCGCTGAGCGTCCAGTACTGCTTGCGGAGCTGATTGAACAGGATGTAGAGACCGGAGAGGTCGCGGTTCAACGCCGCCACCAGCTGTTCGGTCGTGGCGGTGTCGAGTCGGAGGGCGTTCTCCTCGACCGTCCCCCACTCCTGTCGGAGCGCGTCCTCGCCGGGGTGTCGGAGGTGGGGCGCGCTCATCGCGACACCTCCACGAGCGTGTCGTCCGCGAGCAGTTCCTCGAGTTCGTGCGCGCGTTCTTCCAGGTCTTCCAGTTCGTCCTGCAGGAGTTCCACGGTCGCCTCGTCGCCCACCTGCTTCGCGAGCGTGACGTGGTCGCGCATGCTCGCGGCGAGCGTCGCGTACGCCTCCAGGTCGCCCGCGACGGACGCGCGGAGGTCGAAGAGGTGTTCGGCCTCCAGGTGGACGGGCGAGTACTCCTGAATCTGCGGCGGCGTGCTCGCCGGCACACCGCCGAGTTCGGTGATGCGTTCGGCGATAGCGTCGTTCAGGTCGCGCGCCCGCTCGTAGCCGTCTTCCAGCACGTCCGCGACCTGTTCGTGCTCCGCGCCGGCGGCCGTCCAGTAGTGCTTTCGCAGGAGGTAGAAGAGGTTGAACGCGCCCGCGTGGTCGGCGTTCAGCGCTTCGACTACGCGCGTCGTATCCTCGCGGTCGAGGCGGAGGGCGTTCTCCTCAACCGTCCCCCACTCCTGTCGGACGGTCGCGCCGTCGAGCGGTTGGACGAGACGACCCGTCTGCGGGTCCGTCATCGTTAGTTCGTGCGGACGAGCGTGTCGTC
The DNA here is from genome assembly GCF_036418315.1 of Salarchaeum sp. III. NCBI lineage: Archaea > Methanobacteriati > Methanobacteriota > Halobacteria > Halobacteriales > Halobacteriaceae > Salarchaeum > Salarchaeum sp. III. The sequence goes on along the minus strand of NZ_JAZHPG010000008.1, from coordinate 8,991 downwards.
TTCGAGGTAGTGGTCGATCTCGTGCGCTGCGTCCTCGAGGTCTTCGAGCACGTCGCGGAGGAGTTCGCTCGTCGCGTAGTCCTCCAGGTCTTCGGCGAGACCGACGTGTTCACGGACGGTCTCGATGACGTCGCCGTACATCTCGCGGTCGTGTTCGAGCGACGTGCGGATGTCGTAGACGTCCTCGCCCTCGAACTCGACGGGGGCGTGGTCTTCGAGGTTCGCGGGGCCGCTGATGGGGACGCCGCCGAGCGCTTGCGCGCGCTCCGCGAGGTCGTCCGCGGCGTCTTCTGCTTCCTCCGCGCGGTCGCCGAGGAACTCGTGGAGGTCGTTGAACTCCGCGCCCTCGACGTTCCAGTGGTGCTTGCGGAGCTGGTGGTAGAGGACGTAGGTCGCGGCGAGGTCGACGTTCAGCGCTTCGACGATCTGTTCCGCCTTCGCGGTCTCGATGCGGACCGCGTTCTCCTCGACGGTTCCGGCTTTTCGACGAACGGTTTCCTGAGTGCTCATTGCATTCGTATCCACGCAGGGAACCGACTTAAACGTTTTCCCCGAAAGGAACTATTTTTTCGGTACACCGAATTTAGGTTGCCCGAAAGAGTAAAATCGAGGTTGGATGCCGAACCCACGGGCGGTCCCGACACCCACCGATAACTCGCGTCGCCACTGTCGCAGCCGCTACCGAGAAGTTCAGTAGCACCGAGAATTAGCGGTGGAGGCAGTGGTGACAGGCGGCCGGCGTGGTGAGCTGAATCCGGTACTCAGTCTCGACGGAACCGGTGCCGTCGTCGCTCTCGACGATGGAATCCCACCGGGGAAAGAGAAGGTCCGAGCGGCCGCCGCAGTCGAAGCACGTCGCCATCGACGTGGTGTCCCGGGTGGACAGCCACTCCGACTCGCAGTCGAGGCAGAGACTTCCCGCCACCGTACCGGACGCCCGTCCGACGGTGATGCGGTCGTAGTCGACGGCGCGTCCGCAGCGGTAGCAGTCCATGATAGTCCCCTGATAGTGCGAGTGTGGTCTAGGGCATCACGGACACCCCCATTAGTATTTGGTCAGAACCGAGACCTGTTCTGCAGAAGTCAGAGAGCGCGGAAGACGCGGATGGTGTCGCGCGACGTGGGTTCGTGGAGGAGCTGTGCGGCGCCGCGGTCGGTGAACACGCGCTTCCAGTCGCGGTGGTAGAGCGGGAACTCGTCGTTCACGTAACTCACGTCCTGGTCGCCCGCAGTCGGGTTGTTCCCCTCGTTCTCGGCAGTCGCCAGGAGGTCGCTCGTCACGCGCACGACCTCGTCGAACACCCAGTCGTCCTCTGGATGGACGTGCTGGAGGGTCTCCACGCTGTACACTGCGTCGAACGCGCCGTCGTCGAACTCGGGAAGCACGTCTTTGAGCGCGCCCGCGTGGAAGGCTCCGGTCTCGTGGAGGCCGGGGTAGTGTTCGGCCATCACGTCGAACGACTCGGGGTTGATGTCGATGCCGTGGAGGTCCTGAAATCCCTGCTCGCGGAGGTGTGCGAGGTGGCGGCCGGACCCGCAGCCGAGTTCGAGAATCGCCGCGTCATCGGCGAGGTAGTGCGTGAACGCGTCGGCGAGCGTCTCGCTCACGTCGTTCGGTCCGAGGTGGGCGTAGTACTCCGGTGAGTACTCCCCGGAGCGCTCCGCCCAGTCCTCGCGAACGTCGTCCGGGTGCATACACTCGTGGACGCGTGTCGGGCGTTTATACTCCGCGACTCGCCCCGGAGAGACGGTCGATGCGAAGAGCAAAGTCCGACGGTAGAGAACGTTGCATTATGGGACGTTCACGTTACGAAAAGCTCGACGAGTACCTGCGTGACCGGGCGGGCGACGCCTACCGGACGGCGTTCCGGTACGACGCGGGCGGTTGGGAGTTGCTTCACGTCCGCGAGGACCTGGCGACCCGCGAACTCCACGCGCTCTTGCCGAACGTCGTGGCGCGCGTTCGCGAGGCGCAGGCCTGGGTGTCCGAAGAGGAGTACGGGCGGTTCGGCGCGACAACGGCCACGATGGAGATACACGAGACCGGCGTCCTCCTTCATTTCCCCGACAGCGAGCGGGCGGGCGTGCTGGTGTCGCTCGACGTGGAAGCCGCGCGGAACCTCGTGGGGTTCGTCGCGGAGTGCGAGTCGAAACTCAGAGAGCGATGAAACGCTTATACGCTCTGAGCCCCAAGCATTGATATGAGCTACGACGCCGTCGTGTTCGACAACGACGGGGTTCTCGTCGGTCGGACGAGTTACAACGTGCTGCGGGAAGCCGCGGAAACCACGTTCAAGCAGTTCGGGGTTACGGACCCCGACCCCGAACACATCGAGACGATGGCCGCGGGTGTGGACCCGTCGGACATCGACGAGATTTGTAACGCGTACGACCTGAACCCCGACCAACTCTGGGAGATTCGCGACCGGGCTGGAACGCTCGCGCAACGCACCGAGGTCCACGAGGGCCGCAAAACCCTCTACGACGACCTGCACGTGCTGGACGACCTCAACCTCGATTACGGGGTTGTGAGTTCGAACCAGCAGGCGACGGTCGAGTTCGTGCTCGACCACTACGGCGTCTCGGACCGGTTCGGCGCGGTGTACGGCCGCGAGCCGACGCTGGAGAGCCTGCGCCGTCGGAAGCCGAACCCCTACTACCTCCATCGCGCGCTGGAGGACCTGGGGACGACGAACGCGCTGTTCGTCGGGGACAACGAGTCCGACATCCACGCGGCGAACAACGCCGGCATCGACTCGGCGTTCATCCGGCGGCCGCACCGCGAGGACTGGTACCTGAACGTGGAGCCAACTCACGATATCGACGGGCTGGACGATCTGCACGACATCTGCGCGCCCTGACGGTCGTCCCCCTTTTTCGCACCCTGTGTGTCAATCGTTACCGTGGGGCAAAGATATATGGTGGTAGGGGTGAATATCAGGAACGTTCAGGTGGGAACAGTGACTGTACAACACCGCGCTGGCCGCTGGACGCTCGGCGAGAAAACGGACGGAGTCTTCATCGTCAAGAAGGGCGGGCAGTACGAGGCGAAAATCCTCACCGACAGCTACAACCCCGAGATGCGCGAGGAGGACGAGCGAAGCGTCCTCAGCCCGCTTATCGAAGTCCCGGACTCCCGGGCGGCGCGCGACGCGTTCCACGACTACATCAGGGACGAATCCCGGTAGTGCCACAACGGTTTTTGCCCTCGCGGCGATACCGCCGTACATGTCGGACTTCGACACCTACGAGTGCGACACGTGTGGTGACGAGTTCAAGGCATATCCCGACTCGAACGCCGCGAAAACAGGGTTCTGCAGTCCGCGCTGTCAGCGTAGTTAGTTCTGCGGGCTGTAGTTCGGCGCCTCGTCCGTAATCATCACGTCGTGCGGGTGGCCCTCGGTCTGGCCGGCCTGGGAGACCCGCACGAACTCGGCTCGTTCCTTGTACTCGGGGATGGTGTCCGCGCCGACGTACCCCATTCCGGACTGGATGCCGCCGACGAGCTGGTGGAGTTCGGACGCGACGCTGCCCTTGTAGGGGGTGGCTGCCTCGACGCCCTCGGGGACGAACTCCTCGTCCTCCTGTTCTTCCTTGAGGTAGCGCTCTCCGCCGCCGGACTGCATCGCGCCGACCGACCCCATGCCGCGGTACTGCTTGTACTTCTTCCCGTCGACGGTGATGACGCGGCCGGGTGCCTCGTCGGTGCCGGCGAAGTAGGAGCCGAGCATCACGGCGTCCGCGCCAGCGGCGATGGCCTTCGCGGCGTCGCCGGAGTACCGAATGCCGCCGTCCGCGATGACGGGGACGTCGTACTCCGCGGCCACGTCCGCGACTTCGGCGACGGCGGTAATCTGGGGCATCCCAGCGCCCGTGACGACGCGCGTCGTGCAGATGGAGCCCGGACCGATACCGACTTTGATGCCGTCCGCGAAGTCCGCGACCGCTTCCGCGGCCTCCGTCGTTCCGACGTTCCCGACGACCACGTCCGCCTCGATGGTTTCGCGAATCTCGCGGGCGGAGTCGATGACGTTGAGGTTGTGCGCGTGCGCGCAGTCGATGAACACCACGTCCGCGCCCGCCTCGTCGGCGGTCTTCGCGCGTTCCACGTCGAACGGGCCGACGGCGACGCCGACGACGAGTTCGCCGTTCTCGTCGCGCGCGGCGTCGTCGTGCTCGCGGCGTTCGAGGATGCTCTGCATCGTCACGAGACCGGCGAGTTTGCCGTCCTCGACGATAGGAAGGCGTTCGACCTTATGGTCGTACATCAGGTCGAGCGCGTCGCGCGCCGCGACTTCGGGGCCGGCGGTGATGACTTCGTCCGTCATCGCCTCCTCCACGAGGTCGTCCTCGTTCACGCCGAGGTAGGGACGGATGTCCGTGTTCGAGATGATGCCGAGAACCTCGTCATCGTCGTCGACGACGGGTGCGCCGCTCACGCCCTCGCGCGCCATCATCGCGTCGACCTCGCTGATGGTCTGTTGGGGGCGCGCGGTGACCACGTCCTCGCGGCGGATGACCAGTTCGTCCGCCCGCTTCACGCGCTCGATTTCGGCCGCCATCTCGTCTGCGTCCATGTTCTGGTGGAGGACGCCGAGGCCGCCCTCGCGGGCGAGCGCGATGGCGAGGTCGCTCTCGGTGACAGTGTCCATCGCCGCCGAGAGAACGGGAGCGTTGAGTTCCACGTTCTTGGAGACGCGCGTGGAGACGTCTGCCTCGTCTGGTTCGACGCGGCTCTCCTTCGGGCGGAGAAGAACGTCGTCGAAGGTCAGCGCTTCCGGTACCTGGAGTTTCTGGGAGAAGTGTCCGTCGCGGGAATCGTCTCGCGCCATGTAAATCGCACACGTTCGTGGGGCAAAAGCGTTCCGAGATGCCCCGGGATGTGCACCACGATGCCACACACCCGGGTGGCGGTCGAACCGCCCCGGACGCCGCGAGAGTGAACAATTGTCGGAATATTCGATTCTACCCCCACGAACCCACGGTGTTGTTTAAAAAGGCGCGAAACTATCATCGGTGCGTGTCGGCGTTTCTCACACAATGCTTATGCATCCGTCTCGAATAGGCGAACGTATGGACTCCCACAGTCCCAGCATCGCGCGCACCGCCGGCAACCACGCCCTCCCCTCCGGCATTCAGACACTCGTGTGCGCGAAATTCGGGACAACGGGACCGAACTTCGACCGGCAGTCCGCCGGTCGACACGGCGCGCCGCGGTTGTCGCGTCCCCGCTACCACCGGACGGCCCCCGGTCACGGCCATCACCCCTGATGAGTAGCTCACGCCACCCCATCGCCCTCCGCCTCGAGCGACAGGTCGGCGGCGCAACCCGCCTCCTCGCGACCGTGATGCTCCTCCCGCTCGTCGACGGTATCTTCCCCGCGCTCGTCCTCGCGGGCGCGCTCGACACGTGGACCGGCGTCCTCCAGGTCGGCCTCCTCGTGTTCGGGGGAAGCGCTACGGTCGCCGTCATCCTCGCCGAACTCGAGACGAACGTACGCAAGCAAGCGCGCGCCGTCCTCACCGTCGGCGTCCCGCTCGTCGCGCTCGCGGTCGTCGAAGCCGCGCTCGCCCCCACCATCGCGAGCCTGCTCGACATCGCGGTCTTCGAGCGGTTCGCCGCCCTCGTCATCCTCGCCATCGCCGCGAAAACCGCGAGCGCCACCATCGGAGAGTACCTCCCGAGCCCCGGCGTCATCGTCGGCCTCGGGTTCATCGCCGCCGTCTCCCTCGGCGACGTGACGCTCTCCGTGCAGACGAACCCCACGCTGATGCTGCACGCGGCCGCCGCCGGCCTGATTGCCGTCGCGTTCGCGCTCGGCGTCGTGTTCGCCCAACCCTATCTCTACCGGCTCATCGACATCGACCGCTTCCGGTTCGGCTCCGCGGTCGCGCTCGCGACGCTCGCGCTCAGCCTGTTCGTCCCCGCGACCATCCCGCCGGAAGCCCCCCTCGTCGTCTTCGCCGTCGCCGGTGTGCTCGCGGTCGACCCGGACGCCGCCGACGAACTCGCACACGGCGAGACGCCCCCCGACCAGCCCGCCGCAACCGACGGCGGCGACGAGAACGAGGACGAGTCCGGACGCGCGTACCCCGGCGAGGACGCGGGCGAGGAACGCGCCCCCTGGCTGTAACGGAGCGCTTACGGCCGTCCACCCGTTCCCCAACAGTATGTCCGAGAACCGCGTCGTTCAAGGCCGCATGGTCACCCCGAAAAAACTCGCCGAACTCGTCGAAGACGACTCCGTGATGGAAGCGGAAGCCATCGAGGACACCGACCGCGAGTGCCCCGACTGCGGCGGCGACGTCATCGCCGTCACCTACATGCCGTCCGTCACCGAGCTCGTCACCGGCTACAAGTGCCAGGACTGCGACTGGCGCGAACGCACCGAGGCGTGACTCTCGTCTTCGCGTGGAGTGGCGGAAAAGACGCCACGCTCGCCCTCCACAGACTCCGCGAGGCGGGCGTCGAACCCGTCGAGTTGTTCACCACGGGGAGCGCCGAAACCGACCGCACGAGCATGCACGGCGTGCGCTGGCGACTCATCCGCGAGCAAGCGAACGCCCTCGACATCCCACACCGACGCGTGGACATCCCCGACAACGCGGACAACGAGACCTACGAGAAAACGATGGCCGCCCTCCTCGAAGACTACGCGGCCCGCGACGTGACGGAAATCGCGTTCGCCGACCTCTACCTCGAAGACATTCGGGAGTACCGCGAGCGCAACCTTCAGAACACGCCTATCGACGGCCGCTGGCCGCTCTGGAACGAACCCACCGACGAAACAGCGCGCGAATTCATCGACCTCGGCTACCAGGCCACTCTCGTCTGCGTCACCGACCACCTCGGCCCCGACTTCCTCGGCCGCACCTACGACCACGACCTCCTCGCCGACCTCCCCGACGACGTCGACCCCTGTGGGGAAAACGGCGAATTTCACACGTTCGTCCACGACGGCCCCCACTTCGACCACCCGGTCCAGTTCGACCACGGCGACACCGTCACCCGCGCCCTCGACGACACCACCCACCACTACCTCGACCTCACCTGAATCGAAACCCATTTACTGCAAATCCCCCAACGAACGAACGCACGGGGCTGTGGCCAAGCCAGGCATGGCGACTGACTCCAGAGGCCACGCGCCCGGGACGAAATTCCAGACTGGTATACCGAGCGACCGACTGATCATCGGCTCGCGACGACGACCCTCTGGAGTTCCGAGGCGCACCGGAGATATCAGTCGATCGGGGGTTCAAATCCCTCCGGCCCCACTCCTTCATTTAAGGCAAATACGGCAGAAATTACCGCTTCTCAGCCGTTAGGCCGCCTCTCACAAACTACGGGGTGGTCGGCGTGAGCGCCACCAACCACGGCAACCACGACGACCCCGGAATCTGCGACTACTGCGGCGGCTACATCCTCGACGACCAACAGCGCTGCCCAGCCCTCACAAACGGGGTGTGCCAGCCGTGACGACCGTCCCGAACACCTGCACACACCCCGTCCGCCAACACGACGAACGCGGCCGCCTCTACTGCGGCCGCTGCGGCACGATGCTCGTCACCAACCACGCACGGAGGGGACCATGAACGGGAAGTGCCCCAACTGCGGCCTCGAAGGCGAGCGAGAGACCGGCAGCCCCTTCTACGAGTGCTGGACGGACGAGTGCCGCGTCGTTGAGTTCGAGGGAGAACCATGAGTCCCCCACTCGACTTCCCACGGGAGCGCGACAACGAAACGAGTAGCTGGACGCGCGCCGACCCCGACCGCGCCCTCATCGAGCGCACAAGCCGCTACGCCTACTTCGTCACACTCCCCGACGGCCACGTCCACCGCTGCGCCTACGCCGTCGAGAACGGCGAGTACATCGGCCGCTGCGACTGCGACGGCTTCCGCTATCACGACGGCCCGTGCGCCCACCTCTGCACCCTGCGGAAGGCCGAGTTCGGCCACGACGAGACGACGCACGGCGAGCGCATCAAGGCCGCACCAGCCGGCGAAGACTGGACAACCGCGGGGAAGCCCACCGAGTCGTTCCGGTTCGACGGCGAGGAGTGGGCCGGCCTCTCGCTCGGCAGTGGCGAGCAGTGGGTGTCGGATGCGTACTTCGCGGCGGGCGAGGAGATCGAGCGCTCGCTCCGTCTCTACGACGACCCGCTCCCCGAGGTCGAAGACGCACAGACCGCCGCAGTCACCCGGCTCTGGGGAGAGATGGAAGAGTCCGACCGCGCCGTCGTAGACACCTTGCTCGCGGACGGCGGCGAGGTCTCCCCAGCCGACGCAGCCGAACAGACCGGCTACAACTACCGGACGGTACGCCGCGTCGTCGACCGCCTGAGCGACCTCATCGAGCACACCTACGGCCAGCTTGAATTTGCCTCGAAGCACGTGCAGCAGAAACTCCTCTCGCGAGTGCAGGCCGCCGAACAGAACTTCCGAGAGACCGTCGGGAGCGCGGCGATGCAGGTGGCGCAGGCAGCCGAACGCGGCGACACCGCGAACGCATGGAGTCGGTGGCGACGCGAGTACAACGCCGCCGTCAGGCCGGGCGAGTACGACCACGAGACGCGCGTGGAGATTCACTACCGGCCGACGGACGCGGCAGACGAGCGGTCGATGCTGCGGCAGCTCGCGCTCGCCTGGGAACAGACCCACGACGAGCCGGTGCGCCACCTCACCGTTTCGTACACGCGAGCGGACGGCGAGCACCGACGAGTGCGGGATACCTGAAGTGTTGTGGACTCGCTCCAGACCGCCGCACAACGCGTGGAGGACGCGCGGAACGCGAAGGCGCGGCGGGAGGCGGAGAACGTGGACTGGGAGGCGTGGGCGGAGCGAGAGCGGCGGCGAGCGGGCGGCGCGGGTGACGTGACGCCAGGCTAAGGCGGCCCGCGGCGGAGTGGCAACACTATTTTTCGGTCTGTATAGCGGGGTGTGCGCGCGGTTTTCCCCTGGTTTGTGGCGCGCGCTGGGTCGCCGCGGGGCGC